>JAAZEM010000114.1 GCA_012512265.1 Armatimonadota bacterium | reverse complement strand
GAGCGAGATGTACAGCTTCGGGCCCTCGCCCCAGTTGGGGTAGGCTTCGGCGTAATGGACTTTCACCCCGTTGGCGCGCGCGAAACGGTAACTCTCCGCCATGCGGTGGAAGTAGACCCGCGGCAGGCAGTAGGGGCTGCCATAGATGTAGTCGTACCAGCCGATGGTCGGGCTCGTGCGGTGCCACGCCCGGGTCATCTCCTCGCCCTCGGCCCGGATCTCGGGGTCGGCCCACTTCATCCGGTCGTACGTCATGTAGGGGATGATCCTCGGATGGACTCTCACGCGCGTGGGAGGCGCCGCGACCTCCGAGTAAGCGAGGCAGCCAAAGAACTTATCCGGATGCTTCTTCAGGACGCCCTCGACCACCTTGTTTGCCCACTCGAAGTAGCGGTCGGAGACGTCGCGCCGGCCAAGGAAGTTGTTGCCACCCGGATCGCGCGCCTGGCAGCGCTCGCATTCGCAGTGGCCGCTGCTGTCGTTGACGCCCAGGGAGTAGGATGTCGCCTCCGGATGCTCGTCAAAGTAGGCGTTGATGTTCCGAATCGCCTCCTCGACGATCCCCTCGGCGGTGAAGCAGGGCTGCCAGCCGTGGACCGTGCTGTCCTTTGGCAGGAAGCGCTTGCCGTTGCGGATCGGAAAGAACTCCGGATGCGTCGCTGTGTACTTCTCCGGCGGGAAGAGGTGGATCAGGTTGTGGTGGAAGCTCACCCGCCCATGCATCCGGTTTCGCCGTGCCCATTCGACCTGTGCTGGACCGCGCAGGCCGCTGAAAAGCCGCGAGAAGAAGGCCGGCTCCTGGCGAATCGTCTCGCGCGCTGCCACGAGATCCTTCGCTCGCGGCACGTCCTCGCCGTCCGGACCCGGCATCAGCCAGCGCACGCCGGCATACCGCTCCAGGAACTCGCAGACGCCAAACTCGGTGCCCCACGGCGTTGGGCCCACGATGGCGAGCGCGTCTCTGCCGACAGGCGCAATCACAAACCCGTCGCCATCCATTCCCTCGGGAAGGAGTTTCGCTTGCGTGACGGCCTGGCACGGTCCGACGAAGACTCGCGCCGGGAGCGCGGCGGTTTCCTTCGCACCCTCGGCGTGGAGGGGCAGCTTCGCGCCGGTCGCCTTTTCAACATAGCGGATCAGGAGCTCGGCGGCCGCCTTCGTCTGGTCATCGGCGGTGGCGGGCACAACGACGGCGGCGCGCGCCTTACCTCCCTCGACCAAAACGACCGCGTCCCTTCTCCCCGCCGGGGCCGCCATGGCGGTGGCGATAGAGAGCGCCAGGGTGGCGAAGAGGGCGATGGTCAATCGTATGATGGAATGGTTGAACAGCATCTCTCTCTCCTCGGTGCCGGATCATCGGACGCCGGGCGGGCACTCCGATGCCCGGGCATGGCCCGCCGCCCTGCGGTGATCTCCCTGGCGGCGGGCTCTCCTTGCGTGGGGGCTCCGTGCCATCACAGCCCGAGCCAGGCCTGCACCGCCTCGGCGTCGAGCGCCATGGACGTGAACTGCACCGCCCCGGGCTTCCCGGACGCGGCATATGCGTCGAACACCTTGCCCATCGGAAAGAAAGGGTGAACCCGCCAGAAAGACAGGCGGCGCGGGGCGCAGAGCGCGGCCGCGGTGACCAGATCTCCTGCCCGACGCAGGAACGGCACGTTCAATTTCTCCAGGAAATGATCGTCGGTCATCTCGAACCCGGCCAGGTCGATCGCGGCGGCATCCACCCGGCCATCCAGGGCGCACGCCAGGACGGCCCAGAGGCCCGCCTCACCAACTCCGACCACTTGCACGCGTGAGACACCCTCCTGCGCCCGGAGGAACGCGAGCGCTGTCAGGATATCCTGCACCCGGTTCCCGATGTCGGTGCGGTTATAGGTGGTGAAGTACTTGATCTCAGAGATCTCCTTCTCCCGCGTCTCCGGGGCTTTCGAGCCGCCCGTCAGGAAGGTGTCGATCAGAAGCACGTGCCGGTCTTCGCGCGAGAGCTGCCCGACCAGGCGCGAGGTGATCCCGGGGCCATCCGCGGCGCGGATTCCTTCTGGCGTGACGAGGAGCACGCCCGGCGCCGAACCCTTCTGACGGCGGGACCGGTGTAGGCGCGCGGGCACCCGGTCGCCGGCGCCCTTCCGCCCCAGGATGAGGCGCTGGGCCCGCGTGGATCCGCCCGCCGGGGTGGCGGTGACGAGCTCCGGGGCCGGCGCGGCGACGCCCAGGCTATGGCTCAACAGCGGGAGATAGGTCTCTCTGAATTGGCGCGCCGTCTCCTGATCGCGTGGCCAGTGCGCGGCCAGCTGCTTCTCGCTGCGCTCGACCAGGTAGCGCGTGATCCCCTCCTGATCGGCGGCACCCTCGGGAAGCTGGCCATCGGGGAAGGTGAGCAACACCTTGGGATCAGGCAAGTCGATTGGCTGCTCCTTCAGCTGATCGGGGTCGTTGATGCCCAGGAGCCAGCGGCCCATCCAGGCATACACCGCCTCGCGGCTTTGCAGGTTGTAGTTGTGCGGAGCGTCGAAGCGGAGGGCATGCACTTTCTCTTCGGCGCCCATCAGCCGGTACACCGCCTGGATCGCGGGGAACTCCTCCTCGAGGGTGTTGCGCGTCCAGTCGCCGGTCGCCGCCACCAGGAGCAGCGGCCGGGGGGCCATCAGCGCGCCGATCTCGACGTTGGTGCACTCCACTCGGAGGTTGGGCGGATTCTCGCAGAGGCAGCCTCCCTGCATGTGCAGCGAGATCATGTTGACCGGCGCTGCCACCTTCACCCGGTCGTCAACAGCGGAGAGGAGGAATGTCTGCGTGCCACCCCCGGAAGCCCCCGTGCACGCCAGGCGTTCCGGATCGACCATCGGCAGCGACTCCAGGTAATCGAGGGCGCGAATGCTATTCCACAGTTGGAGGCCGCCGAGGCTGATGCCCCACAGCGCCTCGCGGTCGCCACCGAAGGTGTGGGGGAGCTGGCGGGTGTCGTTGTAGCCGATCATGTCGTAGGCGAAGGCGACACAGCCCATGCGCGCGAAGGTGATGCACCGCGCCGGAATCGATCCCCGCTCCTGATGCTCAATGCGGCCGGTTTTCCAGTGCCCGTGCGGGTTGGCGATGCCGGGAAAGGGCCCTTGCTTCCCTTTGGGCAGGTAGAGGTTTCCGCCCAGGTAGAAGCCGGGGAGCGTCTGGATGGCGACGCGGCGGATCACATAATCATCGCCCTCTATCTCTCCCGTCACGATGGGATCCAGCGGGCAGCGCTCCGGCATGGGCGAGAGGCCAGCGCTGGCGAGGATGTGCGCCCTCAACTCGCGCGCACGCGCCTCCCACTCTTCTCGTGACTCGAATTGGGGCGCGGGGAAGTGCTGGTTCAGGTGGCGAACGACCGCCGCGCGACGGTCAAACTCAACGGCTGCTTCTGTCATCGCGATTCTCTCCCGTATCGCCGCCGGCCAGGACAGACAAGCTGCCACCAGCAGGAGAAGTGTTCTGATGCGGATGCGCGACGCGCGCATGGGCTTTCCGTCCTCCTCCCGAGCAGCGGGGTTCTGCAAAGAGGTTCCCACCCAGACGGCCTTTCTCCTGCGTGCCGGGGGCGTGGAGCTCATTCCAGCAGGCGGCGGTAGAGGGCAGTGTGCCGGGCGAGGGCTTCCATGTACCGCGCGTGCCGGGCGGCATCGGGGTGGTAGACCTTTCCGAAGGCGAAGGGGGCGCTCTGGATCCCTCGGATCATTCCGAGGGCTTCGAGCGCCATGAGCGCGGCGCCGCGCCCTGAAGCCTGCTTCTCGCGGGATGCCACGACCGGTCGGTTCAGCACGTCGGCGATGATCTGCATCCAGAGGGGCGAATAGAGCAGGGCGCCGCCGGTGGCGATGACGCGGTAGTCTGGCCCCGCGTCCAGGCGGTCGCGCAGGCGCTCGTGGATCAGAGCGAACCGGTAGGCCACCGACTCCAGGCCGGCGCGGATGATCTCCTGGGGCGAGGTGTGCGCCGAGAGGCCGGCAATCACCGCACGGGCATCACCGCGCCACCCCGGGCTGCGCTCGCCCATGAGGAAGGGGAGAACCGTCAGCCCGTGGGCATCTGGCTCCATCCTGCTCAGGGCTTCCTCGAGGCGTTCGCGCTGGCCAACGCGCAGCGTGCGGGTGAGCCACGTGTAGAAGTTCCCGCCGTTGCTCAGCGCGCCTCCCAGAAGAAAACGGCGCTCGTCCAGCAAGTAGGCCCAGAGCCCTTGCGGGGGTGTGGGACCGCCGGTGGGGCAGAGGACGCGCATGGCCCCGCTGGTGCCCACCATGATCGCTACCCGGCGCCGGCTCACCGCGCCGCTCCCGACATTGCTGCACGCGCCATCGCCCAACGGCGGGAACCACGGCACATCGCTTAGGTTGGGCAGGACACGGGCAAACTCCGGACGCAGTCCTACGGAAGCCCTGGAGTGCGCGACCGGCGTGCTGAGCTGCTCCTCCTCGATGGGGAGTGCCGCCAGTACCTCGGGGTCCCACCTCAGACGACCCAGATCAAATAGGCCCGTGCCGGAGGCCATGGAGTGCGAGCACGCCGCCTCCCCGAAAAGCCGCAGGAAAAGGTACTCCCCGATTGACATCCAGCGCTGGCTGCGGCGGAAGCTCTCCGGCTGGGTGCGCGCGATCCAGAGGATGCGCGGGCCCACATAGGAGGTGTGCAGCGGGCACCCGGTGCGTGCGTAAACCGCCGGGGCATCCAGGCGCTGGCGCAACGCCTCCACCTCGGCCACGCTCCGCGTGTCGGACCAGAGGTAGATGGGCGTGGTCGCCCGTCCATTGGCTCCCACGCCCAGGATCGAGTGCCAGTAGGTGCAGACGCCCACGCCGACGATCCGGCGTGCCTGGGACCCGGCACGCTCCACCGCCTCGGCAGCGCACCGAACGGCGCGCTGGACCACCTCCTCGGGGTGCATCTCCGCGCCCCCGTCGGCCGTGGTATGGACGCGCTGGGGGCGCGAGCTCTCCGCGCCTGGAACGGGCCTGCCCTGGGAGGTGTAGAGCGCCGCCCGTGTGGACGATGTGCCGATATCAAGCGAGAGGACGAGGCCAGGCCCCGCGTCGCTCATAGCGTCGTTCCCTGCCGCTTGAGCACCGAGACCGGCCACTGCGCGCGGTAAGCCTGAGTGCCAAACCGCTCCAGGTCATCGAACAGGAAGAACATCCCACCGCAGCGCCAGATGTTGCCGGCGGCGAGGAAATCGGCCACCCCGCGGCGCAGTGAGGTGTCTCGGGGCAGCGTGGCCGGGTCGTAGTCATCGCGCAGGAAGACGAACCACAGGCCGTCCCTGCCGCTGGAGGTGACCGGGTGGAGATACAGCTCGTGCTGGTAGGCCAGCAGATTCTCCATCCGCGGCTCGATCTCCTCAAACTGCGTGTTGAAGATCCAGGAGACGCAGGTGATCGCGCGGGTCGGCTTGTCCGGGAAGTAGCGGCGGAAGAACGCGGCGGCCCGGCGCATCGAATCGCCGCAGCGATCCAGGGTCATCCCCCCGCCCGCTGGGATATGCATTTCGAGGATCGGGTCGCCCGTCTTCAGCACGCACTCCCACTCCGCCTTCGGGAGCGTCACCCGAGTGCGCACTGCCATGCCGTAAGGCGAGATCGGATAGCCGGTCACCGAATCTTCGTCCTCGGTGAGCATCGCGGTCCACCCGCGCGCGATATCCATGCATCCCGCCGTACCATCTACATGGCCTTTGCCGTTATAGCGCACGCCATCCGGGGCCAGGGCCAGCGTCTCGCCAGTCTTGCGGCTTCGGAAGACGCGGATCCCCTGCCGGAATGGCTCGATCTTATACTCAAAGCGCCCGAGACGGAAGAGCTTGCCGGCAGGATAGTGGCGCATCCAGAAGAGAGTGTTTACTGTCACGCCCAGGAGGCCGCCCGTCATGCGCCGGTAGTTTCCGGCCACGCACGATACCTGAGAGAGCGTCTCGCGGGTCACATCCTCGGGCACGTCCATGGATGCGTGCAGCCGGCGCACGGTTGGGACCATGCCCATCACGGCCAGGAGGTAGAAGACGCCGCGCAGCTCTCCCAAAACGCCCTGCAACGAAGGCCAGCTCCGCAGGAAGGCCTGATCGGTGTAATCGAGGTGCGTGAAGAGGAGACGATGGCAGTGCCACGCCAGCGCGCACAAGCCGCGATCTGCCGCGATCCGGCGCGCCGCCTCATCCAAGAGCGCGTCTACCTCAGGGCCGAAGCCACACCACTCCCGGTTCTCCCGATACTCTTCCGGTGTCAGGAAGGAAGGGAGCCCTTCGCCCAGTGATCCCAGAGATTCTTCCCAGTGGGGCTGGAGGGCCTCCAGGGACTGGGTTTCATTCAACCGCTTCAACAGCTCATCCAGATGCATCTTTAGCCGCTCCCATTCTGCCGGGTTCCGGACGCGGCCGGCTCCGCTCCCATCTGCCCGCGACGCTCTTCCACCAGGCGCTTGAAGAGGCTCGCACGCATCCCGCGCCTTCCGCTTCTCTGCTCGGGCAGACAGAAGTTCTATTCACATCGTGCCGCCTCGATCCCTTGTCGCTGTGATCCAGGGGGCAAGGCGGGCGGCTATGGTGGCAGCGTTCGGGAACGCCGCTACATCCAGTAGACGACCTCGGGGGTGTTGCGCGGCACCGGCGGGGTGGTCCCGGCCGGGTGGCCAACGATAATCGGAGCGATCGCCTTGTAGCTCTCCGGAACGCCCAGCTCCGCCTTCACCGCGGGCGGGTCGAAGAACTCCTGGGCGAAGCCGATCCAGCAGGTGCCCAGGTTCATCGCCGCGGCGGCAAGCATCAGGTTCTGAGCGGCCAGGGCGCAATCGATCTCCGGAAGCAGGCTCGCTGGCTTGCCGTAGATCACCACTAGCGCAGGCGCGCCGTGGAAGACGTTGTATTTCGGATCGGTGATCATGTCGCGATAGCGCTCCAGCTCCGGCATCTGATCGAGAGCGGGGAGCAGCTTCGCCTTCACCCGGTCTCCATACTCCTTCAGCCTCTCCACGCCGGTGATCACGCCGAAGGCCCACGGCTGGGTGTTCGTGGCGCTGGGCGCCTGAATGGCGGCGTGGATCAGCTTCTCGATCGTGGCCCGATCCAACGGGGTGGGAGTGTAGGACCGAACCGAACGACGCGCGGTAAGGACGTCCATGAACTCCATGTGAGGGCTCCTCTCTCATCAGGAAGCGGCCCCGGAACGGCCGGCCGGTGGCCGCGCTGGAAGATCTATTCGCGCCGGCCGCGATGCTCCCCTAGCATTTGGAAGAATCCTCCCGCGCCGCCCATGCCATCCGAAGAGTGGGAGAGGAGAGTGAGCGGGATTACATAACAAGGGAATGATGTAGGGGGGCTGGAGGCGGGATGCGCGTTCCCGGCAGACGGCCTCAATCGAGGAGTGTGCGGTGAGGGAAAGAGCGGCCGGGTTGGTTCTCGGCCGCTTCGGGAGTGCGTGACGATGTCGGAGTTTCCGCGTACCATGGTCGGGGGCGTCTCGATGCCCCGTCTGATCTGTGGCAGCAACTGGTTCTTGGGCTACTCGCACACCAGCAGGGCGAAAGACCGACTGATCAAGGAGCTGTTTGACACGCCTGCCAAGATGGCGCGCGTGGTGGAAGTGTTTGCGCGCCGCGGCTGCAACGCTTTCATGAGCATGCAGAGCCAGTTCGTCGCCGAGGCGCTGCGCGAGGTGGAGCAGCGCGTGGGCGTGCCGATGCTGTGGGTGACGACGCCCGCGTACAAAGAGCCGGGCAATCCCGACACCTGGAAGGCATCCGTGGATGAGGCCCGGGAGCTCGGGGCGACCTTCTGCTTTCCCCACCAATGCGTCACGGACCCGCGCATCGACCGGGTGAACCGCTGCCTGAGCCCGCAGCTGATTGAACATCTGGCCTACGTGCGGGAAGCGGGGATGGTGCCAGGGCTCTCCAGCCATGCCCCGGAGGCGATCACGTGCTCGGATGCGTGCGGGGCGGATGTGGAGACCTACATCACCCCCTACAACGCGGCGGGCTTCCTCTGCCAGGTGGAGACCGACTGGATCCAGAGGATCATCCACAGCGCGAAGAAGCCGGTGATGACGATCAAGCCGCTTGCGGCCGGCCGGCTGCTCCCGCCGACGGGCCTCTCCTTCGTCTGGAGCACTCTTCGCGACTGTGATCTGGTCACCATCGGCACGATGAGCACCTATGAGGCCGAGGAAGTGATCGAGATTAGCCTGGCCTGCCTCGAGCAGCGCAAGGCTGAGGTGGAGCTGCAGTACACCCGGAGCAAGAGCACGCTGGTCGGGTGAGGAGTGGGACCCCGGTGGGGGAGCTGCCCAGCGTCACATTTCCATCACGCTCTCACGGCCCGCTTATCGGAGGGACGATCCACGCCGAAGGGGATAGGAAGCAGGCGACTACCGGCCAGGCGAGCGAACAATCGGATGGTGCGGGAAGTCCTAACGGTGGGGAGGGCCGCGATGATGTGCCGCTATGGGATCGGCAATAGGCGCGCTGCGGTCAACGCAGTGATGAGGCGTGGCGCGCAGGCAGGCAGCCGGCGATGGGCGCTCCTTCTCGCGGCGGTGGCGGGTTTCCTGGCGATGGCCTCTCCGGTCCGCGCGGCCGTCCAGGTGGTGGCCGATCTCGGCGCGCGCGTTGACTGGTCGAAGGGGAATGTGCGCGTCACGGCGGCGGTGCCGGCATCGAAAAAGGCCACTGCGGCCCAGCTGAAGAGCTCCGCGACGCGCGTGG
>JAAZEM010000113.1 GCA_012512265.1 Armatimonadota bacterium | reverse complement strand
TGCGCGGAAGGAAGGTACTCCAGGCGGACCAGCCGATAGAGGTTATCCCGGCGCGGATTCTCCGCGATTTGATCCAGGCCCGCTCCCCGTAAATCCTGGCTCTCCATCTCCCACTGGTTCCAGTAGGAGGCAGGCGCCATCGTGCCATCCGGCTGCCGCTCGAGCGACCGCGTGAGCGCGATCTGATAGTGGACATGCACCGGGGTGTTCACGCCATAGTCGAGCCCAGGTCCCGGATTGATCAGGATCGGCACCGAGCTGCCCGTGGAAGGCACCTGGCTGACGTTCGTCCCGGCGCCTTGGGGTAGGACGACGATCAGCGACGCGAGCGTGGGATCGTCGCAATTATCGTAGATATAGATGGCGTCCGAGATCTCGCGCGTCACGCTCTCGAAGAGGGTTCGCGCGCTATTCTGAACGCTGATGGCGGTGTTGGCGGTGTGCAGATAGCCGAACGCCTTCATCAACGGCATGAACAGCAGGCCGAAAAGGATGCTGAGGATGGCAATCGCCGCCAGGATCTCCGGGAGCGTCATTCCCCTGGAACTGCAGATTGCGGACTTCCAAGGTCGCGCCGCGGCTTCCGGATCGCCCGAACGGCCACCCGCACCCCGCCACTCGCAATCCGCGATATATGCGCTCATCAGCGGCTCCAATCCCATCTCTTCACGGCTCCCCAGGCCGCGTCCTAACATCCAGTCCTCCCCGCACCAAACGGCGGGCCATCAGTCGCCAACCCGCGGCTCTCGCCTCCACCGCGCGAAGGGCGGAGGCTACAGGTCTCGCGGCTTCGTCACCACCGCCGAGACACTTTGCACCAACATGCGGCCTTCTTGCCCCTCGTCCCAAAACTCCGGCAATCCCCCGCCCCAGGCGGTCTGCAAAATCGTATGCATCCGGTTGGTCACGCCGCGCTTGGGCCATGTCACCCGGACCTCCACCGACTGCCCGCGCACCGAGTCAATCGACCGAATCGAATTGCCTCCCCCCGGAACGTTCAGGTCGATGAATCCATAGTCGCGCGGGCCCACATTCGAGTCGAGCGTCTGCCGGGTGACGCCGATGGTGTGCATCTCGCCGGTGATCCGGCGCACTGGCCCGTCCTCGCCATCCTGGTAGCTGTAGTCCACCGCCACGGTCTTGCCAACATCCGCCACCGCGAAATAGAGCCGGTGCCCGCTGGAACGATAGCGGTTGTAGCTCGGCACGCGCGCGGCAGCAGGCACCGGGGTATAGCGGGCATATGGCTTGACGACCATCGCGGCGAAGCCATCACGCGTGCGATAGAAGACGCGGACACGGCGGACGCCGAGTTGGTTGAACTTCGCTACGCGCAACCCCAGGCGGCCGGCGAGTGAGTTATCGGTAGCCCGCTGGGGATCATCGAACGTCCAGGTGGGATAGTCATCAGCGCCGTTGTTATCGTTGTTCGGATCGATCACTTCCCCGTAATTGGGGCTGTTCGGGTCGATATTCTGCAGGATGATCGCCTCCTGCATGCCGGGCCGGTCATCCTCCGGGGCGCCGATCGGGTTGCGCTCGATGAAGGGGAAACTCAGCTTCACCCAGGCAAGCTGCTCCTCCGCAGGTGCCGTCTGCCCTGGGTCCGGCTCCATCGGCACATCCACGTCGTCATGCAGGATCTGCCAGTCCATCACCGAGTAATTGATGCCCACGGGCAACCCGGCCGTGCCCGGACCGAACTCGAGGAGGCCCACGGTCGCATTGATCAGCCGGTACCACAGGGGATCGCCGCTGCCGGGCTCGGCGCGCGCGTCACGAAGCCGGCGCAGGACGACCTCGGATTCGGGCACCAAGACGGTAGAGACCCCATCGCCCAGGTTCACCACACCTGCGGCGTCCTCCGCCACGTCCGAGTCGGCATCCACCCAAACGATCCGGTCGGTCACATACTCCACATCGTCGGGATTGTAATCGTTCGGGTTCACGTTGACGGGGCGCACGGCGAAATCGATCTTGAAGGTGCGCCGATAGCTCACCCGGCTGAAATAGATCTGCCGGGGGGCGCCCGCGTGCTGCTCGTCCTCCTCATCCGGATCGATGGCGTAGTATCCGTCCCGGCCGGCGTAGCGTTCGAGGATATCCCGGTCCACCTTGACATAAGGCCGCAGGCTGTAAACGGTCATCAAGTCGTAATAGCCGGGGGTTTCGCTGTTGTAGAACTCTATCGGCGCGAACCGGAGCGCGTAACGCGCCAACAGGCTGCCGTCAGTATCACGGTAGGCCGCCCGAGGCACGCGAGTCGTCTCCTGATGGATGCGGCGGAACTGCACCAGGCTGTTGGCCCAGGCGCGCAGGCCTCCATCGCCGGTGCCCGGCGGGCGCGGCTCCAGATCGGACGTCTGCACCTGGTCATCGTTGATCCACCACCGCGTTCCCTGATACTCCGTGCTCAGGTAGACCGCAGGGAGCACGCCGTCAGGAAGCGCCTCCGGCCGCGAGCAGAGATCATCGAGGAGCGTTTTTGCGTAGCGATTCGCCATCGTGACGTAGGCGCCGCGCTCTACCACATCGAAACCGGTCGGGAAAACGCGGATGACGGTGAGGATGCCCACCAGCAAGACGAGTGACACCACGAGGACCTCAAGCAGCGTCGTGCCGCGCTCACCTACGCGCGTCGCGCCCGGCCGCGTAATCCCGGCTAGCACCTTGCCCGTGATGTCACTCTCGAAAGCGCGCATGATTGCTCCTCATGCCTTTGCCTCCCGCATCCCGTCCGGCAGCGCCGGCGTGGCTCGGTAGGCTACCCTTTAGCGTGGTTTTCGGCCGCCGCCCTGCACGGCCTCTCCAGGCGTTAGACGCGGCGCCAGAAATGATTGTTCCGCAAGGAACCTGTTGGGTGCCAGGGGGGCGTTCTCCTGGCGCCTGCTTCGGATGCGGGCCGCTTCGTGCTAACTAACGTGCGCGGCGGCCGCGGGAATCCCGCGGCCGCCACATCCGGTTCCGTTACCATCGGGGCAAGGAGAACCCGGCGGGTTGGCTCCCACCCCATCACGCACTCTGCCCCTGAACGAAGAGCTGCCCCGGAACGCCCTTTCGGCGAGGCGCGCGTTGCTCCCGCCGGGGCAATGCCTCTCGGATAGCCTCTCGCGCCTACTCCTGCTCTCCCGGAGTCGAGAGGTGCCCGGATCCCTGTTCGGCAACCTCCGCCCACGACGGCACCACCCGAGTGGTGCCATCCAGGTAGACCACGAGATCGCGGTCGGTCTTCCGCAGGTTCTCAAGCTGCGGGTCCGTGGGATCGATCACCGCACGGTGGAAAGTACACCAGGTGAGCACGGTATCCTCGGGAGGATAGCGCCACCGCAGCTGGCGGATGTAGTGCCGGTCGGGCGGGTCGCTCGGGCCGGGCTCATTCCGCCAGTACCGATCGTACTTCAGCTGGTTGAGTGCCGTGTCCCACCCATCGTACGATTGGAACGACCAGCGCGTGAGAGCCTCCGCTTGCGCCTCGGTGATGGGCGGATCGGGAGGATCCTCCATCTCCGAGTCTTTCAGCACGTCCGTCTCGTTGTTCGGGCAGTTGAACACCCGAATATTCTCGATGTAGTGGGGATATAGCGTCGCGAGCCCATAGCCGGGGTGTTGCTTATCCGGCGTATCGACCAAGCCGTCGCCATCGGCATCCGTGCCGCTTCCAAACCACCGCTCGCCCGGGATCCAGGGGCGAGGTGATGGGCTCGCCACCGTCTCCTGAAGATCGTAGGGATAGCCCCGCTCATCCAGCTTATACAGCTTGATGGCCGTAGCAATCTGGTGGAGGTTCGACAGGCAGTGGGTGCGGTTACTCTGTTCCTTCGCGCGCCCAAACACCGGCAGCAGCACCGCCGCCAGGATGACGATGATGGCGATGACCGTCAGGATTTCGACCAGCGTGAAGCCTGCTCTTGACGTGCGCATCGCTCTCTCCATCTCCCGGAATGCGCGTCCCTCCGCCGTCCCCGGAACACGCGTCCGAGGACGGCGAAGGCACATCGCTCACGGCGATTACTGCGCTCCAGCGGCGCTCGAGCCATGCCCGGATTCGCCGGCGTCAGGGTTCGACTTAACAGTCTTCGTGCTGCCGTCGAGGTAGACGATCAGGTCCATGTCACCACTGCGAGGCGTGCCCGAATAGGGATCCGCGCGGTGCTGCGAGCACCAGGTGATCACGGTATCCTCAGATGGGTTCCGCCAGATCAGCATGCGCTTGGCCTGCTCGCGCGAGATGACGGGGGTGCTGCCGCCGCCGCCAGAGTAGGCCGACGACTTCCACGGCCGGCGGCGATACTTAAGCGCGGAGCCATGGGCGGTCAGCTCTTCATCTCCCGAGATCTCGAAGAGCGGATCCCTGCCGTCGTAGGAGTTGAAGTGCCGGTAGTTGTTCTCGTTGTCGTCGCCGATCCAGTGCGCGTAATCCTTGCCATCGACGCCGTTGCTAAACTTCGGGTCCGTCTCGTCGTTGTTCGGGCAGTTGAAGACCCGGAGGTTCGGCACGTAGTCGGGATAAAGCGTGGCGATGCCGTAGCCCGGCACCGTCTTGCTGTCGTTGCCGTACCAGCGATTATCCGCGTAGATGGGGCGACCTGTGCCACCCGTCTCTGCCCAGTCGAGCGGATAGCCGCGGCAGTCTTGCTTGTACATCTTCATGGCCAGGGCAATCTGGTGCAGATTGCTCATGCACGAGGTGCGCCGGCCCTGCTCACGCGCGCGTCCGAACACCGGCAGGAGGATCGCCGCGAGGATCGCGATGATCGCTATGACGGTGAGGAGCTCGATGAGTGTGAAGCCGCGTTGTTTCGTCTTCATCATTCGTCCATTCCTCCGTTCTTGTGAGAACAGCGTGGTAGAGATAAATCACCCGTTCTCGCGTGGCGCGCCGACCCGGAGCGCGCATCACCACTACGGGCCCGGCCGCACCACCGCACTCCCACCGCGGCCACGAACCCGACTGCATCCTCCAAGGGCCGCGCCCATCCCGCCCGGCGGTGCCGCGGAGGAAAGCGTACGCCCTGGATTGCTCGACGTCTGGACTTTTGACGCCTGCTGACCCTCTATCGTTCCATCTTTCCGACGCACGTTACGGCCACGAGCGCACGGCCACCGGACCCACGCCTGAGCTCAAGGAGTAGAGGCGGAGGAAGAGGGGCACCACCCAGTAGCCGGCGTAAACGATCGCCAGCGCTCCCAGCACCATGGCCGGGCCGAACGGAATATACTCGCCGCGCTTCTTCACTCCCAGCGCGATCAGCCCGATTCCTACGACTGCGCCGAAGACAATCGCCAGGTAGAACGATGCGACCGCCCCGAGCCAACCCAGGTGCGCGCCGAGGCCCATTGCCAGCTTGAGGTCGCCGCCCCCCAGCGCTTCCTTCTTGAAGAGCGCGCTCCCCAGCCACCCGATCGCGAGAAAGAGCGTGAAGCCCACGACGATACCGAGAACCGACGAAGGGAGGGTCAGCTCCCACTCCGTGAAGGGAATGGCGATGTGCGCCGCGTGGCTCCAACTCCCGGTCGTCACCCGCCCCCACACATCGCGCAGGATCCCCGTCACCACCAGGAAGAGGTTCAGCTCGTCCGGGATGATATAGTGCTCCAGGTCGATGGCGCAGATGGCGATCAGCGCCGCGACGAGTGCCGCGTCGAAGAGGAGCGCCACGCTAGGCCCATGCACGAAGAAGAGCGTGGCGAACGCTACCCCGGTGAGGCTCTCCACAATGGCGTAGCGCCATGAGATCGGCGCCTTGCAATAGCGGCACTTGCGCCCCTGAATCAGGAAGCTCAGCACCGGCACCAGGTCTTTGGCTCGCAACTGCGTGTTGCACGCCGGGCACCGCGAGGGCGGTCGTACCACCGACTGGTCCAGGGGCATCCGGTAGATGCAGACGTTGACGAAGCTGCCTACCGTCAGCCCCAGGACAAACAGCGCTCCCACCCAAAACCACGCCGGTAGTACCGCGAGCTCTCCGATCGGCCTACTCCCCGCCGCTCAGGCTGCTCATCACCGAAATGAGCGGCATGAACATCGCGATCACGATGAAGCCGACGATCGCACCGAGGCCGACAATCATCACCGGCTCGAGTGACGCCGTCAACGACTCCAGCGCCGCGTCCACTTCCCCTTCGTAAAAGTCGGCCACCTTCGCCAACATGCCATCGAGGGCGCCCGTCTCCTCGCCGATAGAGATCATGTGCACCACCATCGGCGGGAAGAGCTTGCTCTTCTGCAGCGGCGGCCCGATCGACTCACCTTCGCGGACCGCGGCGCGCGCCTTCATGATGGCGTCGGCGATGATCTCGTTATCGACGGTTCCCGCCACCGTTTCCATCGCCTGGAGGATGGGCACGCCCGAGACTAAGAGCGTGCCCAACGTACGGGAGAAGCGTGCCACGCTGATCTTGTGGTTTAGCGCGCCGAATACGGGGACCCTCAGTTTACACATATCCCAGAAACGCTTGCCCACCTTCGTGCGCGTGAAGCGTTTCCAGCCGATGAAGAGCGCCGTCCCAACGGCGACGAAGATGATCTGGCGCGTTGGAAAGCCTTTGGTAAGGAAATCGCTCGCGCTCATCAGGAACGCCGTCATCGCCGGCATCTCCTGCACGCCCAGATCCTTGAACATCGCCATGAACTTGGGAAGGATGAAGGTCACCAGGAAGAGGACGATGCCCACAGCGGCGATCATGACCAGCGTCGGGTAGGTCATCGCCGACTTCACTTTGCGCCGCAGCTCCATGTCGCTTTCCATGAAGCCAGCCAGACGCTCGAGCGTCTCGTCGAGCACACCACCCACCTCGCCGGCGCGAACCAAACCGACAGCCAGGTTCGAGAACACCTTGGGGTGCTTGTGCATTGCGCTGGAGAGCGTGGAGCCTGCTTCCACCTCCGTCAGGAGGTCGGCCACCACAAGCTTGAGGCGCGGACTCGCGGTCTGTTCGCGCAGGACGGAGAGGCAACGCACCAACGAGACACCTGCGTTGATCATTGTGGCGAACTGGCGCGCGAAGATCGAGAGGTCCTTCAGCTTCACGCCGCCGAAGACAAAGCCGCCCCCCTCTTTCTTCTTCTTGTTGACGAGGGTGACCTCGGCCTTCCCTCCGGGAGCGGAGGCAGCACGCGCCGCCTTCGCGCCACGGA
>JAAZEM010000112.1 GCA_012512265.1 Armatimonadota bacterium | reverse complement strand
GGTCGTCCGGCCCGGTGCCGCCCAGGTCCCAGAGGCGGTCATACACCTCGCGGCCGATGCCAGCGGCCAGGAAATGGACGCCGTCGCCAAACTGCATGAAAGCCGGCACCAGGCCCGCCGTGCCCATCCCGCCGAAACAGGTATGCCCTTCGGCCAGGAAGACCGTGCGCCCCTGGCGCGCGGCGGCGATCGCCGCGGCAATGCCGGCCGGACCGCCGCCCGCCACAAAGATATCCACTTCATGTCGCACCGGAATTCGGCGCGTGAAGACCAACTCGTCGTATGCCATGCTTTCTCCTCATGCGCAAGCGCTGATAGACTCGTAGGCGAGGGTGGGATCAGCGCGCGGCGTTGATGGCGTCGCGCAGCGCCTGCGCGGCATTGCGCGCGGCAGCCTCGAAATCGGCGCCCATCGAGGCGTAGAGAATGCCCCGAGAAGAGTTGACAAGGAGGCCGGTGCCCGCGGAATCCTTGCCGTTTGCCACCGCCGCGTTGACATCGCCGCCCTGCGCGCCCACGCCTGGCACGAGGAACGGCATATCGCCCGCGATGGCACGCACGGCACGGAGGTCATCCGGGTAAGTGGCGCCCATCACCAGGCCGAGATTGCCGCGCGAGTTCCACTGTTCCGCCGCCAGCCGGGCCACCTCCTGGTAGAGCGGGCGGCCATCGGTGCAGACCGGGAGGTCTTGTAGCTCGCGCGCGCTCGGGTTGGAAGTGCGGCAGAGGACAAAGACGCCCCGATCCTCCCATGCCAGAAACGGCTCCAGCGAGTCGCCCCCCAGATAGGGGTTGACCGTTACCGCGTCGGCCTCAAAATGCTCGAAAACCTCCTGGGCATACCGCTCGGCGGTGCTGCCGATGTCCCCCCGCTTGGCATCCAGGATCACGGGCACTTCCGGGCGCCGGGTGTGAATGTAGGTGATGGTGCGCTTAAGCGCGCGCAGGCCCTCCTCGCCGCAGGCAGCATAGTGCGCGATCTGCGGCTTGAAAACCGCAGCCAGATCGGCTGTGGCGTCGATGATGCGCCGGTTGAACGCATAGAGGGCATCCTCCGCGCTCGCATCGGCTGCCGGGTCGCCCGCGGCCAGGAGAATCCGACGGATGCGTTCCAGATCCGGGTCTAGGCCGACGCACACCATCGTGTTTGCCACGCTCCAGCGCAGGCGAATGCTCTCCCAAAAACTCATCTTCCATTCTCCTCTAGTAACGGTTCCGACCAGCGCAGGCGGAGCAGCCGGCGCGTCTCCGGGGTGACCTTCACGCGGTCGGCCAGTGCCAGGCCAGCCACCCACACGATGCCCCGCGCATCGAGCACGACCGGCGTGCGCGTGCGCGCCGCGACTGGCACCTTCGCATCGGTGAAGAGGTCCTGAAGCGACTTGCGTCCTGTCATGCCCAGCGGGGTGAAGCAGTCGCCTGGTAGGCGGCTACGCGCGTGTAGGGGGGGCGTCACGGCCTCGGCATCCAGGAAGACCTCGCGCGCTCGGGGCACGCGAGGCACGGCAAACCCAGGGGGTCTTGGCCCTACCTCGGCGGTGATGGCGCTCCCATCCGGGAGGGGTGCCTCGCCCGGAACCGGCAGCAAGACTTCCCAGCCCGGCGCAGTCTCCGCCACGCCGGGGGGCGTCAGAAGGATCTGGTCCCCCTCCCGTCGCACGTGAACCGGTCCCGGCAGATCGAAGTCGGCGCGCTCGCCCTCCAGAGTCTCCAGCAGGCGCTGCACCTCGCGGTAACCGATCTTGGTGGGATCTCCGGCGAGCCGGCGCAGGGCCGAGCGTGCGACCCGGCGCCGCAGAGCGAGCGGCAACTCCCCGAGGGCCCGAACCGAGATGGCGATCCCCTCTTCACTCTCTTTTGCGCTCCTGGTGGTGGCTTCCGCCGTCAGGTGATCCAGGAGTTCCACCTCCGGACGGGCCAGCTCCGCGAGCCGGCGCAGGTTGGGCTTCACCTCCTCGCCAAAGTGGCGAGTGAGATAGGGGAGGATGTCCAGGCGCACGCGGTTGCGCAGGAAGGCGCGGCTGCGATTGCTGGTGTCCTCGCGGGGGTGCAGTTTCATCGCCCGGCAGTAGGCCTCCACCTCCGCGCGCCAGGCGTCGATCAGTGGCCGGACGACGACTACTCCCTCAGCGAGTG
This sequence comes from Armatimonadota bacterium, assembly GCA_012512265.1. Classification (GTDB taxonomy): domain Bacteria; phylum Armatimonadota; class JAAZEB01; order JAAZEB01; family JAAZEB01; genus DUUU01. Next base: position 49,376 of record JAAZEM010000112.1, on the reverse strand, counting down.
CCCGGCACGGAGGAATCCCGGCCAGGCCGTCGGTGGCGGCGCCGCGGAGCAGGTTGAGGAGCACCGTCTCTACGGTGTCGTCTGCTGTGTGCGCGGTGGCCACCTTGCTCGCGTTCACCGCCTTGGCCGTGCGCAGGAAGAAGCGATAGCGCTCGTTGCGTGCCGCGTGCTCCAGGCTGAGCCCGGACTGGCGCTGCGCCGCGCGTACATCGACCGCTTCAACGGTGCAGGGGATTCCCAGACGTTCGGCGGTCTCGGCGACGAAGCGCGCCTCCTCTGGAGCGGCCCGCCTCAGCCGGTGGTTGAGATGGGCGACGTGAAGCGCGATGCCCAGGGGGCCGCTCAAAGCGTGGAGCGCATGGATGAGCGCGAGCGAATCTGGCCCGCCGGAGACGCCGACGACCACGCGCTCGCCAGGGGCCAGCAGGCCGCGCTGGCGGATGGTGCCGAGCACGGCCTGTTCAAACCGCTGTATGGGGTCAACCTCCACGAACTCTCCTCTGGTGATCTCGGCCTCACCCGGAGGCCGCTATGGCCCTCAGCCAGCTCCCTCAAGATCGTAGGAGGGGATTGAGATGCCCTTCTCGATCGCATCGAGCGCCGTGTCGATCGCCGGCGCGAACTCGTCGCGGTTGCCGATATACTTGCGCAGGACGAATCCGGCGGGATCCACCAGGATCACCGACGGCACGCGCTTCAGCTGGTAGCTGGATCGCACCTCGCTCTGCTCGTCGACCCCGGTGGGGAAGGTGAAGCCGGTCGCCTGTTGGAACGCCGTGGCTGTCTCGCACGTGTCGGTGCCTACCGCGACACCGATCACGCGGGCCGGGGCGTTGGGGTGGGCGCGGAAAATATCGGCCAGCTTCGGAACAAGCGAACGGCTGTTCGGGCACGTCGACTTCCAGAAGACGATGAAGGTGTGCTCACCGGCGCCGCGGGTGAACCGAACGATCCCGCCATCCGTGGCCGGCAGGCAGAACTCCGGGGCATGGGCCCCGGCTTCGATCGCTGCTGCCATCCTCAACCTCCTTTGCGCGCCTGATGCGAACCTCAGGAGTGGTTTGCCGCGGGGATGCACCCCCATTATAGGGCAAGGAGCGAGGATCTGTCAAAAGCCAGTCGCGGGGCTGCGGGACTGAAGGAAGCACGACGAGCACAGGGATTCTGAGATAGATGGAGAGGACCATCCACCCGCGCGGAGCAGGAAGCTCCGCGCTGCTTTCTTGCAAAGCCCTTCGGGCTTCCCTTCCCAGCCCTCGCCGTTCTCAGGCACCCGGGAGTGTCGCCAAACCCAGCCCGGCAGGGCTCCGTTCACAAGCAGCGCGGAGGCTAACCTCCGCGCGGGGCAGAACCGCCGATGTGAGCACTGCCGGTGTCGCGTCTGCCGCCCGAATCCGCGGCGCCATCGCGGTCACACCGGGATGCGCATGCCGTCGTAGCCCACCTCGATGCCGTGGGGTGCGAAGTACTCCTCCAACTCGGTGTGGAGCCACCCGCCGTTGTGCGAGAAATGGTTGGCGATGAAGCGGTGCTCCGTCTTCAAGATCCCTTGCGCCAGCATCTCATCACGCAGGGCGACGACCCAGCGGCACCCGAGGTGGCCTTCGCGCGACTCGATCTTCCCCGAGGTGGAGTCCATAACCACGATATCGATCTCGTAATCGCGGAGGATCTCCCAGGCAGAATCAAGGAACCAGCCGGTGTCGTTGGCCTGGAGGAGCACGCGGTCTCCCACCTGAAGGAGATAGAAGACGCACATCTCCTTCCGGTCGTGATTGGCGGGCACCGGCACGGCGCGCATGCCGTCGCCCAGGTCGATCGGCCGGCCGGGGCGCACCTCTTCAAACCGCAGGCGGTAGAAGGGGAAGTCGTCCCCGACGGCCGCCTCCAGCTTTTCGCGCACGCGGGCGTTACCATGCACGGTCAGGATGTTCTCCTCGTCGACGACAGAGAAGCCCGGCCGGCGGTAGCACAGCTCGGAGGGCAGCCAGTGATCCTGGTGCGAGTGGGTGATCAGGAGGTGCTTCAGCCGGTCGAACGGAAGGCGGAAACGCTGCATCTGGGTGCAGGCATCAGGGCCGAAGTCGATATGCACCGTGTCTCCGAGGTGATAGGTGGTGCGGGTGCGGATCTCCTTGCCCCCGCGCGCAAACGCCTCCTGGCAGCAGCGGCAGTTACAAAAGATCGCCGGCCACGCTTCGGCGGCGGCACTCCCACAGATGATAAACTCGGTCATAGTCTCTGGTCCTCCGGGACGGCGGTGGCCACCTTCCCCACGGAGCGAAGGGTGATGCCCTGCGTTTCGATCGGATCGGGCAGTCCGGTCTCGCGCTTGCGCCGCTCGATCCACTCATCGAGCGCGTTTGAGAGCTCTGCCACGACCTCCGGGCGCTCCTGAGCGAGGTTGTACTGCTCGCCGGGATCGGTAGGGAGGTGGTACAGCTCGATCGGGGGCCGGTTGTGGATATCTGGCTCGCACGCGCGGATCAGCTTCCATTCGCGGGTGCGCACACCGCGCTTGCGCATCCAGGTGTTCTCGGTGAGGAAGATCCTTTCTGTGCTCCCCTGGCCGGGCGCGACTTCGTCTCGCACGAGCGGCAGCAGGTTCTTTCCCAGCATCCCCTCCTTCGCGGCTGCCTCCTCCAGGCCGGCGAGGGCCAGCAGCGTCGGCGCCACATCCATCAGCGTCACCATGCCGTCCACGTATTTGCCGCGCGGCAGGCGGTCCGGACAGCGCATGATGAGGGGCACGCGCAGGTTGGTATCGTAGAGGCCGTGATGGTCGAACCACATCTCGTGCTCGTCCATCTCCTCGCCGTGGTCGGCGGTGATCACGACCACCGTCTCTTCAAGCGCGCCGAGCGCCGCGAGCTGCGTGAAGAGATGCTGCAGGCAGACATCAGCGTAGGCGATCGCGGCATCGTATTGCCGCTTGGGGAACTCGATATCGGTGACGCCGCCCATCCACTGCATGAAGTAGTAGCGGAACGGCTCGAAGGCGAAGACGGCGTCCATGCTGTGGTTCTCGGGGGCGCGTTCGTTGCCGTGATAGAACATCCGGTCGAACGGCACGGGCGGCAGGTAGGGCGTGTGCGGATCCCAGTAGTGGAGGAAGGCGAACCACGGCTTAGGCTGGCGGACGCACTCATCGAGGATGCGTTGTGCGGTCTTGTTCACCGCCTCGCCCTTGCGCCAGGCGCCTTTGGGGTCCTGATCCCACTGGTATCCCTCATAGAGGTCAAAGCCGCGCGGGAACCAACGCCCCAGGTTATCGGCCGCCGCGGTGAAGTAGCCGTTCTCCCGGAGAATCTCGGCGAGCAGGCGCACCTTGGGGTCGAGCTCCACCTTGCCGCCCTGGCAGACGATCTGGTGTGCCATCACGTCCTTGCCGGTGAAGAGCGTGGTATAGCCCGGGTGCGTAGGGATGTGCGGGCTGAAGCACTGGAAGACGACGCCTTCGCGGGCCAATCGGTCGATATGCGGGCTGGTGGGCAGAGGGTAGCCATAGCAGCCCAGATGATCCGCGCGAAGCGTATCAATCGCGATCACGAGGATGTTCATGCGGTCGCTGTCCATCCTACGCGGCCATCAGGCCACGGATAAACCGGATATCGATCCGGGCCAGATCCACGACGGTGTCCACCGGGTATCCGGAATACTCGCTGTGGAAGCTGATCGGGCCGTCGTAGCCGATCTCGCCCAAGAGGCGCAGCAGAGTGGTCCAATCCACGAAGCCGGTCCCGAGGGGAACCACCTTCGTTTGCCACCCGGGCTTGCCTTCGCGCACGACGCGCTCGCGCACGAGATCCTTGAATGCGAGGATCGAGAGGTACTCTCCCAAGATGGAGAGGGCCATCGGCAACGGCTCACCCACTATGGAGAGATGCCCCGGATCGGCGAAAACCCCGATGTGCCGCGGATCGAAGCCGCGAACGAGGTTCATCACGGAGGAGGCGTTGAGGCCCATGGTGCTGCCGGAGTGAGTGTGCACGCAGGCTTTCGGGCCATACTTCTCGGCCAGCCGGGCAAAGCCCTCCAGGGCCTTGCGCACCCGATCCACCGTGGCCCAGTAGCCATCTGGGCCCATGTACCAGTAGCCGAGCTTCACGAGGCGGACGCCGGCCTCGGCGCAGGCGGCCCATAGCGGCTCCGCGTAGGCGGCAGTGGGATCGGTGAAATCGCCTGGCGTGGTGACGAGCGGGATATCCAGTCCCTCGGCGCGGAACTGTTTCATGGCGGCCGGCAGCGCCGTAGGCGCGTTCTCCGGGTTCACCGGGTAGCCGGGCCGCACGCACAGATCGGCGCCTTCGGCCCCGGCGAAGCGAATGTCGGCAATGAGCCCGGGGATGTCTCTGCCCTCCAGATGCTTGGTGAAGATGATGAACTTCATCTTGGTATCCTCCCACCCGGCAGCCGCAAGCCCAACAAGCGCGACCGCCTGTGGTCAGATTCGTGACGGGAGTGCCGGTTCTCCTGCCTCACCAGCGGGCTCACGCAGGCCGCGCGACGCGACGTTGCCGTGCCTCTCCGTTTCTGTTATAATTCCGGAGAATGAGGAATAGCGCCAGAAGTACAGGCGTGCAGGGTTTCCCCGCGATTGGGGGTTGAGGAACGCTATGGAAGCATATGATGTAGTGGTTATTGGTGGTGGACCGGGCGGCTATGTGGCTGCCATCCGCGCCGCCCAGCTTGGGTTGCGGACGGCGGTGGTAGAGCGCGAGGCGCTAGGGGGCGTCTGTCTGAACTGGGGGTGCATCCCCACGAAGGCGCTCATCCACAACGCCGGGTTGGTGAATACACTGAAGCAGGCGAAGGAGTTTGGAATTGCCTTCGATGGCCTGCGGGTGGATTACGCGCCAGCGGTGGAGCGCAGCCGGCGCGTGACAAGCCGCCTGGTCAAGGGCGTGCAGGGCCTGATGAAAAAGAACGGGATCGACGTCCACGCGGGGAACGGCTATCTCTCCGGGCCTGGCCGGGTGCAGGTGCGCCCGGATGGCCCGGAGCTGCAGGCACGCAACGTGATTATCGCGACAGGGGGCCGGTCGCGCGCTATCCCCGGAGTCGCGTTTGATGGCGAGAGGATCCTCTCCTCGCGCGAGGCGGTGGTGCTCAAGGAACTGCCCTCCTCGATGCTCATCATCGGCGGTGGACCGATTGGCCTGGAGTTTGGCTATGTCTTCGCCTCCTACGGGTGCGCCGTGACGGTGGTCGAGATGATGCCGCACGTGCTCCCGCTAGAGGATCCGGAGGTGGCCGCCGTCGTCGAAAAGCAGCTGACGAAGCAGGGGATGCGCATTTTCACCGGCACGCGCGTTCTTTCGGTCGAGACGGGGGATAAAGGAGTGAAGGCCCGCGTTTCCGGGCCAAAGGGCGAGGAAGAGCTTGAGGCAGACCGCATCCTCGTCGCGATCGGGGTTCAGGGAAACATTGAGGATCTGGGGCTCGAGGCGTTGGGGATCCAGACGGAGCGGGGATTCATCCAGGTGAACGACCGGATGGAGACGAACGTGCCCGGCATCTACGCCATTGGCGACGTCACCGGGAAGATGCTCCTGGCGCATGTGGCGTCCGCGCAGGGGAAGATTGCCGCGGAGGTGATCGCCGGACAGTCGCCCCGCCCACTCGTGTACACCGATATGCCGCGCGCCGTTTACTGCCATCCCCAGGTCGCCAGCGTGGGCCTCACCGAAACGATGGCTGTCGAGCGCGGCTATGAGGTGAAGACCGGCTCATTCCCGTTCCGGGCGAATGGCAAGGCGCTTGGCCAGCACGACTGGGAGGGCTTCTGCAAGTTCGTGATGGACGCACGGAGCGGCGAGTTGCTGGGCGGCCATCTGGTTGGCCCGGAAGTGACGGAGCTGCTGCCAGAGCTGGGAGTGACGCGCACGCTGGAGGGCACGGTGGAGGATATTGCGCACACGGTCCACGCGCATCCGACGCTTTCCGAGGTGCTGCATGAGACGGCGCTGGTGACGCTGGGCCGGGGGGTGCATATCTAAGGTGATGGGGGGAGGCGGGGCATCATGAGCACCACACCTACGGCGCCTCCTCCGTCACGCAGGCTGGTCGTGATGGAGGAGGATGCAGGAACGCGCATCGACCAGGCGCTCGCCAGCCGCTACGATGACCTCACCCGGTCGCGGATTCAGAAGCTCATCGAGAGCGGCCATATTACGGTGAACGGCGCGCCGACGCGCGCCAGCTACCCCTTGCGTGTGGGAGACCGCGTTTGCATCGCCTTCCCGGAGACGACGCGCCCGGAGGGCCTGCTCCCGGAGGAGATCGAGCTTGATATCGTCTATGAAGACGAGGATCTCCTGGTGATCAACAAGCCTGTCGGCATGGTCGTCCATCCCGCCGTCGGTTCGACGCGTGGCACGCTGGTGCATGCGTTGCTCGCCTATCCGGGCGCGCTCTCCAGCATCGCCGGCGAAGACCGGCCCGGCATCGTCCACCGGCTCGATAAGGACACCTCCGGGCTGATCATGGTCGCGCGCAACGACTACGCGCACAACGATCTCTCTCGCCAGATCCGAGAGCGCACGGCAGGCCGCCGCTATCTGGCGCTGGTGTGGGGCAACCCGCGTTTCGACCGCGTGCGCGTTGAGGTTCCTATCGGCCGACATCCGACGGATCGGAAGAAGATGACCGTCTATCCCGCCGGCGAGCGCCGCCCTCCGAGCGCCCGTGACGCCACCACCGACCTGACGGTGCTTGAGCGGTTCACCCTACCGTGCGCGCTCCTGGAAGCGAAGCTGAAAACCGGTCGCACCCACCAGATCCGCGTGCATTGCTCGTACATCGGCCACCCCGTGATGGGCGACCCGCAGTATGGCGGCCAACGCAAGCTGCCGGTGAGGGATCTGGAGTTGGAGGACCTCATCGAGCGGGTGGAAGGCCAGGCGCTTCATGCCTACCGGCTCAGCTTCACTCACCCGCGCACCGGGGCGCCGATGGAGTTCACGGCACCGCCGCCGCGCCCCTATCTGGAGCTGCTCAACTATCTCCGCGCGCATTACCCGATGGAAGGAAGCGGGCCGTCGCCCCTGGTGGGGCTAAACTGGTAGCCAGTTTGCCCTCTCGAGGGGGCGGCTGCAGAATACGAGAAGGGCATGGCCGGAGGCAACCTGCCATGCCCTTCTGCTATCTATCAGACGTTCTGCTCAGAAGCCGTAGACCAGGGTCGTACGGGTCCGCAGGTCAGAGGCCTTGACGCCGGCCGGGCGCGGGTTCGTGTTGTAGTCGTGAGTCGCGCTCAGCTGGAGGTTGAGAGCCCCGGTGAGCGGGAAGGCGAGCGACAGGTTGCTGGTCGCGCGAAGCCCGTGGGGGGCCTCCAGGCTGGGATGGGCAACGACATCCAGCTTGAGGCGCGAGGAGCCAAACACCTTCCACTCCGTGAGCGAGCGCAGGCGGAGGGTCATGCCGTCGTTTGAGTAGTCATCGCCCTGGAGCGGGTTGTACTTCTCCCAGAGGTAGTTGCCGCCGAGCTCCACATGCCAGAGGTTAGGCGAGCCCGGGATCAGGCGATAGCCAACAGAGAAGGCGTGGCTCTGGCGCAGCGCCAGCCGGCTGATCTCATCATGCTCCAGGGTAGTGTTGCCCGCCAGGTAGAGGCGCCCGCCCTGGTTGCGGGTAAGGCCAACGCTGCCGCGCGCGTAGGAGACGTCGCGTTCCCAGGCGCCATTCTGGCGAAGCTGGCCCTGCTCGGCCTGCGCGGTGATCAGGATCTCGGCCGAAGGGCTGCGCCGGCGTAGCTCCGTGCCGATCAGGTAGTTGTTGCTCTCCTTGTTTCCAGTCACCAGCCCAAAGCCAAACTCTGCCTTGCCCCTCCACTTGACGACCGGGGCGGGCTTCCCACCTCGGGGGAGCTCGGTGCTGATCAGGTTGACCCGGCTCTTGTCGAGGGTGCGGATGCCCTGCGCCGTCCTGATCTCAAGGACGCCGCCAGCGAGCCGTGTGATGACGCCGACGATCACCTCTGCTCCCTCGGGGTAGATAGCAAGGTCCACATCACTGCGCAAATCCGTCACGGCGGCCCACGGAAGCGCCACCTCGCCGAGATGCTCGGTGCCGATGCGCACCTGGTTCCCTCTCATCCCAAGAATGGTGCCGCTCAGGCGGTCCTTCCCACCGATCTGAATCTCATCTGCGCGCAGAGCCGGGGTTGCCATCGCCAGGAGCACGGCGAGGCACAGAATACGTGAGGACATGACGCTGCTCCTTTCTCAATCACGGTGCATGGTGCTGAACCGAGGCGTGGAGGACAAGTGGACTCCAAGACCGGGGCTACTATAACATGCGCTCACTCTGCTGTCAAGCGCGCGAGGCGTGTGGCCGCGGCGTCTCCGCCTGCGTTGGGGGTATGGAATCGCGAGTGTTTCATCTTTCTCCCCAGCGGGCATCTTGCCACTATGGACGGACCCATGCCGTAACGCTCAAGAGAGAATGCCGCTCGCACGATTTGGGGGCGGGGGGAAAAGGAATATGCTGCGGAGAGGTTGGATAGTGCTGACAGCGGTGGTGGGCCTGCTGGTCCTCTCTTCCACCGCGCGGGCAGCGGAGATGCCATGGCGCACCAGCGTGGAGGACGCCCTGGCCGAGGCCGCCAAGAGCGATAAGCTCGTCATGATCGACTTCTCGGATACGGACTGCGTCTGGTGCGACCGCATGGAGAACGAAACGCTTGCCGATACCTCGGTGGTGACGGCGTGCGAGCGCGTGATCCCGGTGCGGGTCTATGTGGAGGAGACGCCGGACCTGGCTCGGAAGCACGAGATCGAGGGCGTGCCGAGCTTCATCTTCGTTGAGTCCACCGGAGACGAGGCGGGGCGCATCGTCGGGTTCCTGCCGCCGGAGGAGTTCATCCACCGTCTGAATCTGGTCCTCGAAGAGCAGGAGCGCGTGGTGAGCCTGCGCAAGCGGGTCGCCGCGGAGCCGCAGGATATGGAGGCCAAGGCCGAACTCGCTCGCATCTACTGTGAGCGACGGCAAGGCGATCTGGCGGCGCCCCTCGTGGATGCGCTCGCGGCGCTGCCCAAGGACGAAGCCCCCGAGGATATGGCCGAGATCCTGCTCAACACCGCAATCGCCTATGGCTCTCGTGGCAATAACGACCGGGCGCTCGTGTACCTCGCCAAAGTCATCCAGGAGTATCCGGGCACCGAGGAAGCCGAATGGGCCGGCTTCTTCACTGGCCTGGCGCTAGGTCTGAAGGGCGAGCGCGAGGCGGCGATCAAGCAATTGGAGCAGGTGATCTCCACCGCCAAGAACGAGGGGATCCGCGAGCGCGCCAGGATCTTGCGCGATCGCTTTCGGGCAGAGGACGAGCAGGGACCACCCACGGGGCCGTCTCTCTAGCATTCACACGCGAGCGAGCAAGCGATACGCAACATCGGACCAGCACGCGGCGGGGTATGACGACCCCGCCGTTGTGCCTGGCCGGTAGCGCCAGGCCCTCCCTGGGCTACTCGCTCGGAAAGTGCTGGTAACCTGCCCCCGACAAGGGCACCCGCGTGCCATTCGGGAGAAGCAACTGACATCCCGCTGGCTGAATCTGCCCGACCACGCTCGTCCGAGTGCCAGTTGCCTCGGTAATGGCGGCGCGCACCTCATCGACACGCTCGGGTGAGACCGCGAGCAGCAACTCATAATCCTCCCCGCCGGTGAGCGCCAGCTGGAGCGGATCGAGGCGCAGGCGAGCCGCGGCATCGCGGCATGCCTCCGAGAGGGGGATCGCGCCTGCATCCAATTCGGCGCCCACGCCGCTCTCCTCGCAGATGTGGTGCAGATCGCCGGCGAGGCCATCGCTGATATCCATGAGCGCGGTGACCGCTCCCGTGGCTACCGCGGCGCGCGCCTCGGCGATCCGCGGCTGTGGGAGACGATGTGCCTCCAGCACGGAGGGGGGAACCTTCTCCGCTGCTCGTGGCCCCGCCAGGAGCGCCATGCATCCGGCGGCGGAGTCGCCCAGGGTACCTGTGACCACGAGCAGATCCCCTGGACGGGCGCCCGCGCGGGTGGCCAGACGCTCCGGCTCCACGCTGCCGACGACGGTGATCGAGAGGGTGAGCCCGGCGCGCGAGCGCACAGTGTCGCCTCCGGCGATGCGCACGCCAAAGCGCTCTGCCAGGCTCTGCATCCCCGCGTAGATCCCCTCAACATACTCCACGGAAGTGGGCGAGTCCACCGCGATGCAGACGAGGGCGAAGTGTGGCTCGCCGCCCATTGCGGCCACGTCGCTCAGATTCACCGCCAGCGCCTTCCACCCCAGGGCCCGCGACGAGAGCCAGCTGCGCCGGAAGTGTATCTCCTCGACGAGCATGTCGGCGGTGGCTACGAGGTGCCGGTTTTCGGGGGGCTGGAACCCCGCGGCATCATCGCCGAGACCCAGGAACACCCCGGATGGGTCGCCACCCCGGCCCCCTATGATCGCCGAGAGCCGGTGTATCAACCCGAACTCGCCTACTTCCGAAAGCTGCATCCTCTCTCCCCTCGCTAAGCCTGCGCAATGGCGGAATCCCTGGGGCCGGCCCCATCGCGCGGAGCGAGGCCTTCCCTTGGCTACTTTGGCGCCCGAACACTCTGATTCCTTGCGAATTTGCCAGGAACCAGGCCGGACAACGCGGAATCTCTTTGTTGGAACTGCGCCATGCCTGTATGGTGGCATCGGGCAGGAGCGGCGGCGCGCCGGACACCGCGTCTGGACGGGCGTTGCAGCTATGGGAGTGGAGAGGAGAGATACGGAGGTGAGCGAGGGCGATGGCGGGCCGCGCCTGGTGATGCCGGCACCCGCGAAGGTGAACCTGGTGCTATGCATCGGCGGAACGCGCGAGGACGGCTTCCACGACCTCGTCTCTATCTTCCAGGCGGTGGAGATTCGAGACACCGTGATACTCTCCACACTGGACGCGCCCGAGATCCGCGTGACCGCGTCGGATGTGCGCCTGCCGTGCGACGAGCGAAACACGGCGTATCGCGCCGCCCGCCTGCTTCGCGACGCGCACGCGCCGGACCGGGGCGTGAAGATCTACCTGGAGAAGCGAATCCCGGCGGAGGCCGGGCTCGGGGGCGGAAGCAGTGACGCCGCCGCCGTACTCCGGGGGCTGAATGCCCTGTGGGGGCTCGGTCTCTCTACGGAGGCGCTGCTACCATTCGCCGCCGCGGTCGGCTCGGACGTGCCTTTCTTCCTTTCGGCCGGGTGCGCGCTGGTTCGCGGACGGGGCGAGCGCGTGGAGCCGCTGCCGTGCTCGCTCGATGCACACCTTGTGATCGCCAAGCCGGCGGTGGGCGTTTCGACCGCGCGCGCCTACGCGGAGCTGGATGCCCTGCGCGCCGGGCGAGTTCCCGAGCCGTGCGATGACGCGATTGCGACGATGCGTGCCGCGCTGGAGCGTGGCGACCGCGCGGGCGTTGTCCGAGCCCTGCGCAATGACCTGGAAGCACCGGTCCTGGCCATGCACCCGGAGATTGCCGGGCTGAAAGCAGAACTCCTGGCGCGAGGCGCGGAGGGGGCGCTGCTTTCCGGCAGCGGATCGGCCGTGTTTGGCCTTTTCGCGACGGAGGATGCGGCGCGCGAGTGCGCCGGCGCGCTGGCGGAGCGATGGCCGTGGGTGTGTGTCGCTCGCCCGTGGAGAAGCCGATGAGCGCAGGGTCGATACCGGCGGTGGTTCTGGCTGGGGGAAAGCCGGGAGAGGCGCTCGCCACTGCATCCGGCGTCCGCTACAAGGCGCTGGTGCCCGTGCGTGGGAGGCCAATGGTCGCCTATGTGCTCGAGGCCCTGGCCGCCTGCGAGCGTGTCTCGGCGGTTCACGTGGTTGCTCCCGAGGAGGTCGCGGCAGCCCTGCCGGGAGTGCGGCACGTGGCAGATACAGGCAGCTTCCTCGGGAACCTCACCGCGGGCGTGGCGGCATGCGAGGGAGCGCGCTTCTCGCTGGTGATCACGTGTGACATTCCGTTCGTCACGGCCGAGGCGCTCGCGGCCTTCATCGCGCTCGCCGAGGCGCGCGATGTCGATCTGGCCTACCCGATCGTGGAACTCGGGCTGTGCAACGAGCGCTTCCCGGGGATGCGCCGGACCAGCCTTCGCCTTCGTGAGGGACGCTTCACCGGCGGGAATGCCGTGCTGATCCGCCCGGCGTTCCTGCAGCGCAACGCGGGCCTCATCGAGGAAGCGTTCGCTGCCCGGAAGCAGCCTCTGAGGCTCGCGCGCATGGTCGGCTGGGACCTTGTGCCGCGAATTCTGTTGGCGAGCAAGCTGCCTGGGTTGTTGCCGCTGAGCCTGGCCGAGGAGCGCGTCCAACGCCTGGTCGGAGGGCGAGTCGCGGCGATCCCGCTCGCGTACCCGGAGATTGGAGCCGACATTGATAAGCCAGAAGACCTGGGGCCGTTGGTGGCGTAGGGCGCGTTCGCCGTGGATGCTCGCTAGCGGGGGGTGTGCTTCACCAGGTGGAACGGTGGTGCCGGCGCCGTGACTGAAGTGGATCTCGTCCATTAGATTGCGGGCCAGGAATAGCCCGAGACCACGTTGCGTGGGGAGGAATGAGGCCGGCGGGGTTGCTGCTTCACGGGGTACGAAGCCTGGGCCCTGATCCGTGATATCCACCTGGATGGCACCCTGGTGGCGATGCACCCGGATGACGACCTCGCGATGGGCCTCGAAGTGGTGTGCGTGTTCAACCGCGTTGTTGAAGATCTCCGTGACGGCAAGCATCAGATCCGCAACGGCTTGCTTGTCGAAGCCACACTCTTCGACCGCCTCGCGCACGAAGGCACGCACGCGGTGGCCATGGCGGAATTCGCTGCTCACCCGCAACTCGCGAGTATCGCTATCTACTAACACCATGCCTACCTCGGGCGTTTCGCCGGCACGCGGCTCGCCCGATGTCCGGGCCAAGCGGGCGACCTGACGGCGGCGGCGCTCGTTGGGTGCGATCCTCGCCGGGCCCGATGGCCTGGCACTGGAAGGCCGAACGCTGGGATTGTATCATAGCCAGAACGCCTCGTCAACTCCCTCCTCGTGGGCGTGCCGGCGCCTGAGGCACAGGCTGGGGGGCGTGTTCCATCGGACGGAGCGTGCGGCGAGCGGGATCTGCCTCGCCGGTCGGGAGAGGGCGTTGGCGGAGAGCGAGTGGCACGGTTTTCCTTGTTTGTTCCCGGCGTGAAAGCATCCCTCGAGGAACGGACCACGCCCCGGTGGCACTCCTGAGGGTGTTGAACCGGTGATACTATCTCACCGGAAGCGTATTGCGGTGGCCCTCAGCGGGGCCGCGCTTGTAGGAGATTGCTCTCTATGGTTATCATCATGAAGACGGGGGCAAGCCCCGAGGAAATTGCGGAGGTGACCCACTCGATTGAGCGGGAGGGCTTCACGCCTTTCGAGAACCCGGGGGTCGAACGTAAAGTGATCGCCGTGCTCGGCGTCATCCACTCGCACAAGCTGCAGTTGGTGGACAAGTTCCAGAATCTGCCCGGCGTCGAGCGCGTGGCGCTCATCTCGGAGCCATACAAGCTGCCCTCACGGCAATGCCACCCTCAAGACACGGTGTTTGAAGTGGGTGGTGTGCCGGTGGGTGGGAAGACGCTCGCCATCTTTGCCGGCCCTTGTAGCATCGAGAGCGAGGCGCAGGCGATAGAGACGGCGCGCGCGGTCAAGGCGGCGGGGGCCAACTTCTTCCGAGGAGGCGCCTACAAGCCGCGCTCATCGCCCTACGCTTTCCAGGGCCTGGGCGAAGAAGGCCTAAAGATCCTCGCCGCGTGCCGCGAGGAGACGGGCCTGCCGGTGATCACGGAGGTGGTCGATCCGGACGATGTGGAAAAGGTTTGCCAGTATGCCGATTTCCTCCAGATCGGCGCGCGCAATATGCAGAACTACCGGCTGTTGCAGCGGGTGGGGCAGGCGCGCACGCCCGTCTTGCTGAAGCGAGGCTTCGGGACGCGGCTTCGCGAGATGCTGATGGCCGCCGAGTATATCATGGTGGAGGGGAACCACCGTGTGGCGCTCTGCGAACGCGGGATCATCACTTTTGAGGACTCCACCCGTTATACGACCGATATCAACGCGGTGCCGGTGCTCAAGCACCTCAGCCACCTCCCGGTGATCCTGGACCCGAGCCATGCCACCGGTTTCTCCCGGTATGTCGGCGCGGTTGCGAAGGCAGGGGTGGCTGCAGGCGCCGATGGCCTCCTCCTCGAGGTGCATCCCAATCCTGCCGAGGCGCTCTCGGATGGGCCCCAGTCGCTGAAGCCCGAGGCGTTTGCCAGCCTGATGCGCGAGCTGGCGCGCGTGGCCAGTGCGGTCGACCGCGCGCTTCCGGAACAGGGGGCGTGACGGCCCGACCGGATGACGGGTCTTCCCATTTCCGCGATGACGACGGGCGCGGGTGAGGGGATTGTGGCGATAAACGGCGGCGCGCGACGTTCATGCTCTTTGACCGCGATGCGGAGCCGCCGGGAAGTAAGGAGAAGGCTGCGCGCCGGGTTGCGCGCTGCCTCCGTGGCTTCGGATTCCTTATCTCGGAATCCCAGAACAAAGGGGGCCGGGCTTGCCACGCAAGCCCGGCCCCCTTTAGAGAAGGAGCGTCGATTCTCAGCTCGTGCCGTCGGCGCGCCAGTAGACGCCCTGCTGAGGACCCGGATGCACCGGAAGCTTGGTGACCGGGTCCACCTGCACCTTGACCCACTTCACGTGGCCATCCATGAAGACGAAGTTGGCGCCATCCGAATGGCGCACGCCCAGATAGCGCGGCTTGCTGGAGCCACTGCCGAGGTAAGGGGTCTGCTGAATGCCATAGCTGGCTTCGCCGTCCGAATCGGCGATGGCCACGGTATCCGCCGGACGCTGAATGCTGGCCAGGGTGCACGGCGGCGTCACGGCTATCAGAGTGGAGTTCGCCCCATACTTGATCATCTGGGAGACCTCACCCTGCCACTTGTAGGTGGCGCTCGGGCAGTTGAAGACGCCGGTGTTCTTCACGTACGGGTAGATCCGCATGTGCCAGGGGTGGCAGGCATCCCACTTGCCGTTCGGCCAGACGACGCCGTCACCCGGGAGCCAGCCGAGAATCGGCAGAGTCTCATCGTAGTCCTGGATATACTGCATGAGCGCCATTCCCAGCTGCTTGCAGTTGGACTGGCAGTTCGACTTGCGGGCGTTCTCGCGCGCCCGTGCGAACACAGGGAAAAGAATCGCTGCAAGTATAGCGATGATCGCAATTACTACGAGCAACTCGATGAGGGTAAACCCGCGATTGGACTGTTTCGGCATACGGCTTTCCTTCCACACCGGCGCAGCGAGCGCCGCCTGTAGTAACCGGGGATTATCGTAGCACACGCACGCCTGGCTGTCAAGCGAGCCCAAATGGGCGTGCCATCGGCCCTGCGCCGGCATCAGTACCGCGGATGAAGGGGACAGACGTGTGGTTTCCTATCCTCCGGCCTCATGCCGGCCCTGGGGAAGGAGAGCTACCGCGTGGCTTTCTACGGACTCCGTAAGGGTCCGGCATTCCACCTAGCGGCTTCCGAACTGCGGGAATGGGGGCATCACCTCTTGGATGGGATCAGGTGGGTGCGGTGCCAGCGGATCAAGCGGATTGCGTGCTCCAGGCGGTCGCGGTTTTCGGGAGAGTTGAGCCAGGTGCTGGCGCCCGAGGGGTGGGGGAGTGGGATGTAGAAGCGGTCCTCCTCTTCGAACTCCGCGCCCACGGCTTGCGTGAGCGGCATCTTGCCAAGGAAGTGCTCGATCGCCATCTGACCCACGAGGAGTATCAGCTTCGGATCGATCAGGGCGAACTCTCGGGCGAGGAAAGGCGTGCAGAGCGCCCTTTCCTCGCGCGAAGGCCGCCGGTCGCCGGATCCACGCGCGTTCTTGCCAGGGTAACAGCGCGTCAGTGCCGAGAAGTAGATCTCCTCGCGGATCCGTTCCGGATCGAAGCCGGCGCGCTCCAGCCACGTGAAGAGGCGTTTGCCGGCCGGACCACTGAACGGAAGCCGGCTGTCGCTCTCCATCCCACCGGGCGCCTGGCCCACCAGCAGGATGCGGGCGCGCGTGCCCAGACCGACGACCGGCGGTGGGGTGGCCGGGTAGCCCCGCTCGACGCACGCCCGGCACGCCCGGATCTCCTCTTGTAGCCGCTTGAGTGCCTGTTCCATACTCCCAAGGACAGCAAAGCGTCGGGATCGGTTCAGCCTGCATCAAGAGGAATATCATCGGGAGAGCCCTATGCGTGGGGTCACGCAGGGCGAGAGTGGAAAAGGGGAAGTGAAACGACGGCCGCGCGGGGGCAAAGCCCGGGCGGGGAGATCTGCCCCCACGCGGCCAGGAAGGTTAGCTGACCTTGACCGGCTTGCCGGTGGAAACGGACTCGAGCTCCTTCAGGCAGAGGTACATCGAGTCACGCGCCGAGGCTCCGGCGAGGAGCTCCGGCTCCTTGCCCTCGCTGAGGCACTTCACCGCGTAGGCGATCTCGTTGACCCAGCCGTCGGGGTTCGGCAGGTCGACGGCCTTTTGCAGGTCGACCACCTGCTTGCCCTCATCGGTGTAGAGGGTGACCGGCGCCTCATCCAGCGAGTTGTAGCGGATGGTCGCTTTTTCGAGGTAGACGTCGTAGCCCTGCTCGAAGACTACCGTCGGCGAGGCGATGGCGCCGCTGTTGGCCGTCACCGTCAGGTTGCGCCCCTCGTAGAGGTACTGCGCGGAGACGTAGACCACCTCGCCCGCCGGGCTGACGACACCGCTGCACTGCACGGCATCCGGCATGCCGAGGAGGTAGCGGATAAAGTCGGAGTCATGGATGTGCAGGTCGAGGACAATGCCTCCCGTCTGCTTCGGGTCGTTGAACCAACCGCCAGCCGACCACGACGGCTTGGAGATGACGCGCTTCAGGTGGATTCCCAGGAGGGCGCCATACTCGCCGCTGGCAACCGCCTGCTTCACGAAGTCGAACTGGGGGAAGAAGCGGACGACCTGGCCGACCATCAGCTTCTTGCCCGTGCGCCGCGAGGCTTCGACCATGGCGTCGGCATCCTCCAGCGTGAGGGCAATCGGCTTCTCGACGAGGACGTGCTTTCCCGCCTCCATGGCGCGGATCGCGATGTCGCGATGGAAAGGCGTGGGGAGACAGACATCCACGATGTCAACCTCGGGGTCGGCCAGGAACTTATCTACTTCGAGGTATTTGTTGATGCCGCTGAGGTCAACGATACCGGCGGATTCCCCGATGTTGCCGCGGATGTCCCGCCAATCGCCATCAAGGCGCTTCTGAATCGAGTCACACAAGGCGGAGACGCGCGCGCCGGGCACCTGCTGGATCGCGCGGAAATGGGTGGATCCCATGAACCCAAGGCCAATAATACCGATGTTCATCGACACTCTCTCCCTTCAGGCCGGCTGCCTATAGCTTTTCTCGCGATACAGAGTGGCGAGCCCGATTACGCGCTCTCAAATCACGCGTGGAGCACTACGGGCATTCGCGTTCCTATTCGCGCCCGCCCGCCCCTGATTCCTGCCAGGTATCGATGGTGCGAGCATGGGGATGCCGGGCACCGGAGCGTGGGAGTTCCGGGCGCCCGGTTGCTCGCTTGATCTGGTAGCAGGTAATCACGGACGACACGACGAAACCGCTTCACAGATATATGCTTCTAGGGAGGGTGACTGATGTCCGATTCCAAGATTGCTCTAGCGATAGCCGCCCATCCGGACGACGTCGAGTTTATGATGGCCGGGACGCTGGCCCTGCTGGCCGATGCCGGCTATGAGTGTCACATCTTCACCGTTGCCAACGGCAATTGCGGCACCGCGGTGCATTCCAACGACGAGATCATCCGCATTCGTGCCGCCGAGGGCCATTCCGCCGCCTCCGTGATCGGCGCCACCTACCATGAGGGCGTGGTGAACGACCTTGAGATCTTCTACGAGCCGGAGACCCTCCGCCGCGTGACCGCGGTGATCCGCGAGATTAAGCCACAGATTGTCCTCACCCAATCGCCACAGGATTATATGGAGGATCACCAGAATGCGTGCCGGCTTGCCGTGACCGCGTGCTTCAGCCGTGGTATGCGCAACTGGGTCACCCATCCCTGGGTCGAGCCGACGATGCAGGACGTCTATCTCTACCACGCCCAGCCCTACGGCAACATGGGCCCGCTGCGCGAGCCGATCCTCCCGTCGATGGTCGTGGACATCACCGAGAAGATCGAGGTGAAGGAAGAGATGCTCCGCCGCCACGCCTCGCAGAAGGAGTGGCTGGATGTGAGCCAGGGCAAGGACGCCTATCTGGTCTCGATGCGCGAGCTGTGCGCGGCGATGGGTCAGCTGGCCCCGCGCAAGGTGCCCTACGGCGAAGGCTTCCGCCAGCACCTGCACGTTGGCCTCTCGGCGAAGGACCGCGACATCCTGAGCGAGGTGCTGGGAGATCGCGTCCAGAAGCTGTAGTGAGGAGTGCTTGCCGGATGGAGTGCGCCCCATGGCGCAATGCGCCACGGGGCGCCGCATTATGCTATCGCCCCCTCCATGACGCGCGGCAAGGGCGGGCCTTGAGCCTTCCTGGCAGCAAGCCGCCCGCGCGCCACCTTCGGTACCGCAGTTGGGGAGACGAACACGGATGGAGAGGGCGCGGGCACGCGCGGAGCTCGAAGCTCCGCGCTACTTCCCGGCAAAGCCCCTTCGGGGCTCCCCCTCCCAGTCCGCGCCATTTGCGGTTGCCCGGAAACGTGGTCTGGCCCAGCCCGGCGGGGCTTCGCTCACAAGCAGCGCGGGGATTGATCCCCGCGCGCCAGGTTGTGCGCGGCCTTCGAGGCTTCGGATCCCTTATCTCGGGAGCTCAGCGCGGCGAGGGCGGGCCTTGAGCCTTCCTGGCAGCAAGCCGCCCGAGCAGGCGGTGATGCCGGCCGCGGGATGATGCCGCGCGGCCGAAACGTCACCTGATCTAGAGGGTCCAGGCCTCTTCCGGCAACCCGAACTGCTCCGCGAGCCAGCGGTAGGCAATCTCCAGCGATTCTGGCGTCGGCGAGTGCCCGGTGCCGTGATAGAAGTGGCCTACGGCATCCTCGCGGCCGTACAGCCGATATACCTCCTGTGCAGCCTTCAGATACTGCCAGCTCTCCACGCGGTCGGCCTCGCCGCCGATGAGAAGGAAGGAGCGGGGTGCGAGCAGCGCCAGGAGTTGGTGGTGCGCCAGGGGGAACTCTGGGTGGTGGATCTGCTCCCCCAGGTACCAGGGCGCATCCCAGTTGGTGAAGCTCCAGCCGATCCCGAAGTCCGATCCGATCACGGCGCGGACGCGTTCGTCCAAGGCGCCGGCATAGAAGGCGATCTTTCCCCCAAGGGAGTGCCCGATCATCAGAATGCGCTCGGGGTCTACGTCCGGCTGCTCCAGGAGGAAGTCGAGCGCGCGCGAGGCATCCCAGGCGAGCTTGCCCATGCCGGTCCACTGCGGATTATCCTGGAGGAGCTTCTTGGCGCCCGCGTGCCACCAGGCAAACCCCGCCTCGGTGCCGGGATGGGGCACCGTGTTGAAGGGGAACGCCTCGGAGCAGACAACCACGTAGCCCTGCTGGACCAGATGCCGGCCGAACTGCACTACGGGGCGCTCGCGTATCGGCTCCCCCTTCTCCAGGTCGTAGCCGGCCATCGCGTCGGGATGGTAGAAGGGCACCACGGCCCCCGGGCGTGGCGACCGCGTGGCCCGTGCCGGCTCCATCAGCAGGAGGAGCTGCCGGGTGTGCGGTCCGGTGGGCTGGCGGACCAGGGTTCCCCGATACTCCGGCTGCTCGAACCGGCCGACTACCTCCACCGCCTGGTCGAAGCTCTCGAAGGAGGGCTTGCCCAGGACGCGATCCCACTCGCGGCGCAGGCTGGCCCGCTGCTCCTCCCACGCCTCCACGGTGACAGGGCACCCCGCAGGGAAAAGCGGGGCCAGGCGCTGATCCTCGCCCAACCCTCCCTCGGGCACGCGACTCAATTCTCTGGATAGACTCTTCATGACAAGACCTCTTCTTACTGCCCCAGGCGCGCCCTGCCGGCGGCGGTGGCGCGCCGCTACGCATCACCCTCGGGTGGCAGGCGCCGTTCACCGGCACGTCCGGCTTCGCGCTCGCTCAGCGCGTGCCGGAAGCGCGCGGCCAACTCGGGATACTCCGCGAGGGCAGCGTGGCCCTGGGGCTTCAAGGCATAGACGCCCCGGTCGATTCGTTCAAACCACCCGTAGTAGTTCTTGCTCAGGATCGCTTGCGTCCTGGCATCGGCACCGAGAGCGCGCAGGTCGCGCGGGCGCATGGGGCCATGCCGCTCCAGAGAGCAGGCGATGAAAAGGGCTGCCTCCCGATAGGCGGTGCAGATCCTCTGGCGGGTGCTGCCTCCCACATTGTAGTCGCCCGAGCGGCCCTCGACCTCGCGCAACAGCGCCCGCCGGGCCCGGCCCGCGCGCCGGCGCTCGCAAGCAATGGGATGGAAAAGCACCAAGACGCTGCTCTCGCTGGAGACGAGAAGGAGTCCGAGCTCCAACCGCTTGAGGAGACGCTGCATCCCTTGCCAGCGTGCCCGGCCCGAGCGTCCGGTGGGGATCGCGGATTGTGGCAAGGCGACGTAGACCGAGTCGGTCAGGCGTTGTCGCTCCACCGCCTGGATGAGGAGATCGGTGGAGAATCGCCGCTTCATCTCGATCACCACCAGCTCATCCTCGCGCGTGGCGGTGATGTCGCACCCGCGCACCTCGCTGCGCACGGTGTAGCCAAGCGACACCAGGAAGTCGCGAATCGGCGGGTAGAGCTCGGTCTCGTGCGCCGGGGGCGCCGGCCGCCTTTCCCGCGTGGACGGGCTCATGCCAGGACGAGCTTCTGCTCTCGCGGGTGCCAGCGCCAGATCGGGCCCCGTCCGGCCAGGTGGACCCCACCCACCCAGCGGTCGATGCCGTTGAGGCGAATCCGATCCTCCCTGCCCGCCAGTACGGCGCGGCCAGCCGGGGTGAGTGACAAGCGCCACTGCTCGAGGGATGTGGGCGGGTCATCGAAGCGCGGGAGCGGCCCGGGACCATCGATCGTGACGAGCGGCGTTTCGGCGGACGCGAGCTCCTCCAGGAGGCACCAGAGCATCGTATCCCCGATGAACGGGCGCGCCTCGCGCTCGTCCACGGCGCGGAAGAGGGAGAAGGGGCGGTCGTGCCCCTCGGCGATGGCTTCCAGCGCCTCCTGCTCCAGGCGATCCAGGCCGTTGGTGGTGGACGGAAACTGCTCCAGGCGGCGGGCCAGCGCCTCGCCCAGGTAGGGAAGCAGGGCGGTTTCTGCGCGCGCCAGGGCCGCCAGATCGGTGGGGTCGGGCGCAACCCAGGCTTCCCACGCCCGCCGCGCCAGCGCGATCTGCTCGGGCGTGACAGGGCGGCGCGTGGGGAAGAGGGATGCGAGTTGCTCCGCGTGCAGCTCGCCCAGGCCACGGAAGCGCGCGAAGCCTGGGAAGTCTCCAATGCAGATAAGGCTAAGCCGCGTCTCTCCAAGCGCGAGCCGCGAGAGCCGGTCGAGCACGCAGATGAGGATCGACTGGTCGAAGAGGCAGGCATCGAACCACAGGACCACTTCGTCGTGCTCGGGCGCGCGTGCCAGGGCGTCGTCTTCCGCCTGGAGACGCCGCGCCAGATCCGCGGCGGTGAGCCGGGCGGCTGTGGTCGCGAGGTACTCCGCGCGCCGGCGGTGCCACGCCTCTCCCGAGAGACCCGCGGGCGTCGGGCCCTGGACCACAGGATCACACCAGACGATCACTTCGCCCGGCACGTCGCTCTGGCGCAGCGTTCCCGCGGAGGAATCTCCGCAATGGATGTGAAGCATTCTGGACCTCCTTCGGGAAGACGGGGATATCGACGGCTCACGCACGGAGTGAGGTTCTCTCCCCGAGCAGAGGAGTCCTCCCATCCGTCCGAGGCTCCCGGGTGGCCTGGAATCTGCGGGCCGACCGGGTTGATGCGAGAGGACACGTTCGTTCCCGGTTGAACCGGGATGAGCGAGGGCGCATCCTGGCATCGAGGGAGGCGATGATGCGAATCTTCATTCGCGGATCAGGGAGAGCGGCGCGCGGGCGTGCCGGCGTGCCGCTCTGTTGGATAGTCGGGCTGCTGATTGCCCTGGGGGTTTTGTCGGGCGCGTCACTCCACGCGGGCCCGGCGCCACCGGATGTGAATGCCGTGTTGGCCAAGCTGGACGACCTCTATAAGTCGAGCGGGAGCATCGGGAGGGTGGAGATGACGGTGGTCCGCCCCGGGAGTACGCGCACGCTGGTGATGCGCGTCTGGACTCGGGGGGAAGACCGCGCGCTGATCATCATCGATTCGCCCGCGCGCGAGGCGGGAACCGCGACGCTGCGCGTTGGTCAGAACCTCTGGAACTACCTGCCACGTATCGCGCGGACGATTCGCATCCCGCCCTCGGCGATGCTCAGCCCCTGGATGGGGAGCGATTTCACCAACGATGATCTGGTGCAGGAGTCGTCGTATCGAGAGGATTACAGCGCCCGGATCACGGGCCGCTCCACGAATCCGGCGGGATGGCAGCTCCGCCTGGACGCGAAGCCGGGCACGGTGGGCCTCTGGAGACGGATTGATCTGGTGGTTTCGGACGATGGCTGGCTGCCGCTCGTCGAGAGGCACTACGACCGTCGGGGCGACCTGGCGCGCGTGATGCGCTTCGACCAGGTGCGTACGATGGGTGGCCGGCGCATTCCTACGCGCGTGACGGTGACGCCGGTCGATAAGCAGGGCCACCGAACGGTGATGCGCTATCTGGAGATGCAGTTCAACGCGAACGTCCCGGAGAGCACCTTCAGCCTGCAGCGCCTTGAACGGAACCGGTAAGGAGAGTGGGGATGCGCTCGAGCACGCTGCGCCTGGCATGGCGCAACCTGGGCCGCAACCGCAAGCGCACTGGCCTGGCGCTCGCCGCCATCGGCCTGGGGCAGTTCGCGCTGCTGACGATGAGCGGGATCACCCGGGGCTACACCGATGCGATGCTCGAGACGATCACCGGTCCGATGGTGGGCCATGTGCAGATCCACGCGCCGGGGTGGCGCGATGAGCAGAGCCTGGAGCTGTCGGTGACCGCGTTGGCTGCCCGGCTCGACGCGCTCCGCGAGAATCCCGGCGTGGCGCGCGCCTCGGCGCGGATCTACGCGCCTGCCCTGGTGGCCGTCACGCGCGATGCCCAGGCCGCCATCGTCCTCGGGATCGACCCGGAGGCGGAGTCCGGCCCGAAGGGCCTCCTGGCGACGGCGCCAGAAGGCGTCCGGCCGGGCGAGCATCGTGTCCTCGTTGGCCGGGCACTCGCCCAAAGCCTGGGGGTGAACCCGGGGAGCGAGCTGGCGGTGGTGGGGCAGGGGAAGGATGGCTCAATTGCCAACGACCTCTACACCGTCGCCGGCGTGATCCCCAGCGCTATCGATCTGGTGAACCGCCAGGGCGTGCTGATGTCGCTGGAGGATGCGCAGCAGCTCTTCGTGATGCCAGACGAGGCGAGCGAGATCATTCTCCACGCGACGCGTCCGGAGGCGGCGCGCGAGCTGGCCAGCGCGGTGGCCGCGCGTCCGGCGTTTGCCGGTCTGGAGGTGCTCCCCTGGCAGGATGTAGTGCCAGAGCTGGTGGCGATCCTGGAACTGGCTGACGTTTCGAGCTACATCGTTCTGATCTTCGTCTTTGTGGCCGCGGCGGCGGGCGTGGCGAACACGATGATGATGGCGACCTTCGAGCGCCTGCATGAGTTTGGGATGCTGCTGGCCCTGGGCGCCACGCCCGCGCGGATCATGCGTCTGATTGTGGCAGAGGCAGCCTTACTGGGGCTGCTTGGGGTTGCACTCGGCACGCTCCTTGGCGCCGGTTTCGTGGCGGCGACCCGGGGGAGCGGCCTCAACCTGGCGGCGCTGGGGGGAGAAGCCGCCGCCGAGGCGACCTGGCAGGGCATGGCGATCCCGATCCACATCTTCCCGAGGCTTGCGGCGACGGATGTCCTGGTGGGTGTGGCCGCCGTCGCCGTCACTTCGCTCCTTGCGGCGCTGTGGCCGGCATGGCACGCGGCGAGGTTGGAGCCGATGGAGGCGATGCGCTCATGACGCTCTCTCCCCTCGGAAAGTATGCTCTCCGTAGCCTGACGCGGCACTCGCGCCGGACGCTTCTCTCGGTGCTCGGCATCGGGATCGGGTGCGTGGTCGCCCTGATCGCCACCGCCTACATCCGAGGCGAGGGCGACTTGATCGAGCGCGCCGCTGCGCTGAGCGGCACCGGGCACCTCCGCGTCTCGCCGGCCGGCTGGCTTCCCCAGCGCGATGATCGGCTCCGGCTTCGGGATTGGCAGCAGGCCCTGGCCATCGCCCGACAGACGCCGGGCGTCGCGGCGGCGACGCCTCGGGCACGGTCTAACGGTCTCCTCGCCTTCGGCACGCGCGTGGCCGGCGTGGAGATCGTCGGCGTCGATCCGGCCACCGAGCCCCGCCTCAACCGGGTGGTCCGCAGTATCGGCGCCGGGCGCTACCTGCGCCCCGATGACCGGGGCGCGACGGTGATTGGCCAGGGGGTGGCCGACCGGCTGCGCGTTCGCCTCGATGATGAGTTGCTGGTAACCGTAGCGGCGCGCGACGGCAACCTGCAGAGCGCGATCCTGCGGATCGTCGGCATTGTCCGCACTGGCAGCCAGACCGTGGATGCCACGGTCTGCCAGATCCGCCTGCCGGAGCTGGAGGCGCTCACCGGGCGCCCCGGTGCGGCGGAGGTCGCCGTGCTCCTGGAGCGCTCCGAGGAGATGCCGGCTGTGCAGGCAGCGTTGCAGAAAGCGCTGCCTGCCGGAAACGTGGTGCATACCTGGATTGAGGTCCTCCCGGAGCTGAAGGCCAGCTTTGACCTGGACCAGGGCTTCACGCGGCTGCTCATCGGAACGATCATCCTCGTCGTGCTCCTTGGGATCACGAGCGCGCAGCTCGCGTCTGTGCTGGAGCGCCGGCGCGAGTTCGCCGTCCTCTCCGCGCTGGGGATGAAGGAGCTCTCGATCGCACGCCTGCTCCTCCTGGAAGCCGGGGCGCTTGGCCTGCTGGGCGCCGTGACCGGGCTTCTCCTGGGCGTTCCGGTAGTCTACTACCTGGCGACAGTCGGGATTGACTATGGCGCGTTTGTCGACGCGGACCTCGCCATCTCCAACGTGCTGATTGACAAGGTGTTTCACGCCGATATGGGGTTCTGGCTGGTGCCGCAGGCGCTTGCCATCGCATTGGGGGCCACGCTGGTTGCCACGGTCTACCCGGCGTGGTTTGCGGCGAAGACGGATCCTGCCTCGGCGCTTCGGGTGGCCCAATGAACCAGACAGCTCTTGTAACGGTGCGCGATGTCACCAAGCTCTTTTCCACGGGCCGGAGTGAAGTCCAGGCGCTGCGCGGGGTGACACTGGATGTGCGCCGCGGCGACTTCCTGGCTCTGGTCGGCCCCAGCGGGAGCGGCAAGACGACGCTGCTCAACCTGATCGGCGCGCTCGACAGCGCCACGAGCGGCACGGTCACGCTTCTCGGGCGGGATCTGGGGGCGATGAACCGGCGAGAGCGCGCGGAGCTACGCCTGCACACGATCGGGTTTGTCTTCCAGGCGTACAACTTGATCCCCGTCCTCACCGCGCGCGAGAATGTCGAGTTCGTCCTCGAGCTTCAGGGCGTGGGTGCTGAGAGGAGCGAGCGCGCTCTCCGCGTCCTGGAAGAGCTGGGCCTGGGGGAGCTTGCGGATCGCCGGGCGAATGAGCTCTCCGGGGGCCAGCAGCAGCGGGTGGCCGTCGCGCGCGCTGTCGCCTCGCGCCCGGCCTTGGTCCTGGCCGACGAGCCGACGGCGAATCTGGATACGGCCAACGCCGAGGTACTAATGGGACTGATGCGCCGCCTGCATGACGAGCACGGCATGACCTTCGTCTTCTCCACGCATGATCCGCGCGTTGTCGCCCACGCCACGCGCGTCGTCACGCTACAAGACGGACGTGTCGCAGCCGACGAAGAGCGCTAGCCCGAGCGGCCGCGCGAATAGCATCCGCGAACCGAATTGCTGCCCGTCCGAAAAACGCACGGTTGATGGGTTGACAGGCGCTTGCCGGGGGTGCTACAATGCGCGCAAATCGATTGTGTGGCTGACCATCGGGGTTTGCTGCCGGCGCTCGCGAGGCACGGACGGAATGGGACCGATGGGCGTGACCCGGCTTTGCCGGACACGGATCGATCCGATGATCGACCCGCGCAATCTGGATACATCCTTTTCGTTCTGTGCTTTCGTTGCGCGTGACGTTGTCTGAGCGTACGCAGAGACCCCTAGCCAGCCCTGCGGCCATCGGCCGAGAAGGAGGCTTCCTATGCGTCAGCTTCAGTCAACCCGGGGTTTCACGCTGATTGAGCTGCTCGTCGTAATCGCCATCATCGCGATCCTGGCCGCGATCCTCTTTCCCGTATTTGCCAGGGCTCGCGAGAATGCGCGCAAGGCGAACTGCCAGAGCAACCTGAAACAGCTCGGTACCGCGTTCACCTCCTATGCTCAGGACTATAACGAGACCCTGCCGTCCTTCAACGCCTACTTCTCTCCCCCGATGTTCTTTCAAACCCTGCTGGAGCCGTATCTGAAGAACACTGAGGTATGGACGTGCCCGAGCGCTCGCAACAAGTACTGGGCGACCTATGGCGTCCCGCCGGAGATGGTGACCAACAGGACGGTCACCTATGGCGTCAACGACATCTTCTTGCTCCCGGGCAACGGTATTAGCGCGAACGACTTCTTCGGGCGCGCCCGGGTGGCAAAGACAATGGCGATGATCGAACGTCCGGCGGAAGTCTTCGTCCTTGGCGACTCTGGGTACTACACGATCTGGATGCGCCAGATAACTGGTGGCACGCTGGTAATGGACTCCAACAGTCTCAATCGGATTCGCTTCCCGCATGGGGAGGGGGCCAACTTCGCCTTCGCGGACGGCCACGTGAAGTGGTATAACGAGCAGGGCGTGCGCAGCGGCCAGGTGGGGGAAGTCTACTGGCAATAGCCGTCGGCAGCCGGGTGCCAGGGGCGCCGCTGTTGGGCCTCACGGCTTGCCGAGGCGATATGCCCGCGGCACCCAGGTAATCACAGGGCGGGCGACGGGTGGGTGACCATGCAGGAGGGCGCCCTCGCGCTGTGTGGGGTGTTCATCGGAAGGGAGCGCGGTGAGGAAGCGGTTCCTCTGCCTCGGTATCGCGGGCCTGTGCCTCGGGCTGGTCGCGGGGCCGGCCGCTGGCGAGGTGGAGAGCGAGGAAGCGCCTGCCGAGAGGCGCTTTACCCTGCGCACGGGACTCAAGTCCAGCCTGCTGATCTCGCGCGGGCCGAAAGATCCGCTGCTCCCTTCCGAGCGTGACGAGGCCACCGCGCTCTGGCGGCTTCGCTTTGACCTGACGGCCCGGCTCTCGGAAGAGACCACTGCCGCCGTGGCCTACGAGCATCGCGCGCGCGTCGTCTCAGAGGGCCGGCAGACCGCTTTGAGCCTGGGCATTCTCCCGCCGGCAGCGCCGGCGCCCTACCGCATCTGGCAGCTCGATGCCGAGCTCGCCTCGGCGGGCGATTCCTTCGAGTACCGCCATGAGCTCGACCGCGCCTACGTGGCGAAGCGGATCCCACGCGGGGAACTCACGGTTGGCCGGCAGGCGGTGGGTTGGGGGAGGGGCGTCCTCTTCAGCGCCGTGGATCTCTTCGCGCCCTTCTCACCGCTGGAGGTGGATCGCGAGTGGCGCCGGGGCGTGGATGCCGTGCGCGCCGAGGTGCGCCTCTCGGATACCACATCGCTCGACGCGGTAGCCGCTTTTGGCGAGAGCCTGGCCCAATCCGCGTTCGTGGGCCGGCTGCGCGGCTACCGCGGTCGCGTGGATGCCGAGGTGATCTTTGGGAAGCGCGCGCGTGATGTGGTGGCCGCCGGCACAGTCTCTGCCGCCGTGGGCGATGCCGAGGCGCACGCGGAGCTGGCGATCTTCAACACCCCGGAGGCGTTTCCAGACTCGGGCCTCTTCGGAGCGGACCACCTCGTCCCGAAGGCGGTGGTGGGTGGCTCCTACACCTTCAGCGTGGGGCAGGGGCTCACGCTCCTGGGCGAGTACCACTACTCCGGCTTCGGAGCGGGGAGCTTCGCCGAGGCGATCCAGCGCCTGCTGGACCCACAGTTTCGCGAGCGCTTCCTCCGTGGCGACACCCAGATCGTGGAGCGCCAGGCGGCAGCGCTCCAGGCGTCCTACCCGGTGAACGAGGCGCTCTCTTCGTCGCTCCTCTGGCTGCATAGCCTGCAGGATGGCTCCGGCGTGGTGGTACCGGCGCTCTCCTGGAACATCAGTGATCAACTCGGCTTGACGGGCCAGCTCTTCTTTCCCTACGGCCGCGGCCCCCTCAATGGAGTGCCCCGCACCGAATACGGCAACAGCGATCTCACCGGCTTCGTCCAGCTTCGTTTGGATTACTGAACGCCGCCGGTCCGGGCTGGCTACTCCGCCTCAGGATAGGAGCCGAGGACCTTCACGTACTGTACTTCCTGCTCCAGGCGTTCCAGGGCTTTCTGGATGTGCGGATCACGGCAATGGCCCTGGAAGTCGATGAAGAAGATGTACTCCCACGGGGTGCGCTTGCTGGGGCGCGATTCGATCATCGTCAGGTTCACGTCGTACTTGTCGAAGATCGCGAGCGCCCGGAAGAGCGACCCGGCGCGATGCTTCACCGACATCAGGACCGAGGTCTTATCATGCCCGCTCGGCGGGGTCTCCGTGTGCCCGACGACGAGGAAGCGGGTGCGGTTGTGGGGCGAGTCTTCAATATGCTCCTGCAGGATGCGCAGGTGATACAGCTCGGCAGCCATGGTGTTGGCAATCGCTGCCGTGGCGGGGTTTTCGGCGGCAAGCTGCGCCGCGCGCGAGCTGGTGGCCACCTCGGAGATCTCCACGCCGGGCATGTGGTGCTCCAGCCACTTGCGGCATTGGGCGAGCGGCTGCGCGCCGGTGTATACCCGGCCCACCTCATCGAGCGACCCTGCCAGCGATAGGAGGTTGTGTGTGATCTCCACGTAGATCTCCGCGCAGATCACCAGGTCGAACTCGCTGAAGGTATCCAGTGTATACTCGACGATTCCTTCTGTAGAGTTCTCGATGGGCACCACGCCATAGTCTGCCTGGCGCTTGCTCACGGTGGCAAAGACATCCGAGACCGACTCGCACGCGAGATACTCGGTGAGAGAGCCAAAGCGCTGGAGGCTGGCCACGTGGGTGAAGCTGGCAGGCGGCCCCCAATAGGCAACACGCAGGGGCTTCTCCAGTGCCCGGCAGGCGGAGATGATCTCGCGGTAGATGGCGCGGATCGCGGCTTCAGGCAAGGGGCCCTCGTTCCTCCGCAGCAACCCCTGGATCACCTGTTTCTCCCGGGTGGGGGCAAAGAAGCTCTCCGTGCGATCTGCCTTCCGGTGTCCGATCTCCATCGCCAGACGGGCGCGCTCGCTCAACAGCGAAAGCACCTCCGCGTCGATGGCATCGATGCGGGCGCGTAGGTCTTGGATCGTCATGCGGCTCTCCTCGAAACAAAGGGGTGGTCTTCTGGCATCCAAAAATCAAGCTCTCCCATTATATCACGCAAGGAAAGGAAAAGGAAACCCGGGCGCGCAGGTCGTATATGGGTTCCATATACATCGCAAATCAGAAGACTCTACATCTGCACCACAGTTCCGGATCTCACCCGGCTAGTGCCCAGGAGGAAGTGTGCATGGCACCTAATGGTTGGTTCCACCGTTACCCCAGGATCAAAGGGGGCGGCGAGCCCAAGGCCCAACATGTTCCGGAAGGCATCTTCGAAAAGTGTCCCAAATGCGGCGAGGCGCTGCTGGTCAAGGAGCTGGAGAAGAACCTGAAGGTGTGCCGCAAGTGCGGCTACCATTTCCGGCTGAGCGTGCGAGAGCGGATCGAGCTCCTCACCGACCCCGGCAGCTTTCAGGAGATCGCCACCGGGCTGTCCAGCGTGGATATTCTCGAGTTTCCCGAATATCCCGAGAAGCTGGCAAAGGGCCGCGCGAATACGGGCTTGAATGATGGCATGGTTGTCGGAAGCGCGCGTATCGCCGGGTGGCCAGTCATCCTTGGGGTGGCAGACTTCCGCTTCATGGGGGGAAGCATGGGCTCGGTGTATGGCGAGCGCGTGACGCGTGCCCTGGAGGAGGCGCTGCAGCGGCGCGTGCCGGCGATCTTGGTCTGTGCCTCGGGCGGCGCGCGCATGCAGGAGGGCCTCGTTTCGCTGATGCAAATGGCGAAGACGAGTGCCGCGGTCGGGCGGTTGAACGAAGCGGGCGTTCCCTATATCACGGTGCTCACGGATCCGACGACGGCGGGCGTTTTCGCGAGCTTCGCGTCGCTTGGCGATATCATCATTGCCGAGCCAGGTGCCCTGATGCGTTTCGCGGGAGAGCGCGTGGCGGCCCAGGCCGGCCCTGCCAAGCAGCCGCCCCCCAACTTCCAGACCGCCGAGTTCTACCTGGAGCATGGTGCCATCGACCTGATTGTGCATCGCAAGGACCTCCAGGATACCCTTTCGCGGATACTGACCTTCTGCTGCCACGGGCGATTGGCCCGCGAGGGCGGCGAGGCGTTGGCCGCGGTGCGCTGAGACTTCTCCGGAGGCATCCCGGAGGAGGTTTTGCTCCACGCGGGTGTTTTTCGGATCGGCCCGATGAGGAGTGTGGGTGTGGCCACAATACGCAACCTATTGGACTTTGAGAAGCCACTGCACGAGCTTGAGGAACAGGTACAGGAGTTGAAGCGGTTCACGGCTGCGCAAGGGATTGATCGCAGTCAGGAGATCGCAGCGTTGGAATCTCAGCTCAGGGCGGTTACTAAGAGGATCTATTCGCAGCTTGCTCCGTGGGACAAGGTGCAGCTGGCGCGGCATCCCGCCCGGCCCTACACGCTCGATTTCATCCGCATGATCTTCGACGACTTCCTCGAGCTGCACGGCGACCGCACCTATGGCGATGACCCGGCGATTGTCGGCGGGTTGGCGGTGCTCAATGGCGAGCCCGTGATGGTGATCGGCCATCAGAAGGGTCGTGACATTAAGGAGCGAAGCCTGCGCAACTTCGGAAGCGCCCGGCCGGAGGGCTATCGCAAGGCGGTCCGCCTCCTCAAGCTGGCGCAGAAGACAGGCCGGCCCGTGGTCTCCTTCGTGGATACCCCGGCAGCCGATTGTAGCGTCGGCGCCGAGGAGCGCGGGATCAGCGAGGCGATCGCACGCAGTATGATGGAGATGTCTGGCATCCGTGTGCCGGTCGTGGTGGCTATCACCGGCGAGGGCGGCAGCGGCGGCGCGATTGCCACGGCCGTGGGCGACCGCATCCTGATGCTGGAGCACGCCATCTACTCGGTGATCCCCCCCGAGGGGTGTGCCGCTATCCTCTGGCGCGATCCGAGCAAGGCCCCCCAGGCTGCCGCGGCCCTCAAGCTCACCGCTAAGGATGTGCACCGACTGGGCATCGTGGACCGCGTCATCCCCGAGCCTCTCGGAGGGGCCCACCGTGATGCCTCTGGCGCAGCGCAGTTGCTCAAGCAGGCAATCGTCGAGAGCATGGATGAACTGCGCGGCCTCTCGCCCAACGAGCTGCTAGAGCGGCGCTACAAGAAGTTCCGCAATATGGGCCGCTACCTGGAAATGGCCGGCTGATCGCTCAGTCGCCACGCCCCGTTTCGGCCCGGACGCCGGATTTGAACACCTGCCAGAGGCTGATGATGCCGCGCGGGTTGTACTTCCGGCGCACGTACTCCAGGATGCGCTGGATCGCCTCGTCATCCAGCGCATCCAGCCTCCGGCGCATCTCCTCCACGGGAATCTCCGCCGAGGGATCCAGCGCCTTCAGCTCGTCGTAGACACGCTCGATGGAGTTCGACCGGCGCGACGGCCACAGCACCAGCCCATCCTTCCCGCGCAGCACTGGGGGCACGGGGAAGCGGACCCAGATCGGCTGCTTGAAGTGCGGGTGGCGCAGGAGCAGCTCGCCCTTCTCCAGAGAGAGCAACTTCTCCTTGACCGTCTCGGAGAACATCCGGTAGGGCGGCTCGATGATCTCCTCCGCGTCCATGCGCCCGTAGAGTGAGGTCGCCGTGTTGCCGATCACCTCGGCGTCGACCTTCGACCGGAACTGCTGGGCGCCGAAGAGCACGAACCCGATGTAGCGCCCCCGGGCGGAGATCTCCACCAGCCCGCGCTTCAGAGGCGTCTCGCCCTGCCTGGGCGCGAACTTGTTCAGCTCGTCCACGAAGACGATGACGTGATCGACCGGCAGCTCGTCGCGCTCCTTCAGTCGGCTGAGCCGCCCAATCACCTTTTGGAAGACCAGGTCTTGCGCCGTCGTGCCGAGCCCGGAGACGTCGATCACGAAGATGTCGCGGTCCTGGAGCTGCTCCAGCGGAATGTCATCGCCCTGGCTGACGCGCCCGCGGGTGATCAACCCGGGGCAGCGGGCAGGGATGTTCACCAGCCGATTCCGCATCTTGCGCAGGGTGGCCAGGTGGTGGCTGTGGTACTGGCTGACCTCGCGATCCTCCAGATCCTCGATGATCGTGTTGAGCTTGAGCTCCAACTCGTCAAACGAGAGGACCTCCTCTTTCTGCACCCAGCGGTCGCGAACGAACGCAAGGAACGCGTCGGCCTTCTCATCGATATCGTCGCGCCCGACCAGCGTGCGAATATCGCCAATGACATCCTTGAGGCCCCAGACAAAGGGACGGACGTTGCCGGACACCTCGGGGTGAGTGCGCGTGGTGTTGAGAGTCTGCCCGTCCGCTTTATAGGGCGCGAAGATGTGCACCTGCTCGAAGGGCGTGGGCGGAAGCCCGAGCGCCTCGTACATTCGGAGCTGTTCTTCGGGCATCATCTTCACGCCGTGCGCTTCGTAGCGCGCCCGGAGTGCCGGATCGGCGGGCACGTTCGGCTTATCCAGGAAGAGCAGGTCGGGGCCCTTCACGTTGAAGCAGACCACGGCGATGCTGCGCCGCGAATGGGCGAAGAGCGAGCGGAGCAGGAACTCGATGTAGGATGTTTTCGTCGCCAGGCCGGAGACGCCGGTGATGTTCAGATGCGCGCCCTCCATGCCGAGGAGAAACTCCTCGTCGATATGGATCGGAGTGGTGGAGCCATCGCTGTTTGAGAAGAGCCCCGCCGGGATGCGCCGCTCCGGTTCGATCCGGTCGGCATACATCGCGAACTCGATCCCCTGGGGCGTGGGGAAGTAGACGTTCCCCGGCGGCGTCGGGCGCATGCGCTCGGACCAGCTCCCCGCGACGGGATCGAGCACGAGCGTTCGGAGGACCTTCGCCTTGAAGACGAGGACATCCGGGGGGGCCGTCGGCGCGTCGGTGGTCACATCGCCGAAATCGTGGGCGATGTAGTCATCCATGAAGGAGTGAAGATCGGAGTAGCGCTGCGGCTCATCGAGAAGCCCGAAGGTCATCCCCTCATGGCTAGTCGCGACGACGATAGAGCCGACCTCGATCGCGAGGTTGTCACTGCGCGTCCAGAAGTAGAACTCGGCGGCGGTGGCGGGGCGCGACTCAGTGGCGACCACCTTCCCGATCACGCCGGGCTTGATGTAGAGGTTGGGATCGTCCATGTGGGTTTGCCTGGGTCTCCTGGGCATTCGCTCGGGCTACGTCGCGCTCGATGGGCGCGGCGGCACCTTGTAAAGCGGTTCGCTGGAAGCCGGCTGCCCTCCTGCCGTTGGTTCGGCGGTGCCTGTTGGGGCGGGACCGCCGGCCTACAGGCGCCGGCGGCGATACCGCGGATGAACGGGACGGACACGGATGGGGATGCCACGGGTGCCTTGGGGATGCTCCCATTCATCTGTGTTTGCCTGCGTCATCGGCGGGTAGCAACCCCCGGGAAGGGAGAGGCTTCTCCTCTCACGAAGTCCCGAATGGCGCGGTTCCCCGGCAAGGCGCGCCAGGGAGCGAGGAGAAAGCTGATGCGGGCAGTGAAGTTTTTCGGACGCGAGCGGGTGGCTGTCCGGGAGTATCCGAACCCCAAGCCCCAGGAGGGGCAGGTGGTGGTCAGAATCCGTGCCTCGGCGCTGTGCGGCAGCGAGCTGCACGCCTACCGCGGCGAGCAGGAGCTGGAGTCCAATCCGGGCCATGAGCCCGCGGGCGTGGTCGTCGATGCGTCGCGCTCGCGCCGGTGGCGCGATGGCGACCGGGTAGGCATCCACGCGGTATGGGGCTGCGGTACCTGCGAGTGGTGCCAGCGCGGCGTGTTCACCTTCTGCGACGAGAAGCGGTTCTGCCCGGGTGCGCACGCCGAGCTGATGGCGGTGCCGGACTACGCGTGCGTGCCCATCCCGGAGGATCTCTCCTTCGCAGCGGGCGCGCTTCTCGCGGGCGACGGGTTGGGTGTGCCCTACCACACCAGCCGCCGATTGCCCACTCGTGGGGGCGATACCGTCGCGGTGGTCGGGTGCGGCCCCATCGGATTGGGCAACGTGATGGTGCAGGCGTTCCTGGGCGCGCGCGTGATTGCCCTCGACCGCGTTCCAGACCGCCTCCGTCTGGCGCGCGACCTGGGCGCGGCCGAGACGGTGGATGTCAGCGCCGCCGACCCGGTGGAGTGCGTGCGCGACCTGACGCGAGGGCGCCTGGCGGACGCGGTGATCGAGGCGAGCGGCCGGCCGGAGGGCTTCGCCCTGGCGCTGAAGATTGTGGGCAAGGCGGGCACCGTGGCGTGCAACGGTGAGAACACGCAGGTGAGCCTGCATGTGGGCACCGATCTGATCCGGCGCGACATCACGCTCTTCGGAAGCTGGTTCTACCACATCCGCGAGTATCCGGAGATGGTCGATCTGGTGCGCCGCGGTCTTGCCGTCGAGAAACTGATCTCGGCGCGGTATCCCCTGGAGGAGGCGCAGGCGGCCTACGCCGCTTTCGCCCGGGGCGAAACCGCGAAAGTGATCTTGGAGCCGTGAGCAATGGCGAGGCTCGAGCGCCTTGGCGCTGGAGCAGGGGAGCGGCTGGCGGCGCACCGGCGCCTGGCCTCCTGCTCCCGGTTGTCGCTGTTTGCGTTCATGGATGAAGGAGCATCTGATGCCTGAAGAAACCCTTCGTGCGGGAGCTTCCCTGAGCAACATCACGCCGGCCCTGGGGAGCGCCCTCAGCGGCTCGTTCCACCCGCGCTATGCCGAGGATGTTGAGGACGACCTGCACGCCCGCGCGCTGGTCCTCGATAACGGCGAGAAGCGGCTGGCGCTGGTGGTGTGCGACCTGATCTGCCTGCCGCGCAAAGCCGTGGATGCTGCGAAGGCGCGGATCGCCGAGCGGTGCGGGATCCCGCCGGAGGCGGTGATGATCTCGTGCACGCACACCCACTCGGGCCCGGCCACGTGCGGCCTGCTGGGCACGGACGAGGTGCCCGGCTACCTCGATTTCGCCGTGCCCCGGATCGCCGACGCGGTGGAGCGTGCGTGCAGGCGCCTCGCTCCGGCCCGGGTGGCCTGGGGCGCCGGATGCGAGCCGGGTCTCGTCTTCAACCGTCGCTACCGGATGAAGGACGGCAGCGTCCGCATGAACCCCGGCTACCTGCATCCTGATCTGGTGGGGCCAGTCGGACCAACCGATCCGGAGGTGGGTGCGCTCTTCGTGGAGACGCTCGAGGGCCGGCCCATCGCCGTGCTGGCCAACTATGCCCTCCACTACGTGGGCGGCGCGCCCGGCACGAGCGTCTCGGCCGATTACTTCGCGCGCTTCGGGCAGGCGCTGCAGCGCATGCGCGGGGAATCGTTCGTCGTCTTGCTGGGCAACGGTTGCTGCGGCGACGTCAACAACTGCAACTACCGCGGTCCGGCGCCAACCCCGGCGTATCGCTGGGAGCGTGCCGACCGCGCGGCCAACCTGCTTGCCGCCGAGGTGATGAAGGTGTGGCAACGCTGCTCCTTCCGCCAGGAAGTGGCGCTGGATTGCCGCCTGGAGGAAGTGACCGCCGCAGTGCGCCAGCCAGACGCCGAAACTTTGGCGAAGGCGCGCGCGATGCCTCCCAAGCCGGTGTCGGATATGGACCGAGACGAGCTCTACCTGCGCGAGGCGCTCATCATGACGCAGGAGCCGCCCGAGGTCCGGACGCCGGTCCAGGCGCTCCGCGTCGGCGACCTGGGGATCGCCGCGCTCTCGGGGGAGATCTTCTGCCAGTTCGGGCTCGATATCAAGGCAGCGTCTCGGTTTGAGACCACCATGGTGATCGAGCTGGCGAATGACTACACGGGCTACATCCCGACGCTGGCGGCGTTCGAAGAGGGGGGCTACGAAACGTGGCTGGCGCGTTCCAGCAAGCTGGAGCCGGCTGCGGGCCCGCGCATGGCGGAGACGGCGATCCGCCTGCTCGCGGAGCTACGCCCGGCGTGAGGTGGTTTCAGAGGAGGGTTTCGGCTGGCGATCCGCCCCTTATCCTGGCGGGCGGGGCGCCAGCCGGGTCCCGAGGAGGGCAGGAGAGTGATTGAGGAGGGCGTGATACGCGTGGCGACCCCGGAGGAGATGCGTGAGTTGGGCCGGCTTCTGGGCGAGGAGCTGCGTCCGGGCGACACAATCTGCCTGCGGGGCGATCTGGGCGCGGGGAAGACGACGCTGACCCAGGGAATTGCCGCCGGCATGGGCACGTCCGGGACGGTCGCGAGTCCCACCTTCACTCTCGTCCATGAGCACCCCGGCAAGGTGCCGCTGTTTCACATGGATGCCTACCGTCTCGACTCCGCGGAGGAGCTGTGGGACCTGGGCTTCGATGACTATCTACGCGCCGGGGGCGTCGTCGTGATTGAGTGGGGCGAGCGCGTCTCGGAAGCCCTGCCGGATGATCGCCTGACCCTGGCGTTGGCGCACGCCGGCGATGCACGCCTGGTGAGCATCCTGGCGCATGGTGAGCGCGCGAGAGAGCTGGAGAGTATCTTGAGAGCGAAGTGGGGAGCGAGGGAGGTCGCGTGAAGATTCTGGCCGTGGATACAAGCACGGAGGTGGCTGGGATTGCTTTGCTGGATGGGAGACAGGTGCGCTTCTCCCACCGCTTCTTGCATCGCATGGATCTCTCGCAGCGCCTCCTGCCGTCGCTCCAGTGGCTGCTTCAGGACGCTGGGGTGGCCCTCTCCGAGATCGATGCCCTGGGCGCTGGCTTGGGCCCCGGCTCCTTCACGGGAGTACGCATCGGCGTGACGACGATGAAGACGCTCGCCCAGGTCAACGCGCTGCCCATCGCCGGGATCAGCACGCTCGCGGTGATGGCCGCCGGTTGCGCGCCCTGCGCCGGCGCGCTCATCTGCCCGTGCATCGACGCGCGCAGGCAGGAGGTGTACGCCGGTATCTACCGCGCCACCGGACCGGAGCCGGAGGAGCTGATGGCCCCGGCGGCACTTCCGGCGGCGGTCCTGGCCACGCGCCTGGTCGGCTATGGCGAGCCGGTGCTCCTCTGCGGCACGGGCGTTGCGCGCTACCAGAACGTGCTGCGCCAGGCCCTGGGCGACCGGTTCTGCTACGCCCCCGGACACGACTTTCCGGATCCCGAGATCCTCGCCCATCTCGCGCTGGCCCGGCTGGAGCGCGGCGAGCGCGACGATCCCCTGGCGCTCGTTCCGATCTACGCGCGCCTCTCCGAGGCAGAGCGAAACCTGGCCGCGAAAGAGGGGGCCGGCGCATCCTGAATATCAGTGGGATTGCCGGGTTCGGCCCCGGCGAGGCCCCCGCTTCCCTGGCAGATGCCTCGCCGGGTTTCGCCGCGCCGCTAGAAGCGGAATCCCAACAGGTTTGGGCCGCCGCGCACCGCCTGATTCCCGGCCAGGAGGCCAATCCCCGCGCCGACCACCACGTCGGAGGGGAAGTGCTTGTTCTGGAAGACGCGTGATGCGGCGACCGCCGTAGCGAGCACGAAGAGGGGCACCTTGTAGCGAGGGTATTCGGAGCTGAGAACGGTCGCCATGGCGAACGCCGCTGAGGTGTGCCCCGAGGGGAACGATTCGAAGTCGGATCCCGGGCCTTCGAAGTGGCCGATGCCGTTCGATTGGTTCGGCCGGCGCCGTCCGGCTGCCATCTTCACCAGCTGCGTGAGGATGCCGGAGGTGATCAGAGCGTTCGCCATCTTCGCCGCCGCCTGCTTCTCGTGCGATCCGCCGAAGGCGTAGAGCGCGAGGGGAGTGCCCATGTAGACCACGGGCGTTCCCAGGTAGCTGACCGAGCGCGACACGTCGCGCGTGGTGCTCCCGCCCAAAGCCTTCTGCAGGAAGGGCAGCGTAACGGTATCGGTTGCCAGGAGGAGGCCGGCGCCCATGGCATACGGCACCCAGCCGTCGCCCTCCAGGAAGAACCGCGGGTGCTTGCTGGCCGTGGTGCGGAAGCTGCCCCCCAGGGGGGGGCACCGATGCCTCGGAGACTGGCGCCACGTGGGCCTCTATCCGCGTGGGGAACGGCTCGGCGGTGGCCGGGTCGGTGCGCGCGCAGATGAGCGAAGCGGTAAGCACCACAGAGAACAGGCCGCAAGCGGCCAGGAGTTGGGTCATCAAGGCTTCTCCGGATTCCATGGAACTGGACACGCGGCCTCGCGTCGGGCGCGCTTCCATCCGGGGACGATCCGGATTGGGCGGCCGCGTGCCGGGTTGATTCTGCTCATCGTCACCAGGGCTCCACGGCGCGTGCCCCGCTCACCACTCTCCCGCGACACGGCGGGTCGGAACGAGCAGGCTACGGGCAAACGAGCGGGAACCCGGTGCCGAAAATACTGCTTAGAGGATCGACCGTGCCCTGCCGGGCAGGCTGTGCCACGGCTGGCGCAGGCGCGCCTCTTCACTCCCGCGATGGAATGCGGGGGAGAGGGCACAGGCGCCCGCGAGCGCGCTTCCAGGGCACGCCGTTGGGCGCATGCAGTATGATTGTTCGCTATGCGCGCGCAGATTCCTTCCGGCTTGCGCGCCAGCCAACGGTCGGTGCCAGATGGGAGTTGTTGGGGTAGGAGAGAGCTGGAGATGAAGTATGTGATCGTCGTGCCGGGAGGCGCGGGAGACCGGCCCGTGGGGGCGTTGTATGGGAAGACGCCCCTCCAGGCAGCGCGCCTCCCGACGCTGGACCTTTTCGCGCGAGAGGGCCTGGTGGGGAGCGCAGACCTGATACCGGAGGATGTGGCGGTTGCTCCGGAGGCCGCCGCCATGGCGCTTCTGGGCTATCCGCCTGCGCGCCACTACACCGGACCGGGGCCCCTGGAGGTTGCCGGGCGTGGCGTCTCGATGGAGCGCGGCGACGTCGCCTTCCGGGTGGATCTTGTCTCCTCTGATGGCGAGACGATCACCAATCCCACCGCGGGCGGGCTCACGGGGCGGGACGCGGAGACGCTCTTCACGCACGTGGCCGAGCGGCTGAAGATGCTGAACCTGACGTTCTACCCGGGGCGCGGGCGCCGACACGCCCTCGTCTGGAGCGGCGGCCCTATGGATGTGCGGACGCTACCTCCCGTCGAGGCGGCGGGGAAGCCGCTGGAAGAGGTGATGCCCCAGGGCGATGGCGAGGCGACGCTCCGGAGCCTGATCTATGATTCGCTCGAGGTGCTGGATGGCCACGAGATCAACGCCCGTCTCCGCGACGAGGGGAAGCCGCCAGCGAACATGATCTGGCCGTGGGGAGGCGGGCGCCGGCCTTCGCTCCCCTCCTTCACGGTGACGAGGGGCGTTTCCGGCGCGGTGATCTCGCCGTCGGCCTACTGGCGGGGCCTGGCGAGCCTGGCCGGATTGCGCGCACCCGAGGTGCCGGAGGCCACGGGGCGAATCGACACGGACTACGCCGCGAAAGCACGTGCCGCGATCGCCGCGCTGCACGAAGTGGAGTTCGTGCTGATCCACGTGTGCGCGCCGGGGGTGGCGTCCGCGCGGGGCGACGCGGAGGAGAAGGTCGATGCCCTCCAGCGCCTCGATGAGCGTCTCCTGGCCCCGCTGGTGAAGAGCCTCAAGACGCTGGATGACTACCGGGTGATGGTCGTGCCGGACATCGTCTTTCCGGTGGAGACGCGCGTGCCCACGCGCGACCCGGTGCCGTTCGTCCTCTACGCGAGCAGTGGCGTCCGGCGCCAGGTGCGCGCCGCTTTCGATGAGAGCGCCATCGAAGAGTCGCCTCTGCGCTACGAAGAAGGCCACCGGCTAATCGAGTTGCTCCTGGAAGGGTGAGGCGCGCGCCCCGCCCTTCCAGGAGCACGACCGGGCGAGCACCGCGTAGTCGTGGTCGGTCCTCTTCTGGGTCCACTCGACGCGCGATCTCCCCTGGCCTTGCCACACGCACTCGCGCGTGTCGAGATCCCAAATCTCCACGGTTGCCGGGCGGCGAAGCTCCAGCGTCAGGCGCAGGTCGCGCGGAACCCGCGTGCGCGCGTTTTGCGGCAGCATCTCGCCGGCGTTGCGCGCGTAGCCGAGGAGAACGCGGCCATCCTCGGATGCGAGCACTTTGCACTCGTAGCCGGGCGAGGCGCGCAGCGGCGCCGTCGAGGCCGGCACCTTGGGCTCGGCGAAGGGGCACGTGACAGCTACCTGCCCGGGGGCCGGGGCCTCTCCGGCGCTGAGGAAACGGATCGGAACCCCGGTGCGCAGCGACCAGGCGCTATAGCGCGCCAGCGCCCCCAGCTCCTTCACGGGGTCTGAGACGCGCACGGCCACTGGCGCGGGCGCCTCCCGGAAAGTGGTCCAATCGATCTGCCCGGCCAGATGTGAGATCACCTCGAACTCGCGCGGGTCCGCGATCGCATCCCACGCGATGCCACCTGGCGAGCCGCACAGGAAGGCGAGCCAGAGGCAATCGCGCGTGACCAGGGCGCGGTACTCGGGATACGAGACTTCCCGCTGGCGGTCATTCCCGGTCTCGCCTAGGATGCTTGGCTTGCCGCCCAGGCGTTGGGCGAGGGCAACCGTAGCGGCATAGACACCGATCTCGCGCGGCGCGTCCTGCCCCGCCGTGCTCTGCCACGAGTGATAGTCCGGGTAGGTGGGGTAGGC
This sequence comes from Armatimonadota bacterium, assembly GCA_012512265.1. Taxonomy (GTDB): domain Bacteria; phylum Armatimonadota; class JAAZEB01; order JAAZEB01; family JAAZEB01; genus DUUU01. Next base: position 8,378 of record JAAZEM010000112.1, on the reverse strand, counting down.
GTGCCAGTTGAAGAAGTCGAGCCGCGGAGTGCCGCGCATCCACTCGATCTGGGGTCCGGGCGTCGCCTCGGCGGCGCTCGTCGTCGTCAGGTGATTCGGGTCGACCTCCCGGATGGTGTCGAGGATCGCGTTTGTCCAGCGCACCGAAGCCTGGAGGTCTCCGCCGGCACGGTAGGTCTCGTTCATCACCTCCCACGCCAGGATGCGCGGATCATCCTTGAACGCCGCGACCACTTCGCGCACATACTGCTTCTGGAGTTCCAGCGCCCGGGGGGTGGTGAACCAGTCGGCCTGCTCCTTGATCAGAGCGTCGTAGGCAGGGATGCCCTGGAATCCGAAGTTGCGGTAGTGCCCCCACCACATCACCGGAATCGCGCGCACGCCCAGAGGACCGATCAGGTCGAGGTAACGCCGGAGGCCCTCGAGGATGAACGGGTTGGCGTGCCCTCCCTGGTCGCCTCCGAGGCTCGCCGTGCCTACGTTCACGCCAAACCGGACGCAGTTCACTCCGTAGGCGCGCAGGAGAGCGATCCATTCACGGATCGCATCCTCGTCCGCGCGGCACCAGCCGGTGGGGCCGGGCGGACGCTGGATCACCTCCGGGTCGGGCAAGTAGATGCCGTTAGTCGCAAAGCCCCAGGGGATGAACGGCCTGCCCTCCTTAGTGCGAAACTGCCCCCGGGCATCCAGCCGGATGATCCCCTCGCGTTCCCAGGGCCGGGCGGCGGGGTCGTAAACTACGAACTTGACCGGAAACAGCCCGGCGCCGTCCACCCAGACGCGCGCGGTGTAGATCCCGGCCGGCAACCGGCCCAGGGAGGCGCCATAGAGGCCGTCGCCGAGGTCCTCAAGCGCCAGGGCGCGCTCGCCAACGCGCACCCTCAACCGATATCCGGGCACCGGCACGTCGGCGGAGTTACAGTAGCTCACCCGGAACTCCACCGGCTCGCCGGTAGGGAAGGCAACCCGGACCACGCGCACCCGGGGCGCGCGCAGGCGCATTTTCGCGTCGCGCGTGAAGAGGAGCTTTTCCCCTCGGCGTCCGGTGACGCGAACCGGATAGATCCCTGTGGGGAAGCCGGATGGTGGGCGCGCGACCAACATGCCCGGTGCCTCCGCCTGAAGAGGGAGAGGCCATCCGGCGACGCGCGCCTCGATAGTGATGCCTGCAGCCTCCTCCGGGCGCGAGAAACGCACGACCAGGGCGCCATCCTCCCGGCGGACGCGTGCCTCGACACCGGCGTAGTTGCCGAAGCGGTACGATTCGATCATGCACCAGTCCGCGCCGTCGTTATCCACGCGGATCCGGTGCTTGCCCGCAGGGACGGGCACGGAGTACCACCCCTGGTTGCTTTTGATCGCCGCCTGCGTCTCGCCTGGGAAGTCGCGGCGCAGCGCCTCTTTGCCATCGATGAGGATGATCAGGCGCGAGCCGCCCCACCCGGAGGTGTTGCCTACCTGCACGGCGAAGCTGCCTGGTTCCGCGTACTCCACGGCGAACTCAACCGGGTTGTGGAGCGCTCTGTGGTTGCGCACGCCGTGCAGGTAGCGGGGGAGCACGGTGCCTTCGGGCACGCCGGCAAAGGGGTCTACGGGCACGGCGCCCTCGGGCGCGGGAGTGTCCCATCCGCCGCGGGCCAGCAGGTCGAGATCCTGGCGGGTGCCGGCGGGTTCGGTTCTCTCGGCGGGCAGAAGCTCGATCTCGTCGACGAGGATGTCGATGGGGCGCGTGGTGCCGGAGGCGTTGAGCTGGATGAGGACCATCTCGCGCAGGGCGCCTGGCAGGCCCTCGGGAACGAAGCCGCGCAAGGGGATCGTCACCTGGCGCCAGCCGGTGAAGTCGAGAGGGATCCGGTAGCGAAAGGAGAGGGGTGGCTTGCGCTCGTAGTTCCCGAACATCAGGTTGAGCGCCTCGCCGGAGCCATCGCCCTTCACCCAGAGGCGAACCCGGTCCGGGCCGATGGCCGTCCATTCGGCGGGAACGATGCCCATCTGCACGTGCCCCCAGGTGTTGGGCCCGGCAGCGAAGCGGAGCCGGCCGGCGCCCTCGCCCCGTTTTGCTTCCACGGTAGGCGTGAGCGTGACGAACGCCTTCACGCCTTCCGGGATTTCGCCCTGAACGGCGTACCAGCGGCTCGTGCCGGTCTCGAAATCCTCGATCACCACCAGTTCCGGCGCATCGGCTGCCGCCAGGTGCCTGCCCGGGATGGCGGTTGCCAGCAGCGCCAGGCAGAAGAGATACAAGCGCGAGCGTGCCATGAGTCCCTCCCGGAGCGGCGGTCTACCTGGCGAAACGCACCTTGCGCCCGCGGGGCGAGGTGTTGCCAGGGTATCACCTCGCCGATAGCGTTGGGCTTCCCCTCGCGGTCGATGGGGGTCCGTTTTCCGATGGTGTTTCGATGGGCTTCGCCGAGGATCCTCCCGGTGGGAGAAGGCGCGGAGAATGCGCGCGGCGCGGGACCTATGGTCCCGCGCCGCGCATGGAAGTGGGCAGCCCCCTACTTCAGGAACAGCTCGATCACCGGCACAGTGACGTTCGGCTTCTGTACCGGGAGCTCCAGCGTCAGCGTGTTCCGGCCCTCGGCGCCCGGTGTCTGGTGCGGCGGGACGGTCATCTTCACCTCGGAGGCGTCGTTGAGGAGCTGGGCGTACTCCACCTTGCCGGCGAAGCCGTCGAGGTGGAGGTGCTTGAACGGCCAAGCGAAGACGTGGACGTAGAGCCGCTTCTTTTCCGGGTTGTAGGTGAGCCGGCAATCCTGGGGCGCCTTGAACTCGTCCGGCGCCTGCGTGCACCCGTAGATCGAGCGGCTGTGCCGCTTCATCCACTCGCCGATGCCGGCCAGGCGCGAGAGCGCGCGCTCGTCGAACTCGCCGCGCCCGGTGGGGCCGACGTTGAGCAGCAGGTTGCCACCCTTGCTGACGGTATCGACGAGCATCTGGACGAGCTGATCCACGCTCTTCCAGGAGGCCTCGTCGCGGTGGTAGCCCCAGGAGCCGGAGAAGGTCTGGCACGCCTCCCAGACCACCGGCTGGCCCTCCACCCGCAGCCACTCGCGCGGCTGATACTGCTCGGGCGTCTTCATATCCCAGCCTTCGGGGAGATCGAGGCGGTCATTGAGGATGATATGGGGTTGCAGCTCCCGGACCATCTTCAGCAGCTTCTCGCTCTGCCAGTCATCGCGGCCCTTGCCCACCCACGTCTCCGGACGGTTGCCGCCGGCGGGATAGGAGAAATCGAACCACATGATGTCGATCTGGCCAAACTGGGTGAGGAGCTCGCGCACCTGGCCATGGAGGTAGGCGACGTACTTCGATTGATCGCGCTTCTCGTTCAGCTTGGCGCGGTCGGGGTGGTTGCGCATCGAATGGAGGTCGTCGATCACGAACTCCGGATGGTGCCAGTCGATGAGCGAGTGGTAGAAGCCGACGCGCAGGCCCCGGGCGCGGAACGCGTCCACCATCGGGCGAAGGACGTCTTTCCCATAGGGCGTGTTCGGCGCCTTGTAGTCGGTGAGCGCCGAATCCCAGAGGCAGAAGCCGTCATGGTGCTTGGTGGTGACGACGAAGTACTTCATGCCGGCATCCGCCGCGGCTTGCGCCCAGGCATTCGGATCGTACAGGTCGGGGTCGAAGTGGCGGAAGTAGACGTCGTAGACCTCATCCGGGATCTGCTCGCGCTGCTTGATCCACTCGTGGCGCGCGGGGAGGGCATAGATGCCCCAATGGATGAATAGACCGAAGCGATCTCTGACAAACCAACTCGTATCACCCTGGGTCGGTCTTGTCTGTAGCATGTGGTGCCTCCTCAGAAACGCAGATCCTCACGGTGCCGCTCGATGTTGATCAGGACCGCGATGCACGCGAGGTTCAGGATCATGCTGCTCCCCCCATAGGAGAGGAAGGGGAGCGGCACGCCGGTGACAGGCATGATATGGACAGTCATGCCAATGTTCACGAAGACGTGGAAGGTGAACATCGTGACGATCCCAACGGCAATCAGGCGGCCATTCGGATCGGCGCAATCCCACGCCACCCGCAATCCACGGTAGATCAGGCAGAAGAAGAGGAGCAGGAGAAACGAAGAGCCGATGAAGCCCAACTCCTCGCCGATCACGGTGTTGATGAAGTCCGTATGCTGCTCTGGGATGAAGCCACCCTGGCTCTGCGAGCCATGCAGCTGGCCCTTGCCGGTCAGCCCCCCGGATCCGATGGCGATCTTCGACTGGATCGTATGCCACCCGGAGCCGCGTGGATCGGCGGAGGGGTCCAGGAACGAGATCAGCCGCTGCTTCTGGTAGTCTTTGATGAGCCCGACGTGCCACAGGCCGACAAAGGCGACCACGCCAGAGAGGGCGATGATCGCCAGGTGCAGCGCGCGCGCGCCCGCCACCCAGAGAATCCCGAACCACACGGCGATCAGAACGAGCGACGTGCCCAGGTCCGGCTGCTTCATGATCAGCGCCATCGGGGGCAGGATGAAGAGGAAGCTCTTGCAAAGCCCCCAGAAGTCGCGTAGCGAGTGCCGGTGGCTCGTGCAGTAGGTGGAGAGCGTGATGATCACCACGAGCTTGGCAATCTCGGAGGGCTGGAGCTTGAACCCGCCAGGCAGGGCGATCCAGCGTTGGGCGCCCATGGCCGAAGAGCCGGTGAGCAGCACGGCTGCCAGCAACCCCAGATTCACGACGTAGAGCAATCGACTGAGGCGCACCATGCTCCGGTAGTCCACCCGGGAGACGATGGCCGCGAAACCGGTGCCCAGGAGCAACCACAGGGCCTGCCTCCAGCAGTGGTCGCTGCCATCCACGCGCGTGGCGCTATAGATGGCGACGAGCCCCAGCCCGGAGAGGCCGAGTGTGCATGCAGGAAGCCACAGATCCACGCGCCGCTCACGCCGTATCATCCCCAACTTAACCGACTTCCCCTGGAGCAGCTCATCAACAATGGTCTAGCAAGAACCAAAAGCGCTCTGCTTCTTCCCGCAGGCGTTCCGGATCGAAGCGCCCTCGCGTCGTCGGGCGGAGCGTGAAGAAGCCCCTAAAACCACGACAGCGCAGGATGGAGATCAGTTCCTTCACCTCGCCATTTCCGCGTCCAGGGAGCGTGGGCGTGCCGTCCCACAGGCCGTCGCAGATGTAGAGTTGGTCCATCCAGCGCTTGATGCGGCCCTTGTAGTAGACGCGCAGGAACGGCTTGTCACCCACAGCCGCGAAATGGGCGGGGTTGAAGGCCACGCGCACGGCGGGAGAGCCCGCAGCCGTCAGGATCTCCTCGGTATAGCGCGCTGTGTCGCAGAACGTGCCCGGCTCGTTCTCCACCACCAGAACCGCGTTGCGCTCGCTCGCCGCGCGAGCGGCGGCCTGCAACAGCGCCACCACCCCGGGCGTGGCCGATTGCCGGTCGTCGCCAGCCAGGAGGGCGGCCATGCGCAGGCGCTGCGTTCCGAGGCGGGGGAGCACCTCCAAACTCTTTTCAAAGCGCCGGTAATGGAACTCCTGGTCTTCACCGGGAGTCACGCGGCCCAGGCCGGCGCCAAATGCTGAGACCACCAGCCCCTCATCGCGCAGATTGTCACCAAAGGCTTGGATCTCGGTGAGCCGACGTCGCAAGAGGTAGTCGCCCAGGGTATCGCCGATCTCCACGTGTCGGATCCCCTGGGCGCGCAGGCTCCGCGCAACGTCCGCGAGCTTGGCTGCCGGGTCATCCAGGACGGCGGCGAGCGTGAACTCCTCTTGTTGTAGGCGGGCCGCCTTGATCTTACCGCGCTGCATCTGGCAATCATCGCACGCGGGGTTGTCGCAGAGGACCGCTGCGGGGTCCTCGCGCAAGGCGGCGACCGTCTCTTCGAACATCTCGCGTGCGGGCATCAACCGTGCCGTGGCCCGGCCCACCTTGCCAACCCGCAGCCAGCCTGCCCGGCGGAAGCGGGGCTCGAGGCCGATAAAGTCGCGGTGCGGCCCGGGGTAGCGTTCCAGGCGGAGGGTCACCTCCTTGCCGTCGTCATCGATGTAGGTGGCGTAATGTTCCGAGAGGTAGGGCGCGTTCACCGCCTCCTCGGCGCCGTGGAGCAGGGTGTTGCGGTCTTGGTCAACGCCCAGCAGAAGCACCTTGCCACGCAGTTCCACCAGGCGTCCGAAGGGTGTCTCGGGGCCCACGGCCGTGGGCGAGAGTTCATGATCCTTGAGGAGGAAGGAGGCTTGCGGCCCGATGGCGGCCACGGAGTGCGTGGGGTGCAGGCTGCGCAACACCCCTGGGCGCTGCCGGAAGACTTCGGTGATCCGGCCGACGTTGGAGGGCGTGCTCTCGCGGCGGAAGACGCCGGAGGACATCGTGGGCATAGCGAGCGTGCCCTCCTTCCCGATCACCTCGAGGATCGCGTCGATCACGGCGTCGGCGCCGCCTTCGACTTCGCCAAGCGCGGAGAGCGCGCTATGCATCAAGACAACATCGCCGTTTTCCAATCCGAGCGCGCGCAGATCGCGGGCGATTTGGTCTTTGGTCACCTTCATGATGAAGCCCCCCGATGAGCGAGTGTGGTTTCTCCCTTTTCGGTGGAGAGAACGTCACATCCTGCCGCAGGAATCTACGCGACCACCCGCGTATGTAAGGCAAAAACGTCGCACCTCCATACCTGTTACCCACGCACGCCTGCTTATCACCGGGTAAGTAGCCAGCTGATACGGGAAGGAACACCGGGCAAGCTGGCGAAGGAACGTCTCAAGCGTGGCGTACCGCCGAGAGCGGCCTTCTCCAGCGGTTGAAGGAGTGGCCGGTTTTTCGGCGAACTGGAGCGCGAGAAGAACGCTTGCCAAACATCGAGGATGGAGCGGCGCCACTACGGTAGCGCCGGTCCGCTGCGTCCGGCGAGAATCGCACCGCCGTCTCTCCTGGATCGCCGGGCCTGGACGCAGTCTGCCGCTTCGCAGTCTGCATCCCGCCCTGATGCCATAGGGGACAGGGCTCTGTTAGGAAAGAGAGGATTCGAATGGACGTGACTCGTTCTGTGAATGCGTTGCGGATGATCTCCAGGGGCCTGAAGGTGATCGCCTGGATCGTCGGGATCGCCTTCGCCGCCGCGGCGATCAAGCTGGCCTTCTCGGTCTCGTTCATCCCGGCGGACCTGCCGACGAGTGTCGAGGCCATGCTGCCAGGGAACGCGTTCTTGGCGGGCGTGTTGCTCCTGGTGCTGGGTGCCGCGAACTGGCTCGTTCTGCTCGGGCTAGCCGAGGGGATCAACCTCGTGATCGCCATCGAGGAGAACACGCGCGCTGCCGCAGCCGCGAAAGAAGCCGCAGCGCCCGCGAATGCCGGCGTTGCCTAGAAACGCTGCTGACTCTTTCCGCTTCCGCCCGGTGTCTTCCAGCGATCCCCGGCGTGCAGGCTGCTCAGCGGGGGGATTGGGCGTGGAGAGGCCGGGCGGGAGCACGTATCGCCCGTCTCCGCTCGTCCTCGTCAGATCTCCCAGCCGCTCTTGCCCTGTGTCTTTCCGCGGTTGATGGCCACCGCGGAGAGCGAGGCATCGGTCAAGGCGACGACTACGACTCCGATCTGCACCAGCGCGAGCAACCACGTCATCCCAGAGACCGGTTTGGCGCCGTGGCCCGACAGCGGGCTGAGGAGCGCGGAAAAGACCGCGTAGAGGTTCGGAAGGAGGAGCACCCAGAGAAGCGCGAAGCCAGCCGCCTTCCGGTACTCGCCGTTGTAGAGTTGCCCCAGGCCGGGGAAGAGCATGCTCAACGCGCAGGCGAGCGAAGGATTCAAGCGCTTCCGCGAGCCACTGGGAGAGCGCGTTCCGGTGCTCAGCTCCCCGCGCTTCCTCTCATCGATCCGCAGGGCGAGGAGTGCGATCTTCTCCTCAGTAGCCGGCTTGCCATCGAGGCGAAACGCTTCACGGTAGTGCTTCATCGCGGCTTCGAGCTCTTCGCGCGCCGCCGCGAGATCCCCCAACATCTCGTGAGCCGCGGCGCACTCCGGATCGAGGGCAACCGCCTCCTCGCAGGCACGGCGCGCCTCCTCCAGGTTGTCTCGCATGCGCTGCACGTGAGCCGTGGTCAACAACCGATCCACTCGCTCCGCTCTCTCATCAGTGCCCATAAGCTGCTATTCCTTGCTTCACGACGAGATCCTGCTACGAGGTGGGATCAGAGAACGCGAGTGCATGTGCGAGGGCGTTCGGCGGGCCGGCGATACGCGGTGCCCCGCCTGCGCGAAATGGCCCGCGAATGGAAGCCGGGCCACAACGCGAGCCGCCCGACCGAACGCGTAATCAGAACCGCACTACACCCGTGTTGCGCTGCGACGCGCGCGCCTTCTTGGGCGCTCAGGCGATGGCGGGCTCGTGCTGGCCGCGCGCCTCCTCGGTCAGCTCCAGCACCCGCGCG
>JAAZEM010000111.1 GCA_012512265.1 Armatimonadota bacterium | reverse complement strand
TCCAGGAAGATGAAGTAATCGCCGTGACATCTCTCGATGCCGGTGTTGCGCGCCTTACCATTCGGTGAGACGCCGGCCACGACCTCCACCTCGAACGGGCGCAATGTCTGCCGCGAGACGTCCTCCAGCAGGTGTGCCAGATTCCCTTCACGCTTCCCGTCAGCGGAGGGGATGACTACCGAAAGCCGGATATCGGACGCAGGACGCGGGCTATAGGACTTGGGAGCCGTCATAGCGTTGTTTCCGAGGGCCATTTTTGGGTGGCTTGATGCAGGGATGCACCAGCAGGCAGCTTCCCATCAATCTCGGTGGTTGCATGGAAGGTGCCGGTGCGGGTGTTGATAGCGATGCTCCGGCGAAGGTGCGCTCCATCTAGTCGACGGACGCGAAACACCGGGTGAGAGCAGCCAGTTGCTCTTCCGAGCAGGGCGCGTGCCCCGCGCTCCCAGCGAGGCACGGGGACATATGCTTCGGGTACGCCTTCAGCGATCACTTCAAGGATGTCGCCCTCTTCGCGCATCTCCACACGCTCGTAGCGGCGCACGCAGTGGTGACTGTCGCCCGCGGCAATGTAGGGCACCCAGGGGTTCACGGCCGGGTCGATCAACGCCTGCCGGTCCTCGCCGCCACGCCAGGTGTAGGGCGTCGGCTCCAGCAATGGCTCTCCCGCTCGCTCGATCCAGAGCGGCTGCATCCCGTAGTAGCGGTGGTCGCAGAAGAACGGCGTGCCGAATGGCACCGACTGCCCCTCCGCGGCGAAGGCCGCGAAGAGGTCGTCGCAGCGTACAATCAGTAGAGGCCCCACCCGGGTGATTTCAGATGCCGGCTTTTCCGCGGCGCGTCCGCCTGCTGCTGGTACATGGCTACCATCGTGAGCAAGGAGCAGCATTGCCGCGGCATAGGCGTTGTAATCCGGGTTGTTGACGTATACGTCCCAGTCGCGCTTCTCGGCCTCGCCGTCGTTGAGGACGCAGGGGATGTGCCCGTCCGGGCGCTGGTAGCGTGCCAGGCGTGCCTCCAGCAGGGCGGATACGGCGGCGTAGCGCCTCTCCTGAAAGAGGGCTGCTCCCCGGCGCAAGGCCAGGATTGCCGCGGCATATCCAAAGAGAGTATTCCGCGAGCGACCGTAAGGCACCAACATCCCGGTGGGAGAAACCAGGTGGCAGAGCGCGTCCAGGCCGTGCCGAAGCGCATCCACCATCTCGGAGCTATTGCGCCCCGTCTCCATCGAAGCCAGCGCCAGCATGGCGCAAAACTTGGCGTGGTAGGTGACCGGTGTCGCATGGCCGCCGGGCGAGTCGATGAAGAGGCCATCTGCTGTCTGCCAGGAGATGACCTTTTCCCAGAGACGATCGGCCTCACGCGCATCGCTCTTGCTCCCGGTGCGCGCGCGGAGCGAATAGTTCAGCGCGCGCATCGCTACCCAGTTGTTGGAGACCAGGCGCCGGCCAGAGTAAAGAGCGACCGGTTCCCTCACCGTGACCTGCCTGCCTGCCTTGCGCTCCTCGTGGGTCAAGAGGAGCAGTGCGAACTGGTCGAACTCGGAGCTGAGAGGCCGTTGCTGCGCAGCGCGCGCAAAGAGGCGGCATGCCTCGGCCCATGCCGTGTCGCCGGTGTGGATGGCGGCAAGCCCGAAGGCGAGCGCGGCCATGCCGCCTGCGTAAGTGCCGCAATCGCCATGAAGTGGGTCGCGGATACGACCATCCGGCTGCTGGTTCTCCCGCAGCCAGGATGCAATGCCCGTGGCTGTACTCGTCACTGTTTGTGTTCTCCGGGATGGCGGTACTCCGCGACCACCTTTCGGTTCAAGGCCCGCAGGCGCTCCACCGCGCGCTCCCAGGTGAACTCCGTGCGGGCGCGCTCCCGGCCCTGTTCCCCCAGCTTGCGGGCGAGGTCGCGGTCCGTCAGCAACCGAATGGCTGCGTCTGCTACAGCATCCACGTCGTTCGGATCAATGAGGAAGCCGGTCACGCCGTCGACCACCGCGTCCGGCGTGCCTCCCGAGTTGCCGCCGATAACCGGCTTGCCGGCGGCGTTAGCCTCCAGGAAGACGATCCCAAAGCCTTCCACATCGCCGTTAGGGAGTTCACGGTTCGGGTGGATGAAGACGTCCGCTGCGCCGTAGTAGTCAGCGAGCTCCTCATCCGGCACGCGCCCGGCAAAAACCACGCGCTCGGCCACGCCGAGCTCTCCTGCTAGCCGGCGCAGGACCGGCTCGCGCGGGCCAGTGCCCGCGACTAGGTAGGCCACCTCCGGCACGGCAGCGGCGATGCGCGGCAGCGCCCGCAGCACGACATCATGCCCCTTGCGCTCCAGGAGCCGTGACACGGTGACGAGCACCGGCCG
>JAAZEM010000110.1 GCA_012512265.1 Armatimonadota bacterium | reverse complement strand
GAGATCTACAGCGGAGGCGTGAACAACTTCACCATCGCGGGTCCGAACGGTGACACCGATCTGGGCACGGGCAACTACGTTCGTGTCGCCAGGCGGCATATGGACGGTTTCAACTGCGCATTCGCCGATGGGCACGTCAAGTGGCTGAGGCGGAGCACGCCCGGCATGTGGACGACTCTCGACAACGACTAGTGGGCCTGCGTGCTCATACTGACAGGCGCTCGGCTGCAAGCCGCGCGGGCGCTGCCGAATGGGAAAGGGCGGGGAGGGCGCCGTGGCGATGCTGCCTCCCCCCGCTCCTTGCCCCATGAGAATTGGAATCTATGATGACACCACGCCAGCGCTACTGCGAGACGCTTCTCTTTGGAACCCCGGACCGCATTCCCTTCCAGCCCGGCAGCCCGCGGGTGTCGACTCTCGCCGTGTGGCGCCAGCAAGGCCTCCCCGAGGGTGTTTACTGGTATGACTACCTGCTGGAGTGCCTCGGCATCGCCCCGGATCATGGGCGTGGCGGGGGCGACCCGGGCGTCTCCTTCCGCATGATCCCCACCTTCGAGGAGAAGGTGCTCGAGCATCGCGACGGCCACTACATCGTCCAGGACTGGATGGGGGCGATCACCGAAATCTCCGACCGGTATGACTACACCTACATCCGCTCTGCCAAGGACTTCGTCACGCGCAAGTGGCACCGCTTCCCTGTTCAAACGCGCGATGACTGGGAGCGCATGAAGGAGCGCTACGACCCGCGCGCACCTGGCCGCTTCCCGGCCGACTTCGAGGAGCGGTGCGCGCGCATGAAGGAGCGCACGGGCGTCGCCTGGATCTACTTCAACGGCCCCTTCTGGCAGATGCGCGAGTGGTGTGGGTTGGAGGGCCTGTGCGTGCTGATGGCCGACGACCCGGAGTGGGTGGAAGAGATGGCCACCTTCTGGATGGAGTTCGTCTCGCAGACGATGGCCCCCATCCTGGAGCGCGTGGAGCTCGACCGGGTTTGCATCTCGGAGGATATGGCCTACAAGGCCCACAGCATGATCTCGCCCGCCATGATCCGCCGCTTCCTCATGCCCTGCTACGAGCGATGGATCCCCGAGATCAAGAAGAGCGGCTGCCCGATCATCGACATGGACTCCGACGGCTACATTGGCGAGTTGATTCCTCTCTGGATCGAAGCGGGGATCAACGCCTGCTGCCCCGTCGAAGTGGCCGCGGGGAATGACTTGGTCGAGTACCGCCGCCGCTTTGGCACGCGGATGGCCTACACCGGCGGCATCGACAAGCGCGCTCTGGCCAAAGGCGGCGCCGTGATGGAGGCAGAGCTCAAGCGCGTCATCCCCCCTCTTCTGAAAGAAGGCGGCTACATCCCCGGGTGTGACCACGGCGTGCCCCCGGATATCTCCTGGCCCAACTTCCTTGCCTATGCCCGCCTCCTCGCCCAGTACACCGGCTGGCTCTAGCCCGGCCCGCCCGCCACGGATGAGGGGCCGGGTGGGCACCCAGGATGTGCGCTCCAGCCGGGATGAGATGGCCATCCGGGTGGCTCTCCCCGAGGACCGCTTCGCGGTCCTTCGAGAGCGCCACGCGACCGCGAACAACGTGGGGCCCATGCGAACGTTCGGTAGGGGCGAACCCTTGGTGTTCGCCCTGTTTCCGGATCCGTGTGTGCGTGCGGGCGTTCCTCTCCTTATGTCGGAATCCCAGACCTAACCCGCGGGCGTTTGACGGAAGCCCGGCATGGTGTTACAATGACGGCACGAAACGTGAGAGGAGGCCGTGAGTTGCAGGGGGCTGTGGCCCCGTGCATCTTCGGAAGTGGATGAAGATGGCGAATCCGCCCCAGGTACTGCGCGGCATGCGCGATTTCTTGCCCGACCGGATGATCTTGCGCCACCACGTGATTGGCATCTTTCGCTCTGTCTTCGAGCGCTATGGTTTCGAGCCACTGGATACTCCCGCCATTGAATATGCCGAGACTCTGGAAGGCAAGTACGGCGAGGAAGCCGATAAACTGATTTACAAGTTTGAAGACCGCGGCGGCCGGCAGGTGGGCCTCCGCTACGATCTGACGGTGCCCCTGGCGCGCGTCGTCGCCCTCTATCCGGATCTGCCCAAGCCGTTCAAGCGCTACCAGATCGCGCCTGTCTGGCGCGCGGAGCGCCCTCAGAAAGGCCGGTATCGCGAGTTCTGGCAGTGCGATGTCGATACCGTCGGCTCGTCCAGCATGCTCGCCGATGCCGAGATCCTCGCTGTCCTCCACGACTCGCTCACCGCGCTGGGCTTCACGCAGTTCGTGATCCGGATCAATAACCGGAAACTGCTCAAGGGCCTTTCCACCTTCGCCGGCGTGCCCGAGGGCGAAGAGGCGAATGTCCTGCGCAGCGTCGATAAGCTCGATAAGATCGGCGAGGTGGGGGTACGCACCGAGTTGTTGGAGAAGGGCTTCGATGAGGAGGTGGTCGCGCGCCTCTTCCGCCTCCTGGAGCCCGGGGACGACACGAGCGATCTCATTGCCCGGCTGCGTGTTCAGCTGGCAGAGAGCCCTGACGCCCAGGAAGGCCTGGCCGAGTTGGAGCAGCTCCGCGAGTACCTGGCGAACCTGGGCGTGCGCGAGAGCTGCTACCGGTTCGATCTTTCCATGGTCCGCGGTCTGGACTACTACACCGGTCCGATCTTCGAGACCGTCGTCGAAGAGCCGCGCATCGGGAGCATCACCGGGGGCGGGCGCTACGACCATCTGGTGGGTATCTTCAGCGGGCGCGACATCCCTGCCGTGGGCTCCACGCTCGGCCTGGAGCGGATCGTGGACGTGATGGAGGCCCTCCACCTCTTCCCGGAGACGAAGACGCTTACCCAGGTGCTTGTCGCCGCGTTCGACGCCGAGACGATCCCGGAGGCGCTCCGCCTGGCCACGGAGCTGCGCCGCGCAGGCACGCGCGTCGAAGTGCCCCTGATGGAGAAGGGCGGCTTCAGGAAGTTTCTCTCCTACGCCAACGCGAAGGGCGTCCCCACGGTGGTCCTCCTCGGCCCGGACGAGATCGCCCGCGGCGAGGTGACCGTGCGCAACATGGCGGATGGGAGCCAGGAGTCGGTGCCACGCGCCGAGGCCGTCGCTCGCCTCAGCGGCCAGCGCGCCCAATGATTCCCCGCGAGTGGGAGGGGGAGCGAGCAACACGCGCGCCAGTCCCCGGCCCTATCCGGTGCCGGGGACTGGCGCGCGTGTTGGATGGAGGAGGGTGATGGCACGCCGGAAGCAATCTGAACCGGTCGCGACGGATCTCTGCGTGTACCGCGATCGCGGCCTCTACGTGCCGGGGCTCGATTGCTGGCTCGATTCGAGCAAGCCCCGCCGGCGCGGCTTCATCAGCCACGCGCACACGGACCACTATGCCGCGCACGAAACGATCTTCTGCACGCCGGAGACGGCCGACATGCTGGCGCTCGTGAAGCCATTCGAGGAGGAGCTCCCTCCCATCCGCCCGCTGTACCTGGGCCGGACCATCGAGCATGGCGACCTCCAGGTCACCCTCCTGCCCAGCGGGCACATCCTGGGCGCCGCCATGATGCATGTTACGCGCGGGGGCGAATCGCTGCTCTACTCTGGTGATGTGCGCCCGTCCGGATCCGCGACGACGCCACCGGCCCAGGTGGTGCCGGCCGACCATCTGATCGTGGAGGACACCTTCGGCGCTCTAGATGAGGAGTTCGTCGGCGCGGAAGAGGGCGCCGCCCGTGTGGTCGAGTTCTGCCGCAAGTGCCGGGCACGGAACAGAACGCCCATCCTGGTGACCACCAGCAACTGCGGGAAAGCGCAGGAGATGGTCGTTGCCCTTGGGCAGGCGGGGCTCGCCGTGGCGCTGCAGTCAAAGATCTGGCACTTCACGCGGCTCTACGAGCGCCACGGGATCCCGGTTTCCGGCTACACGCGCCTCCGCAAGGATGAGTGGCCAGATGCCGACGCCGTGATCGTCACCCGCGCCTACCTGGAGCATGATGACCTGACGGACCGCGTGCCCCGGCCGACCTACGCCCTCGTCTCCGGGTGGGCCGCGTCCGACGAGGCCAATGACTTCGACGCCGCCATCCCGTGGAGCGACCACGCCTCCCGCGAGGAGCTGCTCGCGTTCATCGAGGCCGTCAACCCCCGCCTGGTATGGACCTTCGCGGGCGAAGGCCACCTGCTCCCTGAGCTCCGTGCCGCCGGACGCGACGCGGTTCACCTGGAGGCGTGCTAAATCCAGGCGGGACTTCGGTCACGGGAGCACGACGAGCGTCTGCTCGGCGCTCTCGCCAACGGGCGCGCCGTTGCGATCCACCAGAGAGACGCGCAGGCGAACCGGGCCGCCGGCCTTCAGGCGCACGCGCTTCTGCGCGCCAGGCTTCGCCGGAATCTCGACGCGGCGTGCGCCGGCCTCGACGCGGATCCGATAGCTCTTCTGCTCGCTGGCAGCGAGGTGTACGGCGACCGGTAGCTCCAGCGTCTCGCCATCCGAGGCCAGGCCACCGGCGCGCGGGAGGATCGCCGGCTCCGGAACGGTGACCGGGAGTGTGACCTCGCTCGCGGGGCGCCCAGACTGGCCCCAGGCGAAGCGTAGCTCGCGCGCGCCGGGCTGGCGCAGGTTGACGGGGAAGCGCGCCGTGCCGGACGCACCCGGAGCCAGCCGGAGGCTTTGCTCCTGATTCTCCAGGGCGAGGCGAGCCTCGGCGGGTGTCTCGCCCCGGTTCTGCAACACCACCTCCACCGATTGCTTGCCCCAGAACCGCGGGAGCGCCAGCGATTGTAGCGCCAGGCTCCCCTCCTGCACGAGCGCCCATCCGAACCGCTCGGGCACGTGGAACCCGTCATAGGTACACGACCACGCTGAAAGCCGGTCCGCTTCCGGGCCAGCGAACCGGCTGCGGCAGAAGTTGACCGCCATCACGGGCGAGCGCCGAACCCCCGCCTTCTCCAGCTCCGACCAGGGCAGGGCGATCTCGACTGAGTAGCCACTGGCCTCCTTGCGCACGCTCACCTCGGCGGAGGAGTTCCACGACGGGTCCTGGTTGCGCTCGTCATACACCGCGCCGTTGGTGTTCACGATGAGATGGGCATAGGGCGCGCGCGGCCCCCCGGCCACGAAGAACTCGACGCCGTCATCCAGCCATATTTCTGGAGTATCATGGCCATGCCGGATGGCCCGGAGCCGGGCCATCGCCGGCTCCGGGCAGCGAAACGAAACGTAGAGGGCGCGCGCGTCATAGAGGATCCGGGCCTCTGTGTCGACCTCCGGCTTGCCGCCATCATGTGCCCGGTAGAAGTTGGTCGCGACGGCGCTCTCGGCCCAGCAGGGGTCGGAAAGGTCGCCATCGATCACCGGCGGCATCGTGGTCGGGAGCACCGGGATTGCCGGTAGGGCTCGCGTGGATGCTCCTTCCGTCGCGCTCACCACGAGCGTGACCTGAGAAGCGTCCTGGCGCCGCTGCGCCACGGGCTTGCCAGTCATAATGGCCCGCAGCCGGAGGATCTGGTCCGCGGCGGCCCGGCGCACCTGCTGCATCCGGCTCGTCTCAAACGCCACGCCCCCCAGTGGGTTGGCCCAGGGCACGGCGTTCACGAGCGCATCGAGCATCTCCTGGGCCTCGCGCGCAGCGGCGCGCACGCGCTCGTCGCGGTGCGCGCGTGCCTCGGCAATCGTCTGCGAGAGCGTGTAGAGGTAGCGGTAGTCATCCACGCCTTCGCGGAGCGCCTCCCAGGCGATGGTCGGGATCGCGCCCTGATAGGTGCTCCAGTCGTCCGGCTTGAGGAGGTGCGGGTAGACGGTACACTGCTCCTTGGGCTCAACGCGGTTCGCGCGCGAGCCATCGAAGTCGTTGAAAACATCCTCGTGCGGCCGGCAGAAGGTCCACGAGACCTGTGCCTTCGCGCCCGTCTTCCAGAAGAGCAGTCCGGCGCCATAGCGGTTGTGGAACATGTAGCCTTCCTGGGGGAAGGGATTGACGTAGCATCCGGTGCCGTACCACCAGAACTCAGCGCCGGTGCGCGCGCACTCCTCGCGCGCCTTCCGAGCCCTCTCCTCGTTGGCCACCAGCCCAGCGACGAAGCAGGGCGCCGTGAGGTACTCGGAGGCCTTCTCCAGGAAACCGATCTGGTAGAAGGTGGCGTAGGTCGTGGCGCCACCCGCGCGCCAGCACTGGTAATCCTGGATGGCGTACGTATCCTCGCCGGACGGCTCGTCTCTCCCGTAGAAGAGCCAGGGCACGGGTGCGTCCTTCGTCGCCTCGACGGCGGCTTTTGCCACGGCGGTGACGCCGGCGCGGATCTCCTCCGGCCAGGTTCCCTTCTCCAGGTCGACTTTCAGACCGAGCGCATCACGGACGCGCTGCGGCCATCCGCCCATGGAGCAGACGTGCGGTCCGGGAATGCCGGCCTCAAGGCACTGGGCCGCGAGCTTCTTGTAGGAGGATGCGTCGAAGACCACCCGGCCCTCCTTCAATCCGGAGAGATCCGCGGTGCCAAGCGCGCCCTCCACCAGGCCGGTGATCCCGTGGCGAGCGAAATCGCGGAGTTCGGCCATCACCTGGGCATCGGTCATCGCGCGCCAGCGCCCGGCGTCGGCATAGAGCAGCCACGCGCGATCCTTGGGCCGCTGCAGCTGGAAGGGGAGCACCTCGATGCGCAGCGGGAGCACCAGGGCGGGCTTGCCGGCCGCCTGGATCGAGACGCGCGCGGTGTAAAGGCCAGGTCGGGCATCCGGGCGGGCGCTCAGAGTCAACCAAAACGCCGCCGTCTCTCCCGCGGCGAGGTCGAACGCCCGCTCCTCCAGAACGCCGCGCGTCACCGGCACCGTCTTCCGCCCGTCCCTGCACGGAAGGAGCAGCTCCGGGGTGATGTACCACTGGCGCGAGCGCCATCCGGTGCGCTGCGGCCAGAAGTGCATGTGTCGCACGTCGCACGCCACCGGGGTATTGCCGAGATCCACGCGGATCGCGAGCCCCTTCAGGCTCTCCAGCGCGCGCGTGCCCACCCACACCGGCTCATCCTCGCCGGGTGTGAGGAATGCGGAGAGCTCGCGCGCGTGCTCCTCAGGACGAGGCACCCCGTCTGGCCGGTACTGGCCCGGGTCCGACGTGACGTAGGCGAGGAGCCCGGCGGCGCGCTCGGATGAGGTGGGCTGTGGCGGCTGCCAGTCTGGCTTTGGTGCCGGACGCTCCTGGAACGGCTCGCCTGGGTCCACGCGCTCGTAGCGGACGCCGCCGATGGTGACCGGCCCGCTTTCCTGCGCGAGCGCTGCCACCGGCAGCATGAATAGAACGAAGGCAAAGAAAGTTGCAGTTCTCATCGGTCTCTCCTGATCGCCGGCATAGCCCGCATTATTCACCAGAACAATGAAAAAGCTCACTGCCAGGCGTGGCGCAGGTTCGTGGGCACTGCCCCCGAAAACCCTGCTTCCGGACGCCTGTGGTGGCAACAGCGTGCCACCAGGCAAGAGACTTCTCTTGAAGTATTCTGGTGAATACTTCGGGATAGGGAGCATCGGGCGCGGAGCCTGCGTCTGAGGG
The DNA here is from genome assembly GCA_012512265.1 of Armatimonadota bacterium. Classification (GTDB taxonomy): domain Bacteria; phylum Armatimonadota; class JAAZEB01; order JAAZEB01; family JAAZEB01; genus DUUU01. The sequence continues at coordinate 10,650 of JAAZEM010000110.1, read as the reverse complement.
CGCGCCCAGCCCGCTCAGGTCGTTGTGACCGGAACGCCACGGGAACCGGAGTGCCCGCGTGCGACAACGGACGGATGGCCGGGCACTTGTGGCCAACATTCGCCCCAAAACCGGCTTCTCCTGCCGCCGGTGTGCCCCTCAGGGAGGCAGGAGAGACCCCGGCGGATCGCGAACGAACGGCGAGAGAGAGTTCGGCCTATCTCCATCCGAGTCCCGCGCGTGGGCCGCCCAACATATCAGCGAAGGTGAGGGGTGCGCGCAGAATGGCAATGACGGAGAGGAAGCCAGACCGGCCCGCGCCGGAGAGGCCGGTGCCCGCAGTCAAGCCCCGCGGGGTCACCTGGCGCGCGGTCGCGATCGCCTTCGTCCTGACGCCGCTCAACTCGCTCTGGATCGTCCACTCGGAGGTGATCCAGTATGCCGGCCATCCCACCACGGTGTCGCTTTTCTTCAACGTGATCTTCTGCCTGGCCGTGCTCGTGGCGATCAACGCTCTGCTGGCCCGGTGGGCGCCGCGCTACCGCTTCTCGCAGGGCGAGCTGCTCACGATCTACATCCTCCTCTCGCTCGCCACGGCAATGGTGGGCCACGACATGTACCAGGTGCTGATCTCCGTGATCGCCCAGCCATTCTGGTACGCCGAGGTGGCCCCGGAGAGGCGGTGGCACGAGCTGTTCACAGCCGATTTGCCGCCGTGGCTCGTCGTGACCGATACCGAGATCCTGCGCGACTACTTCCACGGCACCAACCACTGGAGCGGGTTCTACCGCGCGGCCTACATCATGGGGTGGCTGAGGCCGGTGCTGGTGTGGACCGGCTTCACGATGATCCTCCTCTTTACGATGCTCTGCCTCTCGGTTCTCCTGCGCAAGCAGTGGACCGAGCGCGAGCGACTCACCTTCCCGATCATCGAGCTGCCGCTGCGGATGACGGATGAGAGCTTCAAGCTGTTCAAGAGCCCGGCGTTCTGGATCGCCGTGGCGCTCGCCGGGATGGTGGACCTGATCAACACACTCCACCTAAATATCCCGACGATTCCGGGCCTTCCAACGCGCCAGTACTCGCTCAACCAATTTATCACCGCCTGGCCGTGGCGGGCGATGGGCCCGGCGCCGCTCCAGTTCCTCCCGTTTATCATCGGCATCGGCTTCCTGCTCCCGGTGGATCTCTCTTTCTCGTGCTGGTTCTTCTTCTGGTACTGGAAGGCGCAGCAGATCCTCACCGCCCGGTATGGTTGGAACGATGGCCGGCCGGACTTCCCCTACACCATCGAGCAGTCGTTTGGCGCGTTTATTGGCGTGTGCGTGCTCGTTGTCTGGCTGGCGCGCCCCTATCTGAAGGAAGTGTGGCGGACGGCGTGTGGCCAGGCGTCCGAGGTGAGCGACGACGACGAGCCGATCTCCTACCGCTTTGCGTTGATCGGCCTGGGCGCGGGGTTGCTTGCCTTCGCGGCGTTCGCGTACGCGGGCGGATTGCGCAGCCTCCCGCTTTTGTTCCTCTTCGTGCTGATCTACTTCGCGCTCGCCGTCGCCGTGTCGCGGATGCGCGCGGAGATGGGCACGCCGGCGCACGACCTCCATCACGGCGGCCCGGATCAGATCCTCCCGAGGCTTCTGGGCACGCCGGGGATGGAGAAGAGCACGCTGATCTGGTTCTCGCTCTCTTGGGGCTACAACCGCGCCTACCGCTCGCACCCGATGCCTCACTATCTGGAGGGCTTTCGCCTGGCACACCTGGCGCGGATCGAGCGCCGGCGGCTCTTCTTCGCGATGCTCTTCTTCGGCTTGTGGGGGAGCCTGTGCGCGTTCTGGGCGCTGCTGCACACCTACTACCAGGTGGGCGCATCCACCGGCAAGGTGATGGGCCCCGCCGTCTCTTTCGGCCAGGAGGCATGGAACCAGCTGGCACGCTGGCTCACCGCGCCCAAAGATGTGGAACCGTTGAGCAAGTGGTTTGCCCTGGGCGGGTTGGGTTTCAGCCTCTTCCTGACGGCGATGCGCGCCCGCTATACGTGGTGGGCGTTCCATCCGGTGGGCCTGGCGGTCTCCAGCTCGTGGGCGATGCGCTATATGTGGCTCTCGCTCTTCATCGCCTGGCTGTGCAAAGTGGCGATCCTGCGCGCGGGCGGACTGAACCTCTATCGGAGGGCGCTCCCCTTCTTCCTGGGGCTGATCTTCGGCGAGTTCGTGATCGGCGAGCTCCTGAACCTTATCGGCCTGCTCTTCCGGCTACAGATCTACCGCTTCTGGGGCTAAACGCGCCGGCCCCCGCGGCATGGGGTACGCCCCTTATCCGGGAGTCTTACAGTGGCGCGAAGGGGGCGGTGCAACTGCACCGCCCCCTTCGTAACGAACCGGAGCACCCTTCCCTGGGGTCCGGCACGGGGCCGGGGGCCAGGGAAGGGGCGGGATGCGAGCTTACTTGTCCTTCGGGCCGGTGTAGGCGATGTTCGCCTGGGCCGCCGCAAGGCGGGCCACCGGCACGCGGAACGGCGAGCAGCTCACGTAGTTCAGGCCAACCTTGTGGCAGAACGCGATGCTCTCCGGATCGCCGCCGTGCTCGCCGCAGATACCCAGCTCGATGCTCGGGTTGGCCTCGCGGCCCTTGCGAACCGCGATCTCGACGAGCTGGCCGACACCCGCCTGGTCCAGCGTCTGGAACGGGTTCTCCGGCAGGATCTTCTCCTCAACGTACTTGAGCAGGAACTTGCCCTCGGCGTCGTCACGCGAGTAGCCGAAGGTGGTCTGCGTCAGGTCGTTGGTTCCGAAGGAGAAGAACTGGGCGACCTTGGCGATCTCATCGGCGGTCAGAGCCGCGCGCGGGATCTCGATCATCGTGCCGAAGGAGTAATCGATCGGGCCGCGCTCGGCGACGACCTTCTGCGCCTCGGCTTCGAGGTACTCGCGGGTGCGGGTGAGCTCGTTCACGTGCCCGACGAGCGGGATCATGATCTTCACCTTCACCGGGGTGCCCGCAGCCTTGACGTCGGCCGCGGCCTCGAGGATCGCGCGCACCTGCATGCCGATGATCTCGGGCATCATCAGGCCCAGGCGGCAGCCGCGCAGACCCAGCATCGGGTTCATCTCGCGCTGCGCCTCGACGGCGGCCAGCATCTTCCGCTTCGCTGCCAGCTCCTCGGGCTTGTTGCCCGCGCACTCCAGCTTGGTCACCTCGACGAGGAGATCGTCGTGGGCCGGCAGGAACTCATGAAGCGGCGGGTCGATGAGGCGGATGACCACGGGAAGACCCTTCATCGCCTCGAAGATGCCCTTGAAGTCCCCGCGCTGATACGGCAGGAGCCGGGCCAGGGCGGCCTTGCGTCCCTCGCTGTTCTCGGCCAGGATCATCTCCTGGACGATCGGGAGGCGCTCCTGCTCCATGAACATGTGCTCGGTGCGGCAGAGGCCAATGCCCTGGGCGCCGAAGCCGATGGCGCGCTCGGCGTCGCGCGGGTAGTCGGCGTTCGCCCACACCTCGAGGCGGCGGCGCTCGTCAGCCCACTCCAGCAGCTGCTGCAGCTCCTTGTTCTCGGCGATGTTCGGGTCGATGGTCGCCAGCTTGCCGGCGAAGACCTCACCGGTGGTGCCATCGATGGAGATGTCATCGAACTCCTTGATCGTCGTGCCGTTGACGGTGAAGAAGCGGGCTTCCTCATCCACGCGGATCGCTTCGCAGCCGGCCACACAGGGGAGGCCCAGACCGCGGGCAACGACAGCGGCGTGCGAGGTGGCGCCACCGCGCGACGTCAGGATACCCTTGGCGACGAGCATGCCATGCACGTCGTCCGGACAGGTCTCGGAGCGAACGAGGATGACCGCTTTGCCTTCCTTGCCGAGCTCTTCCGCCTTGTCGGCGTCAAAGATCGCCTGGCCGGCAGCGGCACCGGGCGAGGCATTCAGGCCCTTGGCGAGCAGGCGGCCTTCGCTCTTGGCGCGGTCCTTCTCCTTCGGATCGAAGCGCGGCAGGAGGAGCTGGTAGATCTGGTTGGGCTCCACGCGGGAGATCGCCGTATCCTTGTCGATGAGGCCCTCGTTGACCAGGTCCACGGCGATCTTCACAGCGGCGGCGGCGGTGCGCTTGCCGACGCGGCACTGGAGGATGAAGAGCCGGCCCTTCTCCACCGTGAACTCGATGTCCATGACATCGGTGTAGTGCTTCTCGAGGCTCTTCGCGATCTCGGCGAACTGGTCGTAAACGGCCGGGTTCACCTTCTTCATCTCGTCGATGTGGACCGGGGTGCGCACGCCGGCGACCACGTCCTCGCCCTGCGCGTTCATCAGGAACTCGCCGTAAAGGACCTTCTCGCCGGTGGCCACGTCGCGGGTGAAGGCAACGCCGGTGCCGGAGTCATCGCCCATATTCCCGAAGACCATCGTCTGCACGTTGACGGCGGTGCCCAGGTCATGCGGGATCTTATGGAAGTTGCGGTAGTCGTTGGCGCGCTTGTTGTTCCAGGACTTGAACACGGCCTCGATGGCCATGGTCAGCTGCTCCATCGGATCCTGGGGGAAGTCGCGACCGGTGGTCTTCTTGAAGTATTCCTTGAACTGCCCAACGAGTTTCTTCAGGCCTTCGGCATCAACGTCGGTATCCTGCTTGGCGCCGACTTCCGCCTTCAGCGCGTCGAAGATGTGCTCGAAGTTGTTCTTCTTGAGCGCCGGATACTCCTCCGAGAGGACGATATCCGAGAACATCATGATGAAGCGGCGGTAGGCGTCATAGCCAAACCGGGGGTTGCCGGTGAGCTTGATGATGCCATCCAGGGTGGCATCGTTGAGGCCCAGGTTGAGGACGGTGTCCATCATACCGGGCATCGAGAACTTGGCGCCGGAGCGGACCGAAACGAGAAGCGGGTTCGCCGGATCGCCGAGCTTCTTGCCCATGTTCTGCTCAACATCGCGAAGTGCCTCGACAACTTCGTCCATGAGCCCGGCGGGCATCTTCTCGCCATTGCTAAGGTACTCAATGCACGTCTTGGTGGTAATGGTGAAGCCGGGGGGAACGGGGAGACCCAGGTTGGTCATCTCGGCCAGGTTGGCACCTTTGCCGCCGAGAAGGTCCTTCATGCTGGCGTCGCCCTCGCGGAACAGCCAAACGCGTTTCTCAGCCATCAACATCTCCTTTTCGCGCCGCATGGCACGCGGCAGTTCCTTACACTACCCCAACCGGATCGCAAGCCCGGCTGGGCAAAGCGGGGTCGGACCCGCCGGTACAACTCGCGCCACACTCCATGCGACAGCCTCAGGGCCGCGCCGGGAGCGGCAGTCTTGGGGGAAGAGCACCCCGGGCCGGAGAGGCACTGGCTGCCACCCAAGCCACCCAACGGGAGGGGGCCGGGCTGCTGCCCAGGGGATCGTTGCTCCACACAGCCCGCCGTGGCAGGCGCCATGCCAACAGTCGTCTCGCCTCCCGCTGCTGGATTGCGTGTCTGGCACACAAGCAAGAGCAGGAGACTCAACCGCTGTATTATAACGCAGGGGGCCCCCCTTGTCAACGCTGTGCCAATGAAGCGCGAGCGTTCCGAGGGAACGCAGAGCGGGCCACAAGCCGGCGTTACCACGGCTGAACGGGACGGGATGTGCGGGTCCGTGGGCTGAGTTGTGCGACCTCGAAGGGTGCGTGCAACTCAGCCGGGCTGGCTCTGCGTGTGACACCTTCATCTGTAGGGCACCCCCCGGCTCTTCGCAAGGAAAACCGGTCGCGGGCGTCTAAAGCCATAGCGCTGCTGGATGGCGGCAGCCAACGCCGGAACCGGCCGGGGGGATGCGTCGGGTGCCCGCCTTCCTCAAGGCAGATGTTACTCTCCCGCTCGCCACGTCTCGTCCGGCCGGTATAGGAGAAGCATGCAGATGAATATTTCGATCATGACCTACTGCTATAGCCGGGCGCTGGCATCGGGCGCGCTGGACCTGGTGGGGATGCTTCAGGAGTACGCCCGTCTTGGCGTGCCCGGGGTCGAGTTGGTTCAGGCGCACGCGGCTGGCATGCCCACCGCGGAGCTGCGCGCCCGGGTGGATGACCTGGGCCTGACGGTGCCGCTGCTCCTGGTGGGCGCGCCCGTGATCGACGCGGATCCCGCGAAGCGTGCCGCGGCCGTGGAGGGGATGCGCCCGGCGCTTGATATGGCCCTGGGCCTGGGTGCCAAGCAGATCATGCTCTTGCCGAGCGGGGATGCTGGAAACGCGAGTGACGCTGAGGTGCGCCGCTACATCTGCGACGGGATCGCCCGCGCCTGCGAGATGGTGAAGGGCTCCGGCGTGCAGATCATCGTGGAGAACCACGGCGGGGCGCATCGCCTGCGTGGCCGTGTCGAGCACATGCTGGAGTTTGCGGATGCCCATCCCGACCTGGGCCTCTGCTTCGACGACGGCAACTTCCTGCTCGCCGGAGAAGAAGAGCTGGCGGCGCTCGAGAAGCTGGCAGGCCGCGTCGTCCACTTCCACTGCAAGGACTGGGCCCTCTCCGCAGAGGATGGGAAGGGGATTCTGGCGGCCGATGGCAAGCGGTATGTGGGCGCCGTCATCGGCGTGGGCGTGGTGCCTCGCACTGCCGCGAAGAAGCTGCAGGCGAGTGGCTACACCGGTTTCTTCTCGGTCGAGTACGAGGGCGCGGAGGATCCGGTGATCGCGACCGCGCGCGCCGCGGCCAATCTGAAGGCGATACTCGCGGCATGATAGTAGGGTGTGGAATGCGCCGGCGACCGTGGCGCTCGCGCTGACCGCAGTGATAGGGGGAGATTGGCGTGGCGCATCTCCCCCACGCGGCTTGCGCTACCACGGGCACCAAGGAGATGACCATGGACAAAGCACTTCGCAAGGAGATCCTGCAGACGCGGCGCTTGAGCCGCAACTGGCCGGCCGAGCCATTGTTGGGTGGCTACTATACGGATGAGGAGATCGACGTCGTCGTTAAGACGATTCGCGAATCGATGGACCCCACGGTCGGCTTTGGCTTCATCTGTAAGGAGATCACCGACTTCGAGCAGGCGTTCGCCGCCTACTGCGGTACGGCGGATGCCGTTTCGATCAATGGGGCGGGCACGGGCATCGATATGGCGCTGATGGCGCTGGATCTGCAGCCAGAGGACGAGGTGATCGTCCCCACGCTCAACTTCCGCGCGGCATTGGTGGCGGTCCTGGGGCAGAACGCCCGCCTGGTGGTGTGCGACGTGGACCCGGTAACTCTCCAGGCGGATCCAAACGACGTGGAACGGCGGATCACCCCGCGCACGCGCGCCATCTTCCCAGTGCATATGAATGGCCTCTCGGCACCGATTGATGACTACTTGGAGATCGCGGAGCGCCACCCACACCCGAAGTATGGTCCTCCCAAGGTGATTGGCGATGCGGCGCGCGCGCTGGGAGGCGGCTACAAGGGCACGAAGATCGGCAAGAGGGGGTGGATGACCGTCTTCTCTTTCCACACCCAGAAGAATATGACCACCCTCGGTGAGGGCGGCGCCATCACCACGGACGATCTGGAGGCCGCAAAGCGGCTGCGTGCCCTCCGGCAGTTCGGTGGGAGCGACGGCTGGGGCAGCAACTACAAGATGACGAAGGTGCAGGCCGCGGTTGGCCTGGTGCAGCTCCGCAAGCTCGATAGCTTCATCGCGGCGCGCCGCAAAGTGGCCCAAGAGCGCACCGAGATGCTGAAGGACGTGGAAGGCCTGACGCTTCCGGTGGAGCCGCCTGATTGCTATCACACCTACTACCTCTACACGTGCCTGGTGCCCAAGGAGTGGGCCGGCGAGAAGCGCGACCGCCTGATGGCCATGCTGCGCGAGGAGTACGGGGTGAACACGGTGGTGGCTAACCCGCCCGTCCACCGCGTGGTGCCTTTCGTGGCGAAGCACACCCAGGGCCAGGAGACGCCGGTGGCGGATGAACTGGGCGCCCGGCTCTTCTGCCCGCCGACTCACCCGCTGATGACGCGAGAAGAGAACGAGTACATCTGCGCTGCGATCGCCGATGCCATGGAGAGGCTCCGAGAGGGCGTCTGAGGCGTGCCCGCTCCTATCCGAGGGCTTCGGCCCAACGAAGCGCACGGGTGTTGACACGGTGGCTGGCGATCGTGGGGGCCGGGCGGCACCCGTACTGGCCTCCACGATCGTCTGCTTTACAGCGGTACGCCAGCAGGGGATCCGGGTTCCGGATGCTCCACTGCGTGAGCGTGGCGGTTCTGCTCCTTGATGACGCCGGGCGGGCCCGTGGCGCGTTCGTCCGGCGTGCGGGCTATCGCGCCGGCGGGAGAACGGCGGCATTCCCCGCGTTTTGACTTCGGAACATCGCAGGGAAGGGGAGAGGCATGGGTCGCCTCAACATTCTGTATATTCACTCGCATGACACCGGGCGCTATGTGCAGCCGTACGGCTATGCCGTGGAGACCCCGCGTATCCAGCAGCTCGCGGAAGAGGGAGTTCTCTTCCGCCAGGCATTTTGCGCCAACCCGACCTGTTCCGCCAGTCGCTCGGTTCTGCTCACGGGGCGATATGCTCACTCCAATGGGATGATTGGTCTGGCTCACCGCGGCTCGCGCCTGAACGACTATCGCCAGCATCTGGCGAGCTTCCTGAGCCGGAACGGCTACGAGACGGCGCTGTCCGGGATGCAGCACGAGGCTGCCGACCGGCAGCTCCTTGGCTACGAGCGTTTCCTTGATGACGGCCCCGGGGGGAATACCCAGGAGGGGGTGGCCCGCCGGGCAGCCGCGTTTCTTGCCGAACGGCATGACCGGCCTTTCTTCCTCTCCTGCGGCTTTTCATTGACGCACCGCACGGGCAGAGGCATCCAATGGCACAACGGCGAGGCCTCGCCTCTGGGCGATCCTCGCTACTGTCGGCCGCCCGCGCCGCTCCCGGATCTTCCCGAGATACGTCGCGACTTTGCCGACTTCCGCGCCAGCGTCCGGCGGCTTGACGAGTGCATGGGGATTGTCTTCGATGCCCTCGAGGAGAGCGGTCTTGCCGAAGAGACGCTGGTCGTCTGTACCACCGACCACGGGATCGCTTTCCCCTTCATGAAGTGCAATTTGACCGATCACGGCACCGGCGTCATGCTGATCCTGCGCGGCCCGGGCGGGTTTACCGGGGGTAAGGTGGTGGATGCCCTCGTCAGCCACGTGGACATCTTCCCGACTCTGTGCCAGATGGCTGGGATTCCGCAGCCCGACTGGCTTCAGGGCACGTCTTTGATGCCGCTCGTCACAGGCGATGCCGAGTCGGTGCGGGATGAGGTCTTCGCTGAGGTGAACTACCACGCGGCAAGGGAGCCGATGCGCAGCGTGCGGACGGCACGCTACCGCTACATCCGGCGCTACGAGGTTCATCCGCATCCGGTCCTCCCCAACTGCGATGAGAGTGTGAGTAAGCGAGAGTTGCTCCGTTACGGCTGGCGCGAGCGCCCTCAGCAGGAGGAAGCACTCTACGACCTCATCTTCGACCCAAATGAAGCGTGCAACGTAGCGAAGGACCCACTGTATGCGGACGCGCTGGCAGAGATGCGCGCGCGATTGAACCGCTGGATGCGCGAGACGGAGGATCCCCTGTTGACTGGGCGGATGGAGCCGTGGCCGGGGATGGTGTCGAACCCCGTCGATGGAAACTCGCCGCAGGAAGAGGCGGGCCCAGCAGAACCATGGGTTGCGCGATAATCCGCGGGCGGCTGGCGCGCAGGCTCCGGCAAGGTGGCATGTAGGCAACGGGGACTCCATGGGGTAAGAGACCCTCGTCAGGGGGAACGCCATGGAAGGACTCGGCCAGTGGTTTGAGCAGGTGGACCGGCGGGTCGTGGCCTGGTTTCAGCGCCACAGCGTGCCGGCTCTGCGTGTTGCCCTTGGGATCGTCTTCGTGTGGTTCGGCGGCCTGAAGGTTGCCGGCGTCAGCCCCGTCGCCGATCTGGTGGCAACCACCGTCGCGTGGCTCCCTGCCGGTTGGTTTGTGCCATTCCTCGGCGTGTGGGAGGTCGCGATTGGGGTCGGGCTCCTCTTTCGCCTGTTCCTGCGCTTGACGCTCCTGCTCCTGGCCGCGCAACTGGCCGGCACTTTCTTGGTGCTCCTCGTCCGGCCAGATCTGGCTTTCGCGGGGTCGCCCCTCCTTCTGACGCTCATCGGCGAGTTCGTGGTGAAAAACCTGGTGCTGCTCGCCGCGGGAATGGTACTCGCGAGTACTGTGCGCGATGAGGATGAGACGTGCCTTGCGACGGGCGTAAGGGGGAGCGGGGCGCGCCGTCGATGATCGAATGCCTTTATCAATGGATGGTGGTGGGGAACGCCCACCCGGATCCTCGCGCGGCGTTCCGCGACGATCGAGCAATGGAGCTGGGCGCGACACGGACGTCTTAGCGAAGAGGCTGCCGGCGACTAATGGTAACGTAACGCAAGGTATACGCATTACATGCTCCAGGCTATGAGATCATGTGGGAGCCCACGTCGGCGAGGACGAGCCCGCACAGATGGATGGAGGTACTTTGTAGTGCCTATGGAGAGAGTGAGACGATCTTTATGGCCATAGGCCAAACGGCAATTTGGTGGTTGACACTCGGGATGGGTTCTGGTAAGATATGGGCTGTCACGAGGGAGTGCTTGGGGTTTCGACAGAGACCGGGAAATTCCTCTTGACAAGCGACGTTCTTTTCTGATAAGATGAGGGCGTTG
>JAAZEM010000109.1 GCA_012512265.1 Armatimonadota bacterium | reverse complement strand
CCCCCTCGGGGATGACGAGGTCGCTCACGTCCTCGTCGAATCGCTCCATGATGAGCGGCGTCTCGACGGGATCGGTGGTGAGGAGGTGCAGGCCATCGCCGTAGCGCGCCAGGAACCACGAGAGCGACTGCCCCCGGTAAGGAAGGTTGCGCACCCGACACCATTTCCAGTCGTGAGGTAGCGTTGGCTCGACCGCCAATCGGTCGTAATGGGGATGCACGCCCAGTGCGCCCTCCAGCAGCGCCCAGAGGAAGCGCGGCGGCTCCCAGGGAGAGAGGCGCATCCCCCGGTTTTGCAGCGCCTCGCCATCGAACCACTCGGAGAACTGGCCGGGCACGGTGTTGTAGCGCTTCGGCTCGCGGATATACTGCCAGTAGCTGCGCCGCAACACCTCGACCATCAGTCCGGGATCGGCGTGGAGGCAGGACATGGCGTACCACCAGGTGACGCCTGGCCACACGCCGCCTTGCAGCCCCACCAGGCGATCGGGGGTGTAGAGCGGATCGAAGTGTGAGAGCGTGCGCAGGCCCGCCTCGGTCATGAAGTCGGGGTGGTTCAGCCGCTCGCTGATCAGCCGCGTCGTCTCCTCATCCGACACGCCACCGATCAGGGGAAATACCAGGTCGGCGGTGACCTCGGAGTGCGCCCGGCCATCGACATCGATATTCAGGTAGTAGAGACCATTGTCCGGGTTTCTCAGGTGTTTCTCGATGGCGACGCGGAGGAGGCCGGCTTCCCGGTTGAACCGCCGGGCATCGCCGTCGATTCCGAGGGCCTCGGCGGCTTCGGCCACCGCGCGCAAGCCTGCGTATGCCTCGCTGTTCACCTCGGTGACGGCGCCGTTGATCGTCACATTTGGCATGACGTTACGCCACCCGCAGATTCCATGCTCCCCGGTGCCCCGTGCGCTGCAGAAGACGAGCCCGCGCTCATCGCGCTCGCTCAGGAGCGCCTCGGCTGCCCGCACCATCGCCGGATAGAGGACCTCCGCGCAGTGGACGTGGCCCGTCGTCTTCAGGTGGTGCCCCGCGGCCATGAGGAAGAGCGGGGTCGCGTCGTTGATGTTCAACCCATAATCCTCGGTGCGCAGTGTGCGTGCATCGTAGTACTCCATCACCTTGCCGCCCGGATCCTGGGTCTGCGCGAGGATATGCAGCATCCGGCAGCACGCGGTCGGCAGGACGAAATCGCAGCCATAGACGAACCAGGCCACGTCGCGCGCCACGACGTTCGAGGAGATGCCGGGCTCGTTGGTAAAGGCGATACCGGTCGGATACCGCGCCAGCACGCGGAGCATGTTGGCCTTCGACCACTGCGCGCCATCGTTGATGAGCGGGTCCGGGGTGGCCACTTCGGCGACGCTCAGGCGCTCTCGATAGTGCGCCGTGGTGCGGGCAAGGAGGTCGCGCGTGCCGCGGTGCTCGCGATAGATGCGCTCCGCGTCGTCTCGACCGTGGCACGAGAAGGCGACGACGAAGCTCAACTCTGCCGTTTGCCCCGGCTCCAGAAAGCGCACGACCTGCAACGCTCCGGCTAGGTCGCCTTCCCCCTCGATGCGGTCTGGCAGCGGGCGGTAGGGGTGCCAGGCGCGCTCCAGATCCGTGGTTGCCAGGTGGGCATCCACTCCCGCAGGGCATCCGAAAACGCGCACCCACTCGGGATGCGCGGCGTTCCAGGCCACCAGGGCTCCGAGACGGGAATCATACTCGGCTCTCAGATCCCCGCCCGTATCGCCGGCAAAGACGAGCGCGCCGACGACCGCGAGGACGACCGGGTGGTCGGACCGATTCTCCAGGCGGACCGCCTGATGGAGAAGGCAGGGGTCGGCATCGCCCGTGCGCGGAAGGAAGAAGGTCTCTTCGACAGCGACGCCATTGCTGAGCATGAAGCGATGTCGCTGGTAGCTCGGGTGGAGTAGGAACGTGCCGGGCGCGTTCTGCTGGAGGAGCACGAGCGTTCCGGATCCCGACGGGTGCTCTTGTTCCACGGCGAGGTGCGAGAGATCGGTGTAGCCGGCGAAGTAGTGTACCACCAGCGAGCCGGTCACTCTCAGGCCAAGCTCCACGCTAAAGAGGTTCTCGACCGCTCCGGTGCCCTTGGATGTGGCGAACCCGAGCGCGTTGCCCAGGCTGGTGCCGTGCGCCAGCTCCGTATCGGCCAGCTCGTAAGAGATCAGGCCGTCTGTCGCGATCCGACGCACCACGCCGCTCTCCGGCTGCCCGCTTGATACGTGGCTTCGCACGCGCTCCTCCACCTGCAGTGCCATCGCGGCTCCCTTCGCCTCGTGCGCGCGTCACGCGTAGAGTGGGCGGATCGCTTTGATCCCCTCCATGCCCACTTCTGGAAAGACCCAACGATAGACGATGTAGCCCACAATGCCACCATACACGAAATGCACCAGGAGGAGGGCGATCAGGAGCCAGGCCCCGGATGCCGCGCCGGCCAGGCCCCACTGGTAGAACGGTGGGGAGAGCACGAGCACGGCCCAGATGAAGAAGCCGAACAGGAGGCCCAGCCACCAGGGGGCCTTCCCGAAAAGGAGCGCGTAGGCAGCGCCCCACGCGGCGCCGTTGAGCAAGAAGTGGTAGGCCATGCCGACCGCTATCACGGCCGGCGTCACGGGCGCCGTCAGTGGCCGCTCCAGGACCCACTGGCCCAGCGCCACCGCAACGTTCGGAGTATCCAGCCACGGCCCCGCCCCAACGGTGAGCAGCGTGAAGATGGCGGTCGCCGTAAACCCGCCCGCGTAGCCGACCAGGAAGCGGTTCAGCAGCACCCGGTTACTCCGGGCCCCATAGATCAGAGCGCCGAGGATGACCGCGAGCGCCGGCACGCCCAGGTAGAGGAGGTAGACGGGCAGACGGATCAACCCGGTGGGCCGCAGCAACACGCCCCAGATCGGGATGAACAGGGCGACGGTGACAGCGGCGGTCAGCCAGAAATCGAAGACCCGTTCGCGGTGCATCAGGCAGGCTCCGGCTACTCCGCCTCTCCGGTCTTGTCCTCGGTCATCTTCTGCTGGCGCCGTGTCGCCTCCAGACGCTGCTCCTCGATCTCCTCCGGCACCTCATCCACCGTGGGCGGTCCGGGGTGGTGCCAGCGCTCGATTTGCTCTGGCACCGGCACCTCCGGGCGTTGCTTGCGCTCCATTCCGCTCATCGCTCCCTTCGCTCATCGGGCGCCAGGACCCCGGAGGCATGCCGGGGCCGGGCGGCGCGTTCCCATGCAGCGGAGCTTTTCCCCGAACGAACGGCCTGGAAACTCGGCCCGTGGGCGCGAACCCCGATGCCGCGCGGATGGGGCGGCTGGCTGGCGGTTCGTGGAACGCGCGCCTGCCAGGCGCGCGTTCCATTCAGGAGCGGATGAAATGGATGGCCACAATCAGCGCGGCGAGCGCCCACCGGTAGTAGACGAAGATGCGCAGATCATGCTTGCGGACGTAATCGAGGAGGAAGGCGATTGTGGCGTAGCCAACGACGGCGGATGCGACCGTGCCCGCGACGAAAGGCGCCAGGTCGGATGCCGGGAGGCCGCCCAGGAAGAGATCGCGTAGCCCAAAAAGCCCCGCGCCAAGGGTAACCGGCACGGAGAGGAGGAAGGAGAAGCGCGCCGCGTCCTCCCGCGACAGGTTGCGCATCAGGCCCGCGGTCATCGTGATCCCCGAGCGCGAGACGCCCGGCACCAGCGCGAGCGCTTGCGCGAGCCCCACCGTCACGCCATCCAACAGGCGCGCATCTTTGACCGTGCGCGCGCCGCGAGAGGTGCGATCGGCGATGAGCAGGAGAACGCCAACGCCAGCCAGCATGCCGGCGACCAGCAGCGGCGAGCGCAATGTCGTCTCAGCCGCGTCGGCGATGGTCACGCCCAGGACCGCGGCGGGAACGCAGGCGACCATCAAGACCCATGCGAGCCGTGAACGCTCGCGGCGCTCCTCCGGGGTTCCGGGGCCGAGACCAAGAATGGCCAGGCCCATCGATGCCCAGTCCTTCCAGAAGTAGAGGATGAGCGCCAGGACGGTGCCCATGTGCAGCGCGATGTCAAACTGGAGGCTGTGCTCCTTCCAGCCGAGCACTGCCGGGAGAGCAACAAGATGTCCAGAGCTGCTGATCGGAAGAAACTCGGTGATTCCCTGAACGGCTCCAAGAAAGATTGCCTGAAGGATGCTCAACGATTGCTCCATGCCACGATCATCCGGGCTCCCTCCACAGGGCCCGGGGGTTGCCCCCGGCGCGTCGCCCGGAAATCGATGCTTGCTTGTGGTTCGAACCCCATCATATCACACCCGGTCTCTTCCCGCAAGATCCTCCCCACACGTTCCAGAAGGTATTCGCAGCGTCATTGGCCATCCGGGGCGACCTCAAAAGAGGAATGCGGCAGGCGGCGCGGAAGCGAGAGAGTGTTGGCGCGGCGCTCTTTGCGCGAGCAGGACCGCGCTACCGTCGGAGAGGAGCAGCCGAAGTGGCCCGGAAGCATACGGTTGAAGAATCTTGGAAGCTGTGGGATGAGGCGAACGCCTACATCCCCATGGCGACGCAGACCCACTCCAAGGCGCCACGAGCCGCCTTGCGCGGCGTGGAACCTTGCTTCGTGACGCGCGGGCAGGGGTGCCGTGTTTGGGATTTGGACGGCAACGAGTATATCGATTTTCGGAACGCCCTCGGACCTATCTCGCTGGGCTACCGCTATCCGGCGGTTGAGGATGCGATCCGGCGGCAGTTGGAGAACGGAATTATCTTTGGGTACGCGACGCCGCTGGAGGTGGAAGTCGCCCGGCATCTGGTGGAGATCATCCCCTGCGCGCAGAGCGTTCGCTTTCTGAAGACGGGCGGCGAGGCGATGGCCGCCGCGATCAAGCTCGCGCGCGCTTTCACCGGGCGCGAGCTGGTCCTCAAGTGCGGTTACCACGGCTGGTTGCAGACGATGACCACTCCGGGAATGCCCGAGGGCGCCGCCGCATCCTATCGGGATCTTCCCTGGGGCGATATCCGGCCTTACGAGGAGGCGTTCGCGCGCGAGGGCGATCGCATCGCCGCCGTCACGGTCGCATGCGCTTACGCGGATATCGAGCAGGGCCATGCCTTCTACCCGGCGCTGCGCGAGCTGACCGAGAAGCATGGCGCGCTGCTCATCTTCGATGAGATTGTCATGGGCTTCCGGCTCTCGGTGGCCGGCGCGCAGGGCTACTTCGGCGTCACCCCGGACCTGGCCGTCTTTGCCAAGGGGATCTCCAATGGCATGCCGCTCTCTTGCTACCTCGGCCGGCGGGACGTGATGGAGACGGTGCGCCAGGCGGTAGTCTCCTCTACCTTCGGAGGCGATACGCTCTCCCTGGCGGCGGCCAAGGCGGCGATTGAGGTCTACCGGAGCGAGGATGTGATCGGCCACCTCTGGGCGCGGGGCAAGCAGCTCCACGAGGGGATGCGCTCGCTCTTCAACAAGTACGGCGTGCCTGCCACCGTGCGCGGCCTTCCGCCCTGCGGCCAGCTGGTCTTCACTACAGGCGACCCGGCGCGCAACGCCGAGCTGATGCTCCGCTTCGAAGGCGAGATTCTGAAGCGTGGGGTGATGATCTACTCGGTGATGTACCCCAACTACTCGCACACAGAAGCCGACATCGACGAGGCGCTTGGGAAGATGCGCGAGGCGCTCCTCGTCATGCGTGATGAGGGTCTCTTCGGGTAGGCCAGCCACGAAGCGCGGGGGTGCTGCGCACTCGGGCGTGGCGCTGAAGCACCGCGCTGCTTCTTGGCAAAGCCCTTCGGGCTCCCCCTCCCAACCCACGCCGTTCCCAGTTGGCTGCGGGTGCAGGCTGGCCCAGATCAGAGTGAGTGTTTCAACACGACCACCTCGGGCGTGGCTGGGAGCGCGTCTGGCCCGGGCAGGGTCAGCTCGCTGCTATCGGTCCGGCGAACGTTGCTCTTACCTGCCAGGAAATCATCCACCGGGCCGATAGGGAAGTCGATATCCGGCGTCTTGTAGTGCATCGGAATGGTGATCCGGGGCGAGAGCTGCTCCATCACCCGGGTGGCCTCCGCGGCATCGATGGTGAAATGCCCGCCCACGGGCAAGAGCAGGATCTGGATATCGCCTGCCTGGCGCACCTGCTCGTCGGTGAGGACGTGGCCCAGGTCCCCGGCGTGGCAGAGGCGCATTCCGTCCGCTTCGAGGATCAACAGCGCGTTCTCGCCCCGCTCCTTGCCGCCGCTCTGGTCGTGGAGGGTGGGCACGGCGCGCAACGTGATGTCCTTGATCGCGCGCGGCGCGCTCTTCATCAGCTGCAGGCCGTGGATGACCACCGGGTTCCCCGCGATGCTATCCGTCCCGCCATGGTCCGGGTGCTCATGCGAAGCCACCACGATATCCGCCGCGTCACGGATCGCGCCGTAGCGCATCGAGCCGCTGTAGGCGCCCGGCGAGTAGGGATCAAAGAGGATCCGGGTGCCGCTCTCGGTGGTGACCAAAAAGCTGCTGTGCGCGAGATACTTGATCTTCATGACGCCCCTCCCCCCTGGGTAAATCCTCGAGAAACTATTCTCTGGTAGGAAATCTCTTTCGGGCGGCAAGCCGCCTGCTCAATCAACCCATCTGGCCGAGCCGGATCACTCGATGTGCGCGGGGTGTTACCCCCGCGTGCCGCTCATCTACGGCGCTTGCCTGGCATACGGGCAGTGCGAGTGATGCGACCGGCCGGCACATCCGCACCCGCCGGCGTCCGCGGGGCGAGACGGCGGGATGCGAGAGTTAGCGCTCTGGGAGGGAGTTCTTCGTGGCGAGGGCCTCTCCTGCCAGGCTTCAGATGGCAAGCGGGGCGGCAACACCTGGCGCCTTCGAGCGGGCGCGGTGAGCAAGCGGCCTAGGAGTTCTTCTTCAGCCACTCTAGCGTCGCCTCTGCCTCTTGCGGGTTGGGCGCCGAGCAGTCATAGAAGACCCGGTCGGGCCGCAGCTCGCGATGGTAGATCTTGATCTCCTCGGTGTTGCAGGGGACCCAGACGGCAACGCCCTTCGCCTGGATCTCCTTCAGCAGGTCCATCCACTCAATGAACGGCTTGTTGCGGGCACCGGTGGTCCACTGGATGCAATCCAAGCCTGGAATGGCGCACAGGTCATCGAGGTGGACCAGGCACTCGGGACCATCGAGGTGATAGACGCAGTGACCGAGGTAGGCCGCCTCCTCTTCCAACGCGGGCAGAACAAAGCGGCGGAACTGCTTGGGGCCGATCAGGGCGGCAAAATCGCATTGAATGGTGTTGGTCCGCACCGGGTGATAGGCACGCACCCATCCGAGCGTGCCGACGGTATCCATGCGGCCCGCGCGGTAGAGCTGCTCATAGATGGGGACATAGAGGCGGCGCACGCTGGCCATCGCCCGGTCGATCGTCTCAGGAATGTCGATCATGTCGAGGCAGAGGCGCTCGCCCCCGCGCAAGGCAAGCAGGGCATCGGCATTGCTGTGGAGGTCGAGATGCGTGACGAGCATCTTCCCCTGGAGGGCTTCGGAAAGCGCGTCCATAAAGGCAAGCATGCGCTTCCACCACGGATTCTCGGGGTCCAGACGGATGGGGAGTGCCTTCTCCCAGTCATCGATGCACGGCTTCACCCAGTTGGTGCGCGTCTCCTCCTCCGGGAAGAGGATCTCGCCCCCCAGAAACGCAGCCATCTGGTCGGGGCCGAAGCTGGGGGTGTAGCAGGGGATGGCGTCGCCACCCCAATAGATCGATTCGGCGTGCGCAAGCACCTGCGGGATGACGGTGTCAAACGCCTCGCGCGCGCCGGCCATGTATTTCGGCGTGGGCACGTAGTGGTGGCCGTCTTTGGGCGCCAGCATGTTGCAGACGGGCCGGTCCAGCATCTCGCCCTCCCAGAAGGCGAGCCAGCGCTGCTTGGCCTCCTCGAAGTCCGGCTTGAAACTCAGAGACGTGATGGCTTCTCCCCCCAGACATTCCGCGACCTCCGTTTCGCGCGTGTGGGCTATGCCCGGAGTGTAGCTTCGCCGGCCGGCCAAACAAGCCCTGCTTGCATCGCGCGGGCGCAAGCACCCGCGCCTATGGGGCCGGCGCGGAGGGCTCGGCGACGCGCAGCAGGTCGCTGAACTGGCGTGCTGTCGCGGCGGGCACACCTTGGCCAGCAATCCAACCGAAGTTGAAGATCTGCTGGCTCGGGTGAGTGCGCGCCGGCTTGAGCAACTGCAGGTAGGCGCGCACCGAGGCGGGCAGCGTGCCGTCGGGATTGGTCAGGAGCAGGAAGGCGTGTTTCCCCAGATGCGAGAGGACGCTTGTGGGCACCACCTCGCGCCAGTCGGCGGGGTTGGCCAGGATCGCGTTGTGTCCCGGCTCGGTGATGCCCCAGCCGATCCTCCGTGCCCTTTCGCCAATCCACCAGCCCAACCGCCGGCCCTCATCGCGGTAGGCCGCCCAGCGTACGGCCATCTCCTGCGGTGTGGTCCCCGGAATGCGCTGGATGTGGCCGTACCGCGACAGCTCGGCTGCCACGGACGCGCTCACCACGTTGGGCGGCGCGAAGAGATAGAGGTAGGCGCGGCTAGGCGCGCGCCGGCGCAGCATCCGACGCGTCTCGGGCGGCACGCCATCCGGGGTGACGAAGGCAAGCGCGCTGCCGTGGTGTGCGTTCCAGGTTGCCCCGGCGAAGGCATAATCGATTGCCTGGGTAGCGGCGATGAGGATCTCCTCGGAGTGGTTCGATTTGAGCACGGCCAGGAATTCATCCAGCTCCTCGGCCAGGGCCACGGCATTCTCCGCGAAGAGGCGGCGCACGCGGAAACCGGCTTTCTCCACTTGCTGCTGCACGCTCTCGGGAATCTTCCCGGCAAGATAGACCTGAACGTTGTTGTCCACCATCACCCCCTTGGGGTTGAGGCGCAGCAGCTCATCCATCGTGGCATCCGGCACCCGGGTGCCTCCATCCGTGACAAAGAGCATGGGGGCGTTCACCGGCACCTGTTGCAGGCGCGTGGCGGCGATGGCGGCTGCAGGGTCATCATCGCGCACGAGGAGCACCGCCCCAGGCCGATCCGGGTCCTGATTCGCGGCGTAGACCGCCTGGGCATAGGCAACCGCCGTGCGCAGGTGGGTCTGTCCAGAAAGTCGGGCCGTGGTGCCGGTCAGCTCCATCAGCTCCGCGTTCTGGTTGGGGGCGGCTGTCAGGGGCGCCCCGGAGCCCCCCCAGGTCAGCGTGATCCAGGCCAGGCCAAGCGCGAGGAGAACGGCGACTGCCAGGAGTGTCAGCGACGGGCGTACCATCCTAGGACCCTCCGCCCATCCACCCGGCGCGTTCCATCAGGTAGTTCGGGATCAGCGCCGTGAGGTACCCGAGCGTTCCGCCCCACCAAAGAGGCGTGATCCAGAGCCATCGATCCTCCTCCGCCAGCAAGGGATGGAAGTTCATCCAGTACCAGACGAGTGTCCACATTCCCAACGACGCCGTGACCAAAGAGAGCGCGACAACCGGCGCGGCAAGGCGCACCCCGCCCCGGTAGCGGGTGCCCGCCATCTCGGCCATCATCGGCCCGGTGAAGAGGAGAGTGGAGAGGAAGAACGCCGGGATAACCATCAGCGCCCACATCCATGCCGCCAGAGGCGATCCTAGCCAGAAGAGGCGCGTGCCGGCGAACGTCGTGAAAAGTGGGAGCCCATTCAGCTGCATGAGGTAGAAGATCGCGATCATGAGCGCCAGGCCGGCGCCCAGGCTCATGGTGGTCGCCGAGAGGGTACGAGCCCAGAGGGGGCGCACGTAGACCGGCTTTCCCTCGTCGTAGCTGACGGGACGGCCCTGATAGCACAGAAGGAAAGCGATGATGCCCACCGGGCTCAGCACGAGGATCGCCAGGGGCCAGGAGAGGCGGGGATAGAAGCCCGTCTCCGGCAGACGCGCGGGCATGGCAAAGAGCGCCCAGATGGAGCCGGCCAGCCCAATGAAGAACCAGGCCCAGCCGAGCAGCGCCAGGCCGCTCATTCCGGCTCCCTGGTTTCGGTAGGCGCGCACTTCACTGGCCAGATCGGCGCGCGCCTGTGCCGAATAGCTCACGGCGTCGGGCCCCCCGAGGATGCGCAGGTTGATAAAGGGACCCTCCGAGGGGGTGACAAAGTAATCGGGCGAGAGCCGCCACAGGTACTGCTCGGTGAGCCCATCCAGACGATCCCGTGGCGTGTAGAGCAGCGGGCCGTTATTTCCGCGATAGGCGAGTGGCAGTCCTGCGGCGGCGAAATCGGGCGTCTCTGGGTTGGCCAGAGCGAAGCAGGGATAGCCATCGCGCTGGAAGCGCTCGTTGATGCCCCACCCGAAATCATCCCACCGGCCCCGTGCCCAGAGGAGCGCGTGCCGATAGATGTCGCCACTCGCTACGCGCTGCACCGTGCCGTAACGGCGGAGCCCGGCCGCGACGCTCTCGGGAATCAGGCCATCCGGCCCGCCGAGGAAGATGCGCAGGCCCCGGCGGCCCTCCAGTGCGGCGCGCACCGGGGCAGGGATGCCCCGGGAATCGGCGGGGATGACCGGCGCGCGGAAGAAGGCGGCCGCATAAGCCGGCGGGAGCGCGTATGCAGGCGCCTCGACCGGAACCACGACCAGCACGCGACTATCCGGCAGGGCACGCAGGGCGGTGGCTGCCAACGCCTCAATCTCCTGAGACGCCGGCGCGCCGCCATACACGAGCGTTTGGTTGCGCGATGCGGCCACCGGCGCGAGGATGGCGGCCGCGATCGGGTCTTCCGGCACCGCCAGGGTGGGGCCGCCCATCATTTGTGACAATGCACGGCCCACCGAGGCGGGTGTCTCCGCCGGGATCCGCTGCGCGTTCTTCAGCGTGTAGCCAATGCGCGTCTCCTGGTTGGAGTTTGGACCGCGGAAGAGGGCCACGAGCCAGATATAAAACGTGGCGATGAGCAGAACGGCTGCCGTTACCACCGCGATCCCCCGCGCCAGCCAGCGCGGGAGAGTCATCTCCCGCGCGCTGGGGGGCGGGGCCGCCTCGGTTTGCAGGCTGCCCTGGCCATCCAGGCTGCCGCCGTAGCGACGCGCGAGGTTGGCCATCGCCTCGTTATTCCCCCGGCCATCGATGCACACGCGGTACGGTTGTCCGGGGGTCAGCAAGGGTACCGGTCGCAGGCAGA
Organism: Armatimonadota bacterium; assembly: GCA_012512265.1. Classification (GTDB taxonomy): domain Bacteria; phylum Armatimonadota; class JAAZEB01; order JAAZEB01; family JAAZEB01; genus DUUU01. The sequence continues at coordinate 12,985 of JAAZEM010000109.1, read as the reverse complement.
TCAATGCGGCGATCAGTCCGCCAAGACTTGCCCCGGCGACGGCGAGGAGGAACACGACGCCCAGCAGCGGCGCCGCGAAGAGGGGTTCCAGGCCCCGGAGCCGAATCAACCCCAGCTCGCCGAGGCCACCCACCGTGCCGAGAAGAATGCCTCCGAGGACCGCGCCCAGGAGTGTCGCGCGCAGTGAGGCCCACGTCACGGGATAGGCGGCATCCGGCAGCGTGATACGCCACCCGGCTGCCCGTGCCTCCCGCGCGAAATCGACCGCGTCCCTGGCTGATGAAAACCGAGCGACTTTCAACAGCATTCCCCCTCGCCGTTCAGACGTTCACCATCGATCCCGCCTCATCTGCACACAGCGCGCCTCTTGATACGTAAGGAGCCGCTCCTCAGAGGAACACGCGCGGAACGAGCGGATCAGGAACGCCAACCCAACAAGGAGGGCGTTCAAAAAGGAGATCCTGATGGCTACCAGAGTGATTTCCCAGCCGGGCGTCCCTCCATTCCACGGATGCAGCATCGATCACTCTCCCGATCTTGCGGCGGCAGGAAGGCGAGAGCAGCCGTTCCCGCCGATCCGGCACGGGATGAACCAGCAAGAGGCAGGCCACTCCGCCCTGGGCCCGCCTGGATGCATGCGCAGGCCCAAACCCCCGCGCCTGCTGGCCGGCGTGATATTGCGGGAGCGCAAGCCCGCACGCTGCGTGTGGGCCCGGGCGCAATGCCCTTGGCGGAAGTGGCTCAACGTGGTAGAATAGCGGCGGAGAGAGAAGGGAATGTCGCAATCGCGGAACGGCTCGCGCAAGCCCCAGACCTACTACGAGTTATCGAGGACGCTCACCTACTCCGCGGCGGCGGTGCTGCCGCTCCTGGTGTTGTATGAGGTCGGGGTGTGGTGGCTCAACTTTGGCTCGCCGGCTGGGGTGCGCAACGCTGCCGATGTGGCGTTGAAGGAGCCGTTTATGCTCCTCGGACCCTACGGGCAGCACGCCTTCGTGGGCCTGCTCTTCCTCGGCATCGTGGCGATCTATCGCTTCGAGACGGTGCCCAAGCGCATCCGGCTGATCAAGCCCTATTTCGTGCTCATGTTTGCCGAGAGCTGCGTCTACGCGCTTCTCTTCGGCGGCGTGATCAACTTCCTGCTCGGCTCCCTCTTCCGCATTCCCTTCCTGGCGCCGGGCATGGAGTCGCTGGATGCGCCGGCGCGCTTCATCCTTTCGCTGGGGGCGGGGCTGTATGAGGAGCTAGTCTTTCGCGTGATCTTGGTGTCGGCCCTCTTCTTCTTTCTGCGCCAGGGAATGGGTGCCAGGCCGGTGCCTGCCTACATCGCCGCGGTCTTCCTGGGTGCGTTTCTCTTTTCCGCCTACCACTACGTGGGCTCGATGGCCGATGCCTTCTCGCTCCACTCCTTCCTCTACCGCTTCCTGGCCGGCCTCATCCTCAACGTCCTCTTCATCGCGCGAGGGTTCGGCATCGTCGTCTATACCCATGCGCTCTATGACGTCCTCGTGACCGTGCTCCTCCCAGGCGGGTAGCGAGAGCGGACCGGCCGCCAGCGAGCATCCCGCTGTTCAGTTCCGACCTAGACCCGCCATAAGGCCGTCGGCGAGCAGGAACCCTGCGAGAATCGCCGCCACGCGCCAGTGGAATGGCGTCTGCCACTGCATCGCCGCATCCAGCGCGAACCAGATGGCGATCGCCGCCCCTGTGGTCAGCAGGAAGATTCCGAAGTGATCGGGATCCTTGCTACGCAGCCGCCCTTGCTCTTGTAGCCACCGGTAGACGCGGTAATAGACCAAGCGTCCGATGAAGATGAGGAAGACCCCTGTGCCAATCGCGATTGCCATGCGTTATGCTCCCAAGTGCCAGGACACCGGCGCAGCGCGGTTCGCTCCCGAAAGTGGCCCCTGCAGCGGCCAACCGGTGTGCCAAACGCCGAGAGGAAGGTGCCTCCTGGCCGCGCGGAGAAGGCAGATCCCCGGATCCGTCTCGATACGGGCGGCCACTTCCCGACTGGAGGAGAAATCATGAAGATATCGGCAACGACGGTGATGCTGCCGGAGTATGATCTGGTGCAGACGTGCCAGCTGCTGCAGCGGCTTGGCTTCGACGGCGTAGAGTGGCGCGTGCGCCGGCTCGCGCCCGGCCAGGAGAACGCCGCGCCCAGCGCCTGGGGCCGGCACCTCACGGACCTCTCTCCTGAGAACATCCTCTCGCGCGCCGAGGAAGTGAAGCGTGTCTGCGCGGATCATGGCCTGGGCATTGCTGGGTTTGCTTCGGCCTGCTCCGCGACTGACTTGGAGCAGGTCCGTCTTCTGGCCGAAGGCGCGCAGGCGTGCGGTTGCCCGGCCATCCGGTTGAGCTGCCCGCGTGGCTACACCGGCGAGGTGAATTACCACGAGCTGTACCAGGAGGCCGTGGACGCCTATGGCCAGGCGTTGGAGATCACCCGGAAATACGGCGTGAAGGTCCTGGTCGAGATGCACGGGGGCACCATCCATCCCAGTGCTTCCCTGGCCTATCGCATTGTCTCCAACTTCCCCGCGACCGATATCGGCGTGATTTACGACCCGCAGAATATGGTGCGCGACGGCTTCGAGACGATTCCGCTTGCCATCCAGCTGCTGGGGGACTACCTGGCCCACCTGCACGTCGGTGCGCACCGCCCCGAGCCGGCCGAGGTGGATGAGAAGGGCACTCAGAAGTGGAAGTGGCGCGCCGTGCCGATGGGCATGGGCCTCTACGATTTCCCGAAGCTTTTCGAGTGCCTGCGGGCCGTGAACTACTCCGGCTATATCTCTATCGAGGACTTCGCGGGAGATCGCACCGCCGAGGAGAAGCTCTCCAGCGGCATCGCCTACCTGCGCTCGCTGTAAACTCAGTGTTCACTCCTCCTTCTCCCTCCCCATCTTGGGGGAGGGAGGGGATGGGGGATTCCGGCCGCTCCTATGAGCGGGCTATCGACCACAGCTCCGCTTCGTCGATGCGCACACGCAGTGGCGGCGCGGGCTTGTGCCCCCGATCCCACGTGTAGCGCGTGAAGAGCCACAACTCGCCGGGCCGCCGCTCGAAGAGATAGGGATAGGCGAGCTGCCCGCCTGGCTCCCGCGCGATGACGACCGGTCGCGTCCACGTTTCGCCCTCATCCTCGGAGAGGGCGAGTGAGAGCTCCTCGCGATGCCAGGACGCAGCCACCTGCGACGCGGCGCTCGGGGCGGCAATCCGGGGCACCTCCTCCGCGCCCTCGCGACAGAGCCGGTTCCACGCCACCGCAAGCCGCCCACTGCGCAGCCGGAGGATGAAACCGGGGGCGCTGCTGGCATCCAGCGGACTGGGCCGGATTGTGCGCCAGTGCCGGCCTCCATCCTCGCTGAAGGCGTACCAGAAGCGGTCCAGGTTGGTGCGGATCAGCATCAGCAGCCGGCCATCTCCCAGCTCGACGACGCCCGGCTCGGTGGCGCCGTCGTGGTGCCCGTGTCCCCCCAGATCCACCCAGTTGCTCCGCTGCCAGTGTTGGCCGTCGTCGTCCGACCAGAAGGAGCAGACCACCCAGCGCGCCGGGTCGCTTGCCAGATGCTCGACCGTGGCGACGAGGCACCCATCGCGCGTCTGGATGAAACCGGTGAAGTCGGCGTTGTAACCACCCAGGATGCGCTGCCGGTCGGTCCAGGTCGCGCCGCCATCCAGGCTGCGAATCGACCACAGCTCCAGGCGAGAGTCCTCCGAGGGCTTTCCGGCGGCATCGTCCCACGCGAACTTGTAGCCCTCAAAGTTGAGGAAGAGGAGGACCAGGACCCCATTGCGGGTGCACAGGAACTGGCCGACATGGCCCACATGCCCCAGGTTGACTCCTGGGGCGATTGGGCGCGCGTCGAACCAGGTGGCGCCCTCATCCCGGCTGAACCGGATCCCCTCGCTGTCGATCAGAGCGAGCGAGCCGTTCGGCATCTGCACGAAAGGCCCGTTCTTCTCCGTGGCGAGTGGCTTGCAGAGGGGGTGAACCCAGCGGCCCTCCCCGGCGCCAATCAGTCCGAGCGAAGCGAGTTGCATGGTCTGCCTCCCGTGGAGCGCCCGCGCGGCACGTTACTTCTTCTCTTGTCGCGTTAGCTGGCGCGCCTTTTCGAGCACCGCCGGAAACGCCTTCTCCGGAATCCCCGAGAGTACCCAGACATCGTTGCCGCGGCCCAGCACCGCCGTCAGGCATTCGTTGGAGAGCCACCCGCGGCCCCAGTGATCGTTCGGCAGCGCGCGCAACTCAGTGACATCCTGGGGCTCGAAGCCGATTCTCTCGGCCAACACCTGCGCGAAGGCTTCACGGAACTCCCGGGCATCCTGCTGAGTGTCGAAGGTGGTCGCCCAAACATAAAGAGTCTGGCGCGGGCCGGCTGTCTCTGCGCCGGCGCGCGCGTACACCCGATAGAAGTCGCCGTCCCAACCCTCGGCCGCTTTCTCGGCATCCAAAATCGGAAGCGTGCCGGCCAGGAGGTTGCGGATGGCGAACTCCCCGAGGGTATTCGAGCGCGCGAGGGCCCATCCCTCTCCCAGTTCAGCGGTCACGTCGGGAAAATCGAGGGCCACGGGCACATCCTCCGGATAGCGCTCGGGATGCAGGATCTGCTCCGTGGAGAGGGGCGGGCGCGCGAAGCTCTCGTTGACCGGCTTCCAGGTGCCCGTCTTCTCGGTGCGTGAGAGGCAGAAGGTGAGCCCCTTCAGGTAGGGGAAGAGCATCGACTCTCGCAAGAACACGGGCGCAGAGTGGAAGGATGGGCCGCTGGCAAAGGAGAGCAGCGGCTTGATCAGCGTCATCGCCAGATCGAGGAACGCCGGCGGCATGCGCAGGAAGAACTCCTTCCTGCCGGGATCCATTGCCACCATCATGTTGAGCGTGGCTTCCCCCTCGATCAGCGCGCTCAGGGCGAGCGACCGGTCATCATCCGCTTCGGCGGCGCGCTGCATCGCTCGGAGATCATGATACTGATCCTGGAGGGCGTGGGTCATCTCATGGACGAGAGTGACCTTCTGCTGGATGGCATCGAGGGGGCCCGCTGGCCCGCCGGCCTCTCCTTTCTGGACCAGGTAGAGACGGCGCTTCTCCGGATCGTAGAAGCCGGCCACCTGCTCGGTGTGCAGCTTGAGAAGGCTCTCCTTGAGATCGAAATCCGGGGCGATGAAGCCGAAGGCGGCCATGGCGAGCTGTTCCGCGAGGATCCGCTCGTCTGGAAGCTCTTTCGCCAGGATCTCTTGCAGGCGCTCGCGAAGGGTGGTTTGCGCCAGGTACTCCGCCTGGACCGGGGCCTTGAATGGGCGGTCGCGAAACGTTGGGAAAAGCCGCTCGTAGCCACGCAACCACGCTTCGAGGGCTTCCTGGAGCTGGCCGGCCTCGGCAGCCGCGTCTCCGCGGGCCATGAGCGCCGCGCCTGCCCTGGCATCGCCCGGAATGCTGAGGGCGGGCTGAGAGGCTGCAGGCTTTCCGGGCTTCGCCTCGGCGGCGGCCGCGTTGCGCCCAGGCCACCAGGTCGCGATGCTCACCAGCGCCGCGAGGATAACCGCGGCCAACGTCCGTGGAGTGCGGCGGACCATCTCATCCCCCTCTCAATCCATCCGGGCGGTGTTCCCCCTTATCCGCTATGAACCGCTTCCTCGGCGAGTACCGCGCGCATGTCCGCGACGAGCGCGGCGATGTCGGCGTCGGTGGTCGCCCACGAGCACATGAAGCGCGCGCCACCCTCGCCAATAAAGGTGTAGAACCGCCAGCCGCGGGCACGCAAGGCGGCGGCTGCCGCGGGAGGGAGTTGAAGGAAGACAGAGTTGGCCTGGCGCGGGAACATCACGCGGACGCCAGGGATCTGGCGCAGCTCCGCTTCCAGCTTCTCCGCGCAGGCGTTGGCGTGAGCTGCATTTCGCAACCAAGCGCCATCGTGCAAGAGGCCCACCCAGGGCGCGGAGACGAAGCGCATCTTCGAGAGAAGTTGACCTGCTTGCTTGCACCGGTAATCGAACTCGTGGGCCAGCTCGCGGTTGAAGAAGAGGACGGCTTCACCGATGGGAAGGCCATTCTTGGCGCCACCCAGGCAGAGGACATCCACGCCGGCCTGCCAGGAGATCTCCTTGGGCGTCACCTTCAGCGACGCGAGCGCGTTTGCGAAACGCGCGCCATCCATATGCACGCGCAGACCGAGGCGATGGGCCAGCTCGCCGGCGGCACGGAGCTCCTCCACTGAATAGACGGTGCCTAACTCCGTGGCCTGGGTGAGGCTGAGGACGCGCGGCTTGGGATAGTGAATATCGGTGCGCACCTTCACCATCTTCTCGACGGCATCGAGGTCGATCTTCCCGTTCTCGCCGGGCACCAGGAGGATCTTCGTGCCGTTGGAGAAGAACTCAGGCGCGCCGCACTCATCCGTCTCTACATGCGCGGCGCGGTGGCAGAGAACGCTGTGGTAGGACTGGCAGAGAGAGGCCAGCGCCAGGGCATTCGCCGCGGTGCCTGTGAGTGCGAAGAAAACCTCGCAGTCTGTTTCGAAGATCTCGCGTAGCAGATTGCAGGCGCGCTCGGTCCACTCATCATCCCCGTAGGAGAGCACGTGGCCGGCATTCGCCTCCTGCATCATCGACCACGCCTCCGGGCAGATGCCCGAATAGTTATCGCTGGCGAATTGCACGCGGATCTTACTGGCGTTCCCTGTCTCCCGACTCACCGTGCGCCTCCTTCCTCATCTCATCTTGGATCTGGCATGGCCGTGCCGGACGCGGCGGCTGTTGCCTCGCCTATTATATCACAAATGGAACGCGCGGGCGTTGCTTCTGGAGCTGGACGCCCGGATGAGGAGCGGCCAGGCCCTTGCGCCGGTTCCGGCGCGCCCGGACGCCAAGGATGCCACCGGAAGGGGCGCGAAAAACGGAGAGAGGATGCCGGACAACGTCAATGGAGGAACGAGAGTGGACCTGGTCTATGAAATCAACGCCCCCGTGCACCCGGAGGATGTGAACGCGCTCAATGCCGCTGTCGGTTTCCGGAAGCGCGCCCCTGAGAGGGTGGCTGGCGCGCTCGCCGGATGTACCGCCTATGTCACCGTCCGCGATGGCGGGCGATTGGTCGGCATTGGCCGCCTCCTTTCCGACGGGTATCTCTTTGGCTACATCAACAACATGGCGGTTCACCCCGACTACCAGGGGCGCGGGATTGGCCGGCGCATCCTGGAGATGCTGATGGAGCAGGCGCGCGACCTGGAGCAGGTGTTTCTCTATACAGACACCGCGGATGAGTTCTACCTTCGCTATGGCTTTGAACGCTCGGAGAAGCGCCTGTATGTCTACCGGCGCCACTGAGCGTGGCGGCGCGCGGCTGGCAGGGTACCCCCGGCTCCGTGACGAACTCCCTGGTAGGCTTCTGAAGGGAGACCCCCATGAAGATCATGCTTACCGGCGGAAGCGGGCATGTTGGCCGGCGGGTTCTCACCCGGCTCGTGGGTCCGAACGAGGTTGTGAGCATCGACCGCGTGCCGCATCCGCTGGGGTGGTCCGGACGCCAGGAGGTGCTCGACCTGACGCAACCCTCTCTACTCGATCGCATCCAGGAGACCTTCGACGCCATTGTGCACCTCGCGGCCATACCGGATCACTGCCAGGCGCCCTGGGATGAGGTGCTCCAAAACAACATCCTGAGCACCTACAACGTCCTCCGCTACGCCGTCGATCTCGGGATTCCGAAGGTGATCTTCGCAAGCAGCGATTCTGCCAGCGGTTGGGGCCTCCATGCGAAGTGGCATCGCCCGGACTACCTGCCGATCGACGAGAAGCACCCGTCGCTCCCCTCCGAGGTGCATGGCTATGCCAAGGCTTTTGGCGAGCAGCTCTGCCAGGGGTTTAGTCGCGCGTATGGCCTGCGCACCATCTGCCTGCGCTGCTCTTTCATCACCGCCCCCGCGTGCTATGAACGATTTCTGAAGAGGCTCTCTTCTCCCGAGCCACGCGAGGCGCCTGGCGCGACCTACGCGTGGGTGGATGTGGAGGATGTGGCCAGCGCCATCATCCGTGCCCTCGAATACGATCCGGGCGTGGGCAAGAGCGAGACATTCTACATCACCGCTGCCGAGCACTACGGCACCGCGCCGACGCTCGACCTGATCCGGCGCAACTGGGGCGAGGGGATCCCGGTGGATCGCGCCTACTATGAGGAGAACGCGCGCGCTCCCTTTTTCGACATCCGCAAGGCAAAGAGCCTCATGGGCTGGGAGCCAGAGTGGAGTGTCGAGCGCATGATCCGGGCGCATGGATAGGGAAGGGTGAGAAGAGTGCGAATTGCAGTGGCGCTTTTGTTGCTATCGTGCGCCGTGGCCGGCGCCGCGGAGGAGCCGGTGGCGCTGCCGGTGGTCAACCCCGGTTTCGAGAGAGGCTTCGAGGCATGGGCCAACGCCGCCGCCGGGCGCTTTGGTGCGTTCGTCTCGTTGGACCGCCAGGTGAAGCGCACTGGCGAGGTGGCGCTGCGTATCCGCTGCCCGGAGCCCGCGACCTCTCCCTGGCTGGCCCAGAGCATTCCCGCGCATGGCGGCGCGACCTATCTTCTGAAGGCGTGGTGCCGGGGCGCCGAGGGCGGGCGAGCCGAGGCCGCGCTCAAGATCGAGTTCTACAACGAAAAGGGAGAGAACACCAGTGGCCGCTACTCCCAGCGGCTGACGCCGGGGAGTGAATGGCGAGAGCTCGCCGTCGAGGCGAAAGCGCCCCCGGATAGTATCCGGGCGGCCATTCTCGTGCGTCAGTTTGGCTCCGGCGAGGTGTGGTTCGACGATGTCGCCTTCTTTCGCGTCGGCGAAGCGCCCGTGATCACGGTCGACCCGCCGCGGATTGCCGCCGTCGCGGGCACGCCCGGACGATTCGAGGTGGACCTTCGCCTGCGGGATGCCGGGCAGGGCACGCCACCCCGCCCCGAGGTGATGCTCCTCACCTCCGAGGGTCGGTCGCTGCCCGGTGTGACGATGGATCTGGCCGCCGACGGCCCGCGGCTTCACCGGGGCACGATCCATGCGCCGGCGCTGGCGCCGGGTGACTATGTGCTGCGTTTCACCCTTCCCAATGGCCATATCGATTGCCGCCTTGCCATCACGCCGGCGAAGCGCAAGCCGCGCAACCTGACGGAAGAGGGCGTCATCCTCGCCAATGGCAAGCCGTTCTTCCCCATCGGTCTCTACCACGTGTCGCCCTCGGAGTATGCGCTTCTGGCTGAGCATGGCTTCAACTGCGTGCAGGGCCTCAACACCACCAACGAAGCCAGGTTTGCCGAATCGCTGGAGCTGGCCCGGAAGGCGGGCATCCTGGTCGATGTGCCGTTCTACATCCGGGGGGAGGTGGCAAAAAACCTCCCTCTCTCGCTGGATCGGATCCGGCGCTTCAAAGAGCATCCGGCCGTACTCAACTGGAAGATCATCGATGAGCCGGACCTGCGCCCCGAGATCATTGACGAGGTGGCGGATGCCTATCGCAAGCTGCGCGAGGTGGATTGGGAACACCCGCTTCTCCTCACGATTGCGAGTCCCCCCAGTTACGGGCATTGGGCGCACTTCTGCGATATTCTACAGATTGACCCCTACCCGATCCCAAAGCAACCGCTGACGATGGTATCGGACTATTGCGACCGGGCGAAAGCCGTCCTCCAGCCGTGGCAGAACCTCACCGCCGTGTTACAATGCGGGTGGCTTCCCGGCCCGCCGGCCAACCAACCGACCTACGAGCAGGCGCGAGCGATGGTCTACCTGGCGGTGATCCACGGGGCGAAGGGGATCTTCTGGTACTCGATGCACGACCCCGGCTGGGACCTCACCAAGACGCCGCTCTGGCCGCGCTTCAAGGAGCTGAACGCGGAGACGGCGGAGCTGGGCGCCCTCGCCATTCTGGGCAAGCCGGTCGAAGTGGCCTGCGATACCGAGGAGGTCCATGCCGCCGCCTGGGAGCGCGAGGGCCGCGTCTACATCCTGGCGACCAACCCGGGCAAGGATGCGCGCACGGCCACCCTCAAGCCGCGGGCGGGAAGGTGGGCGGCCGGCCGGGATGGGGCGGCGCTCCGCGTTCTGCGCGGCGAGGCGGAGTTCAAGATGCGTGAGGGCACGCTTCTCCTGACGCTGCCGGCTGTGGGCAGCACCCTGCTGGAGATAGGCGGCTGATGCCCCGCCCCGGTTGGTGGGGAGAGGCATCCTTCCCTCATTGAAGACAAAGGAACCACGATGCCGAGGGGGCGAGGGCCGGCCGCGGTATCGTGGTGCCCCGGCACGCTCGCGTTCGGTGGCGCGTGCGCGCCAGCAATCTCAGGGAGTGAATGATGGAGCACCCTTTCCATGAGGAAGAGCAGCCAGCGGGACCACCGTTGGTGCAACCGGTCGATCCCGAGGCGGTCGATGCGCGCCGGCGCGAGACCTACCTCTCGTATGAGGGCTTCTTGCGCGGCCTCCTGGAAGAACTCGACCGCCGCCGCCCCGAGGAGTGGCAGCGTGACTACTCCAGCCTCGTGGCCTACGAGCGCTCGGTGCGCCCGATGCGCGACCGCCTGAAACGCATGCTTGGCTTCTGGGTGGAGCCGGAGGCGCGCCCTGCGCCAAGAACATGGGACCATGAAGTGCTCCTGGAGACTGACGACTTCACGGCCACCCGGTTCTCCCTGGAGATCCTGCCCGGCCTGCAGAGCTACGCCGTGGAGCTCATCCCCACGTCGCCCGGCCCGCGCCCAGGGCTGATCGCCCAGCACGGCTATGGGGGCACGCCGGAGGCGGTGTGTGGCTTCACCTCCCATGCCAACAAGCCGGACTACTCCTACCGCTCACTGGGGATCCGCGCGGCACGACACGGCTTTCATGTGATCGCGGTAGCCCACCCCACCGGTTACGGCCGGCCCGAGGAGAGCATCACTTGGCCCCTCCCTGGGCACGAGGACCTCCCGCCGCAGTATGGCAAGAACCGCCTCCACCGCATGGCGATCATGGCCGGGGGCACCCTCTTCGGGCTCGACATGATGGCCTCTTCCCGCGGCGTGGATCTTCTGACCACGCGCCCGGATGTGGATCCTGAACGGATCGGCATGTACGGGCTATCTCAGGGCGGGCAGAGCGCGCTCTATCTACCGGCCTTGGATGAGCGGATCCAGGCGTCGGTGAGCAGCGCCTATTTCAACCACCGCTTTCCAAAGCTGATTGGCCCGCACCGGGCGCGCACCTTTCTCGATTCGGCCGAGGAAGATAAGTTCTTCTCCAAGGTGATCCGCTGCTTCTCGGACTGCGACCTCGTCTCGCTGATCGCCCCGCGTGCCTTCGCCGTCGAGGCGGGGCTGCACGACAGTTCGGTGGATTTCGAGAAGTCCGCGGATGAGTTTGTGTGGGCTCGGGAGCATTACGAGCGCCTGGGAATCGCGGATCGGATCGAGTTCATCGCGCATACGGGCGGGCACGTCTCTTCCACCCGCCGGGCCTTCGAGTTCTTGCGCGAGCACCTGGGAAGCACAGGGTGAGAGGCCATTAGAACAAAAGAGAGCGGGGCGCGGTCCCGCTTGCCGGAAACCGCGCCCCGCGCCTGCCGTTCTCCGAAGACGTTACGGAGAAAGCCTACAGGGCGATATCCCAGTCCGCTCTCGTGCCGGTAGACATCCCGGAGCGCAGGTAGTTCTTGTTTTGCCACTTCACGTGCCCGTCCACGTAGCACATGTTGCCGCCATCCGAGTGGGGCACGGAAGTGCGGTAGAGGCTGTTCTCCTGCAGGATGGTGAACTGGTAGGAGGAGCCGTTCCCGATAGAGTCAGCCCACATCCTCAACGCGCACGCTTTTTCGGCGAGCGTGGCAAGCCTCCGCTCGCACTATCGCACGCATGGTTGCAGTTCACCCGCGGGGCGGTAATCGCGCAGGAGATAGCATGGCGGGTGGGGAACAGAGCGAGCAAGGGATGGAGGGAAAGCGTGGGTTATGATTCCGTGTACCCGTAGGAGTAGGAGGAAGGCATCCATGAGACGATCTGCCGGGTTTACGCTCATCGAGCTGCTCGTGGTCATCGCCATCATAGCCATTCTAGCGGCGATCCTTTTCCCGGTCTTTGCCAGGGCGCGGGAGAATGCGCGCAAGTCCACCTGCCAATCGAACCTGAAGCAGTTGGGCATGGCGGCAATGCAGTATGCGCAGGATTATGACGAGATCTATCCGGCGGTGTATCGCCGGATGCCGGACCTGTACTGGTGGGGCGACATGCTGCAGCCCTACATCAAGAACTACCAGGTGCTGGTCTGCCCGTCTGGCTCCTGGAGCACTCCCAACGAGCGGCCACCGAGCCTTCCCAACCCGCTCGTCTGTTCCTATGCTCTTCCGAACATCCGGAAAAACGACGCGGGCGCAGACATCACGCCCCTCCCTGGCGCGTCGATGGCGCAGGTTTCGGACCCCGCGGGCACGATTATGTTGTGCGACTCGTCGCGATCTGAGATCTTCACCCCGGAGGCGACCTACAATTTCACGATCGCGGGCCCAAACGGAGTCACTGACCTGGGCACGGGCAGCTACGTTCGTGTCGCCCTGCGGCATATGGATGGGTTTAACTGCGCGTTCGCCGATGGACACGTCAAGTGGTTGAGGCAGAGCACGCCGGGCATGTGGACGACTCTCGCCGGCGATTAGCGACTGGCGCTCTCCCCGGGGGAGGCGGCGCTGGCCGCATGGCGCCGGCAAGGCCTCCACCCGGGCGTCTTCTGGTGTGACCATCTGCTGTAGGAGTAGGAGGAAAGCGTTATGAAACGATCTGCCGGGTTTACGCTCATCGAGCTGCTCGTGGTCATCGCCATCATAGCCATCCTGGCGGCGATCCTTTTCCCGGTCTTCGCGAGGGCGCGTGAAAACGCGCGCAAGTCCACCTGCCAATCGAACCTGAAGCAGTTGGGTATGGCGGCGATGCAGTACGCGCAGGACTATGACGAGACCTATCCGTCGGTGTATCGCCGCATGCCGGATCTGTACTGGTGGG
>JAAZEM010000008.1 GCA_012512265.1 Armatimonadota bacterium | reverse complement strand
CCCGGTGCCCGGCGTCCAGCCTTCGACCCCGCGCGGATGAAAGACTTCAACCCGCTCGCGGCCCCCTCGGGTGAGGGCGCCGCAAGGCCGCGCGGCAACCGGCGCCTCCAGGAGGCGGTCTCGCTCATCGAGAAGAAGGCCACCAAGAAGTAGGCGCCACGCCATTCACTCCTCAACGGGGAGAGGGGCCCCGCGGGGCCCCTCTCCCCATTTCACGCTACCGGTTCCGCCCCGGTGTCGATACCTTGGATGAAGGGTACGCACACAGATGCGCCGAGTGGGCGCACCCGGGGTTGCGCGCCCCAGCCGGAAGCGTGGTTGAGCTACCCGCGCCGCCATCCCAGAGGACCACGAAGCGGTCCCATATTCTAGCCCAGGGTCTCCTGACCCTCAGTCTCGCAGGCAGAAAATACCTAGCACCCTGAAAGGGTGCGACAATACGTGGTAGCGGATTGCACGACCTCTTCGCGGTCGTGGTTATTTTTCCAGCACATGGCCCAGGGTGCAGACACCCTGGGCCAAGTTATACGGCCCTTTCAGGGCCGGAGCAGGGCCGCCTGCGGGGCTATGGCCGAGGATGCCGGAGAGCTCCAACATTCGTGCCCAGCGTCTTTATGCCCACGAGTTGATTCCTCATCTCGGAATCACGCCCGGCCCCCTCTACGCCGGCGCGCTTTCCGCCGTGCGAAGCGGCTTCGCCGAAAGCTGGTACTGGCTCGAATAGAGCGCGTAGTAGGCGCCGCCCGCGGCCAGGAGTTCCTCGTGAGTACCCCGCTCCACGACGCGCCCGCCGTCGATCACCAGGATGCAATCGGCCTGGCGGATGGTGCTCAGCCGGTGAGCAATCACGAAGCTCGTCCGCCCATCCATCAGCCGGAGCATCGCCTCCTGGATCTGGAGCTCCGTGCGCGTGTCGACGCTGCTCGTCGCCTCGTCGAGGATGAGGATCGCCGGGTCGGCCAGGATCGCGCGCGCGATGGCGAGAAGCTGGCGCTGGCCCTGGCTGAGCGTGCCGGCGGCCTCGGAAAGCGGCGTGTCGAACCCCTGGGGCAGCCGGCGAATAAAGCCCTCGGCGTTTGCTAGCCGGGCGGCTTCTTCCACCTCTTCATCCGTCGCGTCCAGGCGCCCGTAACGGATATTCTCGCGCACCGTGTCCGCGAAGAGGAAGGTGTCTTGGAGCACGATCCCGAGCGACCGGCGCAGGCTCTCGCGCGTCACGTCACGGATATCGTAGCCGTCCACGCGAATGCTCCCGGAGTCGATATCGTAGAACCGCGTGAGGAGGTTGATGATCGTCGTCTTCCCGGCGCCGGTCGGGCCCACGAGCGCGATTGTCTGCCCAGGCAGGGCGCAGAATGAGACGTCCTTCAGGATCGGCTGCCCCTCGACATAGCTGAAGCTGACGCGGTCGAAGACGACTTCCCCGCGCACATCGGCGAGCTCGCGCTCGCGCTCCGGCGCGTCGCGCTCGGGAGCCTCGTCCAGGATAGCGAAGACGCGCTCGGCGCCGGCGACGGCCGACTGGATCGTGCCGTAGATCATCGCGATCTCATTCAGCGGGCGCGAGAAGTGCTGGGCATACGCGATGAACGCAGCGACGGTGCCGAGCGTCGCCCAGTCGCGCAGTACCATCCAGCCGCCCGCTGCGGCGAGGATGGCAAAGCCGGCGTTGCGGAAGAGACCCATCACGGGGCCCATCAGGCCCACCCAAATCCCCGCTTTGATCCCGGCGCGGCGGAGCGCGGCGTTCGCCTCGTCGAACTGCGCGATCGCCTGGTGCTCGTGCCGGCACAGCTTCACCACCCGCTGGCCCGTCGTCATCTCCTCGACGATGGCGTTCACGGCGCCCAGGCAGCTTTGGCGCTCGCGGAAGCCCTCGCGCGTCGCCCTGGCGATGGCACGGCTCGCCACCAGCATCAAGGGAAGGGTGATGAGCGCCGCGACCGCCAGGCGCACGTTCAGCGCGAACATCGCGTAGGCCGCTCCGATCACCGAGAGCGTGCTCGAGACAAGGCGCGTCACCGACTGCGCAAGCGTCTGGCTGACAGCCTCCGTGTCGTTCGTCAGCCGGCTCATCAGCTCGCCGTGCGGGTTGCGGTCGAAGAACCGCAATGGCAGCGCCTGTATCCGGGTAAAGAGATCGCGCCGGAGGTCACGCACCGTACCTTGCGAGATCCGGATCATCGCGATTGACTGCACATAGGTGCCCGCCGCGGCGAGCACGTGCACCAGGAGCATCCAGCCGGCCACGCGCGCCAGCGCGTGCAGGTTGCCAGGCACGATGCCGTCGTCCACCGCCCGGCTGGTCAGATACGGGTGGAGGAGTGAGAGCGCCGTGGTGGCCACGACCAGGAGCGACACCCCGACAAGCTGGAGGGCGTACGGGCGCAGATAGCCCCACAGCCGGCGCAACACGCCGCGCGTATCCGCCGCCTTCTGAACCGGGCCGCCTGGGTGGTGTCGCCCGGGACCGGGCCCAAACGGCATCATGCCGGGCGGTACACGTTTTTCTCTCATGCCTCTCCCCCTTCCCCGCTGGGCCCCGCGACCAGGCAGGGCGCGCTCTCCTGGAGAGAGGGCAACGGCGGCGTTTCCGCATCCTCGAACTCTCCCAGCTGCGATCGAAGAATCTCGCGGTAGATTGGGCTGGTGCGGAGTAGCTCCTCATGCGTGCCGAGCGCCGCCACCTTCCCCTCGTCCAGGATCAGAATCCGGTCCGCCAGGAAGACGGCGCTGGCCCTCTGCGCAACAATCAGCCGGGTGCAGCGATGGTCCCACGTCTGAAGCCCCCGCAGGATCTCCGCTTCCGTCGTGGCATCCACGGCGCTCGTGCAGTCGTCTAGGATCAGAATGGCCGGGCGGCACGCGAGGGCGCGGGCAATCGCCAGGCGCTGCTTCTGGCCTCCAGAAAGGCTGGTGGCCCGCTGCCCGAGCATCGCGTCATACCCCCCGGGGAGCGCCTCGACGAAGGCGCGCGCCTGCGCCAGGCGCGCGGCTTCCTCGATCTCGGCGTCAGTCGATTCCGGGCGGGCAAACCGGATGTTGTCGCGCACGCTCCCCGAGAAGAGCACCGTCTCCTGGGGCACGACGCCGATTGCGGCGCGCAGCTCCTCCTGGCGCATCTCGCGCACGTCCACCCCATCCACCAGGATCCGGCCGGCGGTCACATCATATAGCCGGGTGATCAGGTTGACGAGGGTGGACTTGCCCGATCCGGTCGCGCCCAAAATGACCACACACTCGCCCGGCTCGATGACGAAGGAGACGCCGCGCAAGACGGGCTGGGAACCGGCGCCGCCATAGCTGAACTCCACGTTGTCAAACTCGATGCGCCCGCGAGTCACCACAGTTCCTGGCCGGGCGTCGGGCACGTCGCACACCGCGGGCTCCGTCTCCAGCACCTCGAGGATCCGATCTGCGGAGGCGCCCGCGCGGCTGAGCTGCATCAGGAGCATCCCAACCATCATCAACGAGGCGAGCATCTGAGTCAGGTAGTTCGTGAAGGCAAGGATCTGTCCCACCTGCATCTTGCCGCCATGCACCAGGAAGCCTCCCCACCAGAGCGCGGCCACAACGCCCAGGTTCACGAGGAGCATCATCAGCGGGCCCATCCCTGCCACCAGCGAGGAGGCGCGCACCCCCGTCTCCATCAGATCCTCGTTCACCGTTCCAAACCGGGCGATCTCGCGCTGGGAACGCACGAACGCCTTGACCACCCGCGCCCCAGCCAGGTTCTCCTGCAGCGCCACGTTGACGCGGTCCAGGCGATCCTGAACCGCCACGAAGAGGTCGTGGCCCTTGCGCGTCATGGACAGGAACGCGGCGATTGCCAGGGGGCAGATCGCCACGATGAGGAGCGAGAGCGTGGGCGCGGTGAGCACCGCCATGATAAAGCTGCCGATCACCAGAAGCGGGGCGCGGACCAGGATCCGCATCAGCATCGCCGCAGCCTCTTGCACCTGATCCACATCGTTGGTGAGGCGCGTGACAAGGCGTCCGGTCTCCAGGCGGTCGAGGTCCGGCCCCGAAAGCGCCTGTACCTTGCGGAAGAGGTCGCCCCGGATATCGGCGCCGAAGTGAAGCGCCGCGATGGTGGCGAAGATCGTGCACCCGATGCCGCCCACGGCGCCGGTCAAGGCCGCCCCGATCATGATCGCCCCCGTGCGTCCGACGAGCGCCAGATCACGGTTGGCAATCGCCACATCGACGATCGTCTGGAGCAGGCGGGGCTGCAGGAGGTCCATGGCCACTTCGAGAGCCATCAGCAACGGGGCAGCAAGCGCCGCCCACCGGTAGGGAGCGAGATAGCGCGCGAGCGCGCGGAATGATTTCATGCGTCTGGTTCCTTCTCGCGCTCTTCGCGCGCGAGATGGCGCATCGCCGCGGCATGGAGCGCGGTCAGGCCCTCGTGCAGCTTGCGCAGGTCGTCATCGTGCAACTCGTCCAATAGCGCCAGGAGGTAGCGTCGGCGACGCTCGCGGTGCTGCTCCCATTCGCGCCGGCCCAGGTCGGTAAGCTGTGCGCGCACCACTCGCCGGTCATCCGGATCCGGCAGGCGCTCCACCTTCCCCCGATGCACCAGGGCATCGACCAGGCCGGTCACCGTGCTGGGGCTCAGCTGGAGCCTGCTTGAAAGCTCGGACATCGAGGGGGTGCCAAGAATCCCAATCAGCCGCAGGCACTCCAGCTGGCCCAGCGTCAGATCCAGGTCCACCGGTCGCCGCCTGGAAGGCGCCCCGAAGATGCCGCGAAGCAGGTCGTCAATCGCGACCATCAGCTCGCCGCGCGATCCCGCCATACGTGCCATCCCCTTCGATTACAAAATAGTACGATTTCCGAACTATCTCCCATTATAGCACACGCCGCTGGATTCCGCGAGTCCTTTTCTGCTGGGATTCTGAGGCACGGCAGCCCCAGGTGCGGGCCTTTCATTAGGCGCAGATGAGCACAGATAAACGGGGCTAAAAGGAATGAGAGGCTTTGGCATGATGCCGGATACAGGCGGCCTTCCCTCCGGCATACCTGGTTTGCTTTTCACCGTTCAGTACATCCGCGCGATCCCCCACGTCTTCCCTACCCTCCGGCCTCGGGAAAGGCGAGCTGCCGCGTCGCGCAGGCAGTGGCTCCCGACGAAATTCGGGCGAGTCACCCCTCAGGCGGCTTGACATCCCAAGTGCACGCTTAAGGCTATCATCGCGACTGCCGAAAGGATGTCGCGATAAGGCCTGTGGAGACCCAGCCGGGGCGTGAAGGAGGAATGGAAGCATGTGGCAACGGATGCGTGCCGGCAAAGGAGCGCCAAAGGGAGGGCGGAGGAGGCTGGCCGTCTGCCTTG
>JAAZEM010000108.1 GCA_012512265.1 Armatimonadota bacterium | reverse complement strand
GTGGCATCTTGAGCGATGTTGTCATAGAGCCCAAGGTAGAGGGCTTTGCCAGAACCTACCTGCTGGACAGTATCACCGACTGTCTGTTGACCGCCGAGGAGCCCCTGAAGGTCTCGGAAATCGTCGCAGCGATCCAGCACGATGGCGTCTTCACGTCACGGCTTTTGCGCGCTGCGATGGAGTCGAGCGACCGCTTTCAGATGATCGACCGGCGTTGGATGTTGGCCGCGCCAGAGGTGGATCTTCGCCGGCCGCTCGAAGCAAATATCGAGAGTGTACTAGAGCATATCGGGCGGCCACTCGCCGCGAGCCAGATTGCCCAACAGCTGGCCGAGGGGCTGGGGCGTCCGCCCGATGTTCTGCTCTCCTCGGTGGACCAGGTGCTCACTGGACGCGACAAGTACTTCGTGGTGGGGGATCGCTGGGGGCTCACCTCCTGGCTGCTGGACCTGGATGACCAGGATGAAGAGGAGATCCTCTTCCGAAACTTCTTCCTGGACGAGGATGAGTTGACGCGCTTCCGAGAGAAGATGGGCAGCTTCTCCTGGGATCCTGGGAAGCCCATCGAATCGGCGGCCCGATTGCTGAATAAGGCCGGCGAGCCCGTGCCCAACAAAGTGCTCCAGTTCCTCGCCTGGGAAGTGATGCATCGCGGCTTCCGCCCGCAGGAGTTTTTTGCCGGTCTCTTTGCTCACGAGGAGGTCTACTTCCTCTCATCCGGCCATTGGTGCGGCGGCGATGTGATCGGCGAGTTCAACCAGACTCTGGAAGTTTTCACCGAGCAGCTCATCGAGGCGGGCGAAACCGCACCCGAGGAGGGTGGGGAGCCGAGAGAGTTCCACGTCACCGAGGAGGAGATCGCCGAGACGGCGGCGATTCTGGCAGACCGCAGGTCGCACCGCATCAGCGAGATCATCGAGGCGATCTACGAGCTTTCGCCCGGCGAGCGCGACTACAACGCCGCCTTTGGCGCCATGTGGGGCGCGATGGGCGCGGACGAGCGCTTTGCCTGGGTTGGCGGCGAGCGCTGGCGGCTGGCTGGAACGGTGCCCCGGTTGACGCACAAGATTCCGGAGATCCTGGAGCTGCCCTACCTCCCCTATTTCGTGAACGAGGATGGCGAGCCGGTCGATGTGGAGCTCTCCGAGGATGGATTCGAGGGTGACCTGATCGAGAGCGTCAAGGACCCGCGAGTGATGATCGCCGGCCAGCCGGTTCCTGAGGGAACGGTGCCGGAAGAGGCGCCGGCAAAGGTCTCCGTGCCGATCCGCTACGAGCACCGCCTGGCAGGCACGCTTCCCGTTTATGGCGACCTGCGGGCGCTCTTCCCGATGCAGCCGGATGTGATCGAGATCACGCTGATCACCGGGGGCAAGAGCTTCACCGGATGGCTGAACAACGCCAACAACCTGGCCCTCGAGTTTGGCCCCTTCTATGATCGCCTCGACCTGCCGCTGTGCGGCGGTTGCTTCCAGCTGCAGCCACGCGGACGTGGGATCACCACCGACTTCACCGTCTCCTACACGCCCGGCGACGTGGATGAGCTGGTTGCGATCAGCGACGAGCGCCTCGCGGTGCTGGAGTCGATGCGCGAGGACCCCGAGAACGTTCAGACCTCCACCTTCGATCTGCTGCGCCAGATCATGGAGCCCTATGGCAAGAAGGGTGTTCACTTCGTGACGCTCTTCACCGAGGTGAACGTCGTTCGGCGCACCCACGCCTACCTGATTGCTTCCCTGCTTTCGGCCTACGCCTGCTTCTCCCACGTGAAGCCCGGCACGTGGGCCTACGACGAAAAGAAGGTCGATCAAGGCATCCGCAAGCAGAAGCGGAAGTTTATCAAAGAGTGAGCTGGGTAAACTAACAACGGAGCGCCTGCCCCTCAGGGAACCAGAGCAAGCGTTCCGTTGTTCTCCTAATTGGGGATGCGTTCTGTGCGCATCACGAGCGCGTCGCGCTGGTGGAAGGCCGAGCGGGAGGGCGCGGCGGGTTCGGGTTCCGTAAAGTCAAGGGGGAACCAGGGATGTCCGACTTGGCATCGGGCAGCGCCTGGGCCCCCTTGGTCCCTTCCAGGGCGGTTGGGAGGAGCGAGCGCGTGCTGGCAAGCTATTTTCCCATTCTGGTGATGCTGGTGATGGCCATCGGATTCGCGGTGACCATGATCCTGCTCTCCTCGTTCACGGGGAGGAAGCGGCCCTCGGCGGCAAAGGAGTCGGTGTATGAGTGCGGCTCTCTTCCAGTGGGCAGCGCGCGCCTCCGGTTCGACGTCAAGTTCTACGTGGTCGCTATCCTCTTCATCCTTTTTGACCTGGAAGTGGTCTTCCTCTGGCCGTGGGCCGTGTTGCACGCCGGGCAGCTGAAGCTGGCCGGCCTTGGTACGGTGGCGCTCTTTGTCGCGATCCTCCTGGCCGGCTACCTCTATGCCTGGCGGAAAGGGGCGCTCGATTGGGAGTGAGGCCGGTGGCCCGGGAAGGGGGGGGCGATGAGCCCGCTGGAAGAGCAGGTCAAGGAGAACGTCTTTGTGACGACCGTCGAGGCGATGGTCAACTGGGCGCGCAAGTCCTCCATCTGGCCGCTCACCTTTGGCCTGGCGTGTTGTGCTATCGAGATGATGGCGACCGTGGGCGCCCGCGCCGATCTCTCGCGCTTTGGCGCAGAGGTGTTTCGTGCCTCGCCCCGGCAGGCCGACCTGATGATTGTTTCCGGGCGCCTCAGCCGGAAGATGGCCCCGGCGGTCCGGGCGATCTACGACCAGATGGCGGAACCGAAGTGGGTGATCGCGATGGGCTCGTGCGCTTCGACGGGCAATGTCTTCAACAACTACGCCGTTGTGCAGGGTGTCGATCAGATCATCCCGGTTGATATCTACCTGCCGGGGTGCCCGCCACGCCCCGAGGCGCTGATCTCGGCGATCCTGCAGATCCACGAGCAGATCCGGCAGGACCGGCCACTCCGCCGATAATTGCCGGCGAAGGGCGGGTGAGACAGGAGTCTCTGGCGACGGCCGCCACCCTGCCGTGGCGAGCAGCCTTTCTCGCGGAGAGGGATGGCGTGCCAGCGCGGAGGTGTATTCCTCCGGCGAGACGTCTCCGGGCGCGGGCCCATAGGGAGTGATGGATGTGAGCGAGACTCAGGCAGAGAAGTGTGTCGCAGTCGAGAAGGTGCGCGAGAGTTTTCCGGAGTACTTCCGGGATGCCAGCACCTTTCGCGGGGAGCAGACCCTGGTGATCGCCCGGGAAGGCATCCTTCCGGTGTTGCAGCTGCTTCGCGATGACCCCCAACTGCGCTTTGACTTCCTGGCTGATCTGACGGCGGTCGACTTCCTGCCGCGAGAGCCCCGCTTTGACGTCGTTTACCACTTGAAATCACTTTCGCGCAACGTTCGCCTGCGCGTGAAGGCGGGCGTGCCAGAGGATGACGCGGTGATCGAGAGCGCCGTGCCCCTATGGCCGGGCGCCGAATGGCCGGAGCGAGAGGTGTTCGATCTCTTCGGGATCTCCTTCCGCAACCACCCCGACCTGCGGCGCATCTTGTTGCCGGATGACTGGGAGGGTCACCCCTTGCGCAAGGATTACCCCATGGGGAAGGTGGCGGTCAATTTCACGAAGAGACGCGCGCGATAGCGGCTGGCCTCACGAGGGGGAACCTGTGAGCACGGGGATGGATCTGGAAGTGCGAGCCTGATGTCTCTCTGCCTTCGTATGAAGCAGGAGCCGGTTTCCGTGGGAGCATGCGGATGGGTGCAACAACAGACAGCCTGACTCCGGAGATCAGGACCGAGACGATGGTCCTCAACATGGGGCCACAGCACCCGAGCACGCACGGCGTGCTCCGTCTCGTCCTCGAGCTGGATGGCGAGACCGTGGTACGCTGCGTGCCGCATCTGGGGTATCTGCATACCGGCTTCGAGAAGACCTACGAGGATAAGACCTACCACCAGTGCATCCCGATCACCGACCGGATGGACTACCTGGCGCCGCTCTCGAACAACCTCGCCTTCTGCCTGGCGGTGGAGAAGCTCCTGGGCATCGAGGCGCCAGAGCGTGCCCAGTACCTGCGCGTCATCCTGGTAGAGTTACAGCGCATCTGCAGTCACCTGGTCTGGCTTGGCACGCACAGCCTTGACCTGGGCGCAGTGACCCCCTTCTGGTACACTTTCCGCGAGCGCGACCAGATCCTCGATCTTTTCGAAGAGCTCTCTGGCGTGCGCATGATGACCAGCTACATCCGGATCGGCGGCCTGGCGCTGGATCTGCCTCCTGGATGGCTCGAGAAGCTGCGCGAATTCCTGGCGATCTTTCCCTCCCGCGTGGATGACTATGAGGCGTTGCTCACGCGCAACCCGGTCTTCCTCCAGCGCACCCGGGGCGTGGGTGAGCTCTCGGCGAAGGACGCGATTGCCCTGGGTGCCAGCGGTCCGGTAGCGCGCGCCTCGGGGATCGCGCACGACCTGCGCAAGGCGGAGCCCTACTGCGTTTACGACCGCTTCGAGTTCGACATTCCGGTGGGCGAGCGCGGTGACGTGTATGACCGCTATCGCGTGCGCGTCGCGGAGATGCGCGAGAGCCACCGGATCATCACCCAGGCGCTGGAGCAGCTGCCAGACGGCGATTACAAGCTGCGCGATTGGCGCTACACCCTGCCGCCTCGCGAAGCGATCAAGCGCAGCATGGAAGAGCTGATCTTCCACTTCAAGTTTATCACCGAGGGGATTCGCCCGCCCGTGGGCGAGGTGTATCGGCCCATCGAGGGCCCCAAGGGGGAGATCGGCTTCTACCTCGTAAGCGATGGGAGCCCGCGCCCTCTCCGCTGCCGCGTCCGTCCGCCCTCCTTCATCAACCTGCAGGCGCTCCCCAAGATCTGCGAGGGCCGGCTCGTGGCGGATCTGGTCGCGATACTCGGCAGCATTGATATCGTGCTTGGGGAGGTGGATCGATGAGCGAGGAGCGCCGTAGCCTGGCGGAGACGTGCGCCGGCGAGCTTCAGGAGATCCTCTCTCGCTATCTGGACCGGCGCTCGGCTCTCCTGCCGGTTCTGCAGCTGGCCCAGCGGGAGTACGGCTGGATCTCCGACGACACGATGCGCGAGGTGGCGCGCATCGTCGGATGCCGGCCAGTGGATGTGTATGAAGCCGTCACTTTCTATTCGATCTTCCACCGCCAGCCCCCGGGGAAGTACGTGCTGGAAGTCTGCCGCACCCTTTCGTGTGCGTTGCTGGGTGGCCGGAAGCTCACCCAGCATCTGGAAGAGCGGCTCGGGATCCGCTGTGGCGAGACGACCCCGGATGGCCTCTTTACCCTGCGCGAGGTGGAGTGCATCGGCGCCTGCTCCAACGCGCCGGCGATGCTCATCAACAACCGGATTTATGAGGATCTGACGCCCGAAAAGCTGGATGCCATCCTGGACGAGCTTCGAGCGGAGGCGATGTGAGATGTTGGACGCGAGACGCGCGACACGCCGGGTGAGCAGAGTGGCGCCTCTCTCGCCCTCGTTCGGAGCCGGGCGAGAGCGGGTGGTGACGCCGGGAGGAGGACGCGCGCGATGCCGGTAGTCAACCAGCCCTCGGCGGCCCGGCTGAACCGTGGGCCGCTCCTCTTCCGCTACATTGACGACCCGGAGCAGTACCGGATCGAGCGCTATCTGGAGCATGGCGGCTACACGGCGCTGCGCAAGGCGCTGCGCGAGATGACGCCTGCCCAGGTAGCCGAGATGGTCGCACGGGCCAACCTACGCGGGCGCGGCGGCGCCTTCTTCCCCACGGCGCGCAAGTGGAGCCTGATGCCCTCGGGCGTCTTCCCCCGCTACGTTGTCGCCAACGCCGACGAGAGCGAGCCAGGCACGTGCAAGGACCGGCAGCTGATGGAGCGTGACCCGCACCAGCTGATCGAGGGCCTCACCCTGGCGGCCTATAGCGTCGGCGCCGAGCAGGTGTATATCTACATTCGTTGGGAGTTCGAGTTCGCCGCCGAGCGGTTGTGGAACGCCATCCGCGAAGCCTACGCGCATGGCTTCCTTGGCAAGAGGATCTTGGGCACGGAATTCAACTGCGACATGGCAATGCACCGTGGCGCGGGCGCCTACATCTGCGGCGAGGAGACCGCGCTCCTCTCCAGTCTGGAAGGTAGGCGCCCGGAGCCCCGGCTGCGCCCCCCTTACTTCCCGGCGGCCAAGGGCTATCGGTCACTGCCTACGGCGCTGAGCAACGTCGAGACCTACTGCAACGTGACACACATCGTCCGTGAGGGTCCGGAGGTGTTCACCCAGTTTGGCCGGGAGAAGTGCCCTGGCACGAAGCTCACGTGCATCAGCGGGCACGTGCGGACCCCGGGCGTGTACGAAATCCCTCTCGGCGTGCCGTTGCGCGAGGTGATCGACGAGTGGGGCGGGGGCGTGCGCGAGGGGCGCAGCCTGAAGGCGGTCATCCCCGGCGGCGCCTCGGCGCCTATCCTGCCACCGGACCGGATCGACTACCCCTTCGACTTCGAGGGGATGATCGAGGCCGGGTCGATGATCGGCTCGGCGGGTGTCATCGTCATGGACGACACCACGTGCATGGTGGGCGCGGCGATGAACCTGGTCCGCTTCTTCGAGCACGAGTCGTGCGGGAAGTGCACTCCCTGCCGCGAGGGCTGCCCATGGCTCTCGCGCCTCTTGAGGAAGATCGAGGCCGGCCAGGGGAAGCGCGAGGATATCGACCTCCTCCTGTCGCTGTGCGACGAGATGGATGGCAAGTGCTTCTGCCTGCTGGGCGAATCGGCGATTGTGCCGGTGCGCAGCGCCATCCAGCACTGGCGGCATGAATTCGAGCAGCACATCACCGAGGGCCGCTGCCCCTTCGGCGACGGGGCGTACTGAAGGTATGGGTGACGATGAGTGAGAAAGCTGCGGAGACCGTTACGCTCACGATAGACGGCATCGAGGTCACCGTGCCGAAGGGGACGCTGGTGGTGGATGCCGCCCGCGAGGCGGGGATCCACATCCCCGTCTTCTGCTCGCACCCGATGCTCGAACCGATCGGCGCGTGCCGCATGTGCCTGGTCCGCGTCGAAAACAGCCCCAAGCTCGTCACCTCGTGCACGCTCGCCGCCGCGGACGGCATGGTGGTCACCACCAACTCGGAAGAGGTTGCCCGGGCGCGCGCTGGCGTCCTGGAGTTTCTCCTCTCCAACCACACCCTCGACTGCCCGCACTGCGACAAAGGGGGAGAGTGTGACCTCCAGGACCACGTCTACCACTACGGGCTGCCTGATGGCCGATTCGAGGGCCCGAAGATCCTCCGCACCAAGAAGGTACTCCCGCCGATCATCGAGAAGGTGATGAGCCGCTGCGTTCTCTGCGCGCGGTGCATCCGCTATTGTGACGAAATCATGGGTGTGGGTGCGCTCCGCTATGCCAACCGCGGCGTGCGCTCCGAGCCGGGCACGTTTGTCGATGGTCCGATGGAGTGCGAGCTGTGCGGCAACTGTATCGAGGTCTGCCCCGTGGGCGCGCTCACGGCGGAGTTCTACGACGCCAAAGCCCGCCCGCGCGACCGGCGAACCACGCACACCCTCTGCCAATACTGCGGCGACGGCTGCAGCCTGAGCCTGGAGACGAAGGGCCGGAGTGCCGCCGAGGCGCACGTCATCCGCGCGCGCGGCGTGCCCGGGCGCGGCGTGAACGACGAGTTCCTCTGCGTCCGCGGGCGCTTCGGCTACGGCATGGTGAACAGCCCGGAGCGGCTCACCCGTCCGCTGGTCCGGCGCGATGGGAGGCTGGTCGAGGCGACCTGGGACGAGGCACTCGACCACGTTGCCACCCGGCTCTCCGAAATCCGCGTGCAGGCCGGGCCCCAGGCGATTGGTGGCATTGGCTCGGAGCGCGTGACGAACGAGGAAGCCTACCTCTTCGGGAAGCTGATGCGCGGCGTCCTCGGCACGCCGAACGTCGACTACCGCGCTGGCGCCAAGCGGGGCTTCAGCGCCCGGTGGCTTGCGTGCCTTCTCGGACTGATGCCCGAAGAGGGCGCCTTCCAGCGCATCCGACACGCCGCACTGACCGTGATGGTGGGGAGCGACCTCACCTCCGAGACGCCCTGGACTGAGAAGCAGGTGATCCTGGCGGTGACGCGGCACGGCGGGAAGCAGCTCCTCGCCTACCCGCGCCGGGTGCGCCAGGTGGAGTATGCCTCGCAGTGGCTGCGGCACGCGCCCGGCACCGAGCCGGCCCTCCTGCGCGGCCTGGCCGATCTCCTGGCCGGCGAGGCACGCCCGGCGGAGGTCGCTGCCGCCACGGGCGTCACTCCAGAGGAGATCCAGAGCTTCCTGGGTCAGATTCAGGCCGCGCCGGACGTGGTCTTCATCCTGGGGCCGGGCATTACCGCCGGCGCCGACCCGGACGTGGCGATGGCGGCCGCGGCGGAGCTGGTGGAGCGCCTGCGCGCCGGGGGAAAGGACCGGGTCCACGTGGTGCTGCCCGCGCTCGCGAACAACACGCGCGGCGCCCAGGACATGGGCCCCCTGCCCGACACCTACCCCGGCTACGCCGGCATGGATCCCGGCGGCTTCGTGGCGGAGTGGGGGAGTGGCCTCCCAGATCGACCCGGCTGGAGCACCCCCGAGATGCTCGCGGCGGCGGATCGTGGCGACCTCCGGGCGCTCTACGTAATGGGCGCCAACCCGGCCGTGACCTTCCCGGACGGCGACCTGGCACGGCGCGCCCTGGAGAAGGTGGAGTTCCTGGTGGTGCAGGATCTCTTCCTCACGCCCACAGCGGAGTGCGCGGATGTGGTGTTGCCGGCAGCATCGTTCGCCGAGAAAGAGGGCACCTTCACGAGCGGCGAGGGCCGGGTGCAGCGCCTTCGCCCGGCTGTGGAGCCGGCCGGCGAATCGCGCCCCGACTGGGAGATCCTGTCTGACCTCGCGCGTCGCCTCGGCCAGGACTGGAACTACCTCTCGCTGGGCGAGATCACGCGCGAGATCGCAGCGGTTGTGCCGCTTTACGCCGGGGTGAGTCTCCCGGCGCTCGACCTGCCGGTGTCGCGTAGCTTCGTGCGCTGGGACCGCCTCCCGGCGCTGGCAGCGAGCAGGGCAGGCGCGCGCGAGCCGGCCCCCGCGCCCGCGGCTACGCTTCCCAAGGACGGCGAGAGCTTCGCGCTGATGCACGGGCCGATGCTGTTCCATTCGGGCACGCTCTCGACGTGGGCCGAGGAGATGCGCCGCATCGCGCAACACGCCTACGTGGAGGTCGCGCAGGCGGACGCGGAGAGGCTCGGGATACGCGATGGCGCCCGGGTGCGCCTGGTGGGGGCGCGCGCGGAGGTGGAGGTGCAGGCGCACGTCCAACCCGAGGGCACGCCGGGGATCCTCTTCGTGCCACTGCACTTCCCGGAGCCAGAGCTCAACCGCCTGCTTGACGTGACGGCGGCCGTGGATCGCGTGAAACTGGAGCTGGCGTAGATGGAATACGTCTACTTGGCGGTCAAATCGGTGGTGATCTTCGCGGCGGTGGCGACCGCGATGCCGTTCGTCGTCTGGGCGGAGCGCAAAGTGTTCGCGGACGCGCAGGCGCGCATCGGCCCCAACCGCGCGGGCCCGTTCGGTATCCTCCAGAGCTTTGCCGATGCCCTGAAGCTGGTGGTCAAAGAGGATATCATCCCACGCGGCGCAGACAAGGCGCTCTACTATCTAGCGCCGGTGCTGTCGATGATCCCGGCGCTCACGGCGTTCGCCGTCATACCCTACGGCGGCCCGGATCTCAAGATCGCTGGCTTCCCAATCGGCTACGTGACCGATCCGAAGGAGGTCGGGATCCTCTATATCTTCGCGATCACCACGCTGGGCGTCTATGGCGTGGTGATCGCGGGATGGGCGTCCAACAACAAGTATTCGCTGCTGGGCGCGCTCCGCTGCGCCGCGCAGATGGTGAGCTACGAGATCCTGCTCGGGCTGGCGATCATGGGCGTAGTGATCGCCTCGCAATCGCTCAGCCTGGTCGATATCGTGGAGAAGCAGCGGGAGCCCTATTGGGGTTTCATCCCCGGGATCTGGCTCTTCGCGCAGCCGGTGGGCTTCCTCGTCTTCCTGATCGCGAGCTTCGCAGAGGTGAACCGGACCCCCTTCGACCTGCCGGAGGCGGAGAGCGAACTGGTGGCCGGATTCCATACCGAGTACAGCAGCTTCAAGTTCGCCATGTTCTTCATGGCGGAGTACATCAACCTGATCACCGTGGCCGCGGTGACGGCTACCCTCTTCCTGGGCGGGTGGCTGGGCCCCGGCGTGGAGACCTACCCGATCCTGGGGGTGGTCTACTTCACGCTCAAGGTGGTGGCGCTGCTCTACCTCTTCATGTGGATACGCGCGACGATGCCGCGGTTGCGCTACGACCAGCTGATGCGCTTCGCGTGGAAGTTCTTGCTGCCGGTGGCGCTGGCCAACGTCTTCGTGACGGCGCTATGGGTCGCGTTGCGCTCCTGAGAGGGGGAGTGGATGAAAGAGGCGATCGAGCAAACGCTGGCGATACTGCGGGGGATGGGGGTGACGCTCCGGCACATCGTGAAGGAGCCCCGGGTCACCATCCAATACCCGGAAGAGCGCCCGCCGCAGGCGTTCCGCTACCGGGGCATCCATCAGCTCCGCCTGGACGAGCATGGCAAGGAGCTGTGCGTGGGGTGCAACCTGTGCGGGCTGGCGTGCCCCGCAGAGTGCATCTATGTCGAGGGCGCCGAGTGCTCGCCGGAAGAGGCGGAGCATGTGTCGCACTACGAGCGGTATGCGCGTGTATACGTGATCAACGCGGCGCGCTGCCTCTACTGCGGCTATTGCGTCGAGGCGTGCCCGACCGACGCGCTGGCAATGACGCCGCAGTTTGAGCTCGGGGAGCATCAGCAGGAGGACTGCATCTACGAGAAAGAGGACCTGATCGCCAACTACCGGCGCTGGATGGACCAGGCCGGATATGGGATCGAATGGTGCCACCCGGAGAAGCGGGATGAGTGGACGGGGCATGCAAAGCCCCTCACGCCACCCTCGCACCCGGCCGCGGTGGTGGCAGAGCACCGGGAGAAACGCTGATGGCCGAGTGGATACTCTTCGGGATTGTCAGCGCTATCGCCATCGGCTCGGCGGTGATGATGGTGCTCAGCCGCAATCCGATCCATAGCGCGCTCTGGCTGGTGCTCACCTTCATCTGCGTCGCGGTCTTCTTCCTGATGGTGGGCGCGCAGTTCCTCTTCGCCGTGCAGGTGATCGTCTACACCGGCGCGATCATGGTCCTCTTCGTCTTCGTGGTGATGCTGCTCAACCCGGAGCGAGAGGCGGAGCCGCTGGTGCCGCGCGCTCACCGCGTGGCGTCGCTCGTTCTCAGCGCCGCCCTCCTGGGGGTGCTCGCCCGGGGAATCGCTGGGCGAGCGGGTCTCGGCTCGATCACCGCCGCGCCGGGGGGGATCACGCTGCGCGACTTGGGCCGCTCGCTCTATACCGAGTGGCTCTTCCCGTTCGAGCTGGCCTCGGTCCTCCTCTTGGTGGCGATGATCGGGGCGATTGTCCTATCCAGGCGCCGGCTGTAGCAGGCGCGCAGAGAGAAGGTGTGCTCCATGGTGCCAACCGTGGCCTATCTGATGGTGGGGGCGATCCTCTTCAGTATCGGAGTGGTGGGGGTGCTCGTGCGCCGGAACGCGCTCGTCGTCTTCATGTCGATCGAGCTGATGCTGAACGCCGTCAACCTCACCCTGGCCAGCTTCGCGCGCCAGCACGGGCACGCGACCGGACAGGTCTTCGTCCTCTTCGTGCTGGCGGTGGCCGCCGCCGAAGTGGCGGTGGGCCTAGCAATCATCATCGCCCTCTTCCGGCATCGCGATACCCTGGATCTGGATCGAGGGAATCTGCTGAAGGGGTGAGGGGCTGCGCGCGGACCTCTTGCTGGGTGAAGGTGCAGCAGCAAGTTGCACGACCGCTGCCCTGGGGTGCCTGGCGAGAGCAGAAACGACGCCTCGCGTGGGAGCAAGAAGGATGCGCTTTGCTTTAGAGAACGCTTGGCTGATACCGTTCTTCCCGCTTCTAGGAGCGCTTCTGAACGGCTTAGTCGGGAAGCGCTTTGGGAAGCTGTTCGTCAGCGTCGCGGGCGTCGGAACGGTGGGGATCGCGTTCGCGCACTCGGTGTGGGCCTTCCTCGCGCTGCGCGAGTGGCCGGACCGGAGTTTCTCGCGCGACCTGTGGTCCTGGATCCCGATGGCGACCCCGTCGCGCGCGAGCTTTGAGGCGCCCGTCGGCTTCTTGCTCGACCCGCTCTCCCTGGTGATGATCCTGGTGGTCACCGGCGTCGGCCTCCTGATCCACGTCTACTCCATTGGCTACATGGGGCATGACGAGGGCTACTCGCGCTACTTCGCCTATCTGAACCTCTTCACCGCGTCGATGCTGACGCTGGTGATGGCGAACAACCTGCTCCTGATGTTTGTGGGCTGGGAGGGCGTCGGGCTCTGCTCCTACCTGCTGATCGGCTTCTGGTATGAGAAGGAGAGCGCTGCCACGGCGGGCAAGAAGGCGTTCCTGGTCAACCGCGTGGGCGACGCGGCGTTCCTCCTGGGGATGCTCCTCCTCTTCACCGTCTTCGGCACGCTGCGCTTCACCGAGATCGCCGGGAGCGCCGGCGCGCTGCACGCCCAGGGGATCCTGACCACCAGCGTGGCCACTGCGATTGCGCTCCTCCTCTTCGTGGGCGCCACGGGGAAATCGGCCCAGCTTCCGCTTTGGGTCTGGCTGCCGGACGCGATGGAAGGCCCCACTCCGGTGAGCGCGCTGATTCACGCGGCGACGATGGTCACGGCGGGCGTCTACCTGATCGCGCGTCTCGCGGCGCTCTATGCCCTGGCGCCAGTGGCGGGCGGCGTGGTCGCCCTGGTGGGCGCGCTCACGGCGCTCTTCGCGGCCACCATCGCGCTGACGCAGTTCGATCTCAAGCGCGTGCTCGCCTATTCGACTATCAGCCAGCTTGGCCTGATGTTCCTCGCCGCCGGCGTGGGCGCCTACACGGCGGCGATCTTCCATCTGACGACGCACGCCTTCTTCAAGGGTCTCCTCTTCCTCGGCGCCGGAAGCGTGATGCACGCGATGGGTAACCGGATCGACCTCCGGGAGATGGGCGGGCTGCGCCGCTATCTGCCCGCGACGCATTGGACCTTCCTCGCCGGCACGCTGGCAATCAGCGGTTTTCCTCTCCTGGCCGGCTGGTGGAGCAAGGATGAGATCCTGGCGGAGGCGTTCCATCTGGGCACACGCGTATGGTGGGCGCCCGGATGGCTTCTGTGGGCGCTCGGCAGCCTAGCGTCCCTGCTCACCGCGTTCTACATGGTTCGCACCTACACGCTGGCGTTCCACAGCGATCCCCGGATCGACCCGGAGGTGGAAGCGCACCTCCACGAGTCGCCACGGAGCATGACCGGCCCGCTCTGGGTGCTGGCGGGGCTTTCCATCGTCGGCGGCGCCGCCCTGGCCCTACCGGAGCTGTGGGGCCATGCGGGGCCGGTCGAGGCGTTTCTTGCCCCGGTCTGGGCGCACGCGTCCGGCGTTCACGCGGCGGAGGCCGGCCACGCTACCGGCCCGGCGTGGGGGCTGATGGGGGTCGCCACACTGCTGGCGTTCGCCGGCATGGGCGCCGCCTGGTCGGCCTACCGGCAGCGGCTGCCATCGCCCGAGCCGCTGGAGCGTGCCCGGCCGATGTGGAACCTCTTCGACCAGAAGTGGTACCTGGAGCGGGGCTATCACGCGCTCTTTGTGCGTGGCGGAACTTGGCTGGCTGGTGTGCTCGCCGGAGCCGTGGACCAGAAGGGCGTGGATCGCGCACTCGTTGGCATCGGCAGCCTCGTGGCGCTGACGGGAGAGGGCTTGCGCCGGCTTCAGACGGGCTACGTGCGCTCCTATGCCCTCTCGGTCGTCTTGGGGGTGGTGTTGCTGGCGGCCTACTTCATGGGCCGGTGAGAGGGGTTGGGAACCGATGGTGAACAGGGGGAGAGACTGGCGAGGAGGGCGAGTTCGCCGGCGGTTCGCGAGACGGGGCGCTCGGGGGTGAGGGGATGCCTTTGTTGACGATGCTGTTGGTGGTGCCGGTGCTGGGAGCGCTGCTCCTGGGGGTGTTGGTGCCGCGGCAGAGCGGCCTGGCGTTGAAGGTGGGCGCTACGGGCGTGGCTCTGATCAACCTGCTCCTGGTCGTTGTGCTGTGGGCGCGCTTCGATCCGGCGCAGCCGGGGCTGCAATTCGAGGAGAACGTGCCCTGGATCCGAGCCCTGAGCTTCCAGGTGAACTACCATCTGGGCGTAGATGGGATCAGCCTGCTCCTGGTCGCGCTCACCGCGTTCCTGATGGTGCTTGCCTTCCTCGGGAGCTGGAACGTCACTGAGCGCGTGAAGGAGTACGTGATCACTCTCCTGGTCCTGGAATCGGCGATGCTCGGCGTCTTCCTCGCCGCCGACCTCCTCCTTTTCTACATCTTCTGGGAAGTAACGATGATTCCGATGTTCCTCCTCATCGGAATCTGGGGTGGCGCCCGGCGGATCTACGCCTCGATCAAGTTCGTCCTCTTCACCGCTGCCGGCAGCCTGGTGATGCTGGTGGCGATGGTCTCGCTGGCGTGGACCTACAGCGCGACGACCGGGCAGACCACGTTCGACCTGGAGCCGGTGCTCCGGATGCGGCTTCCGGTGGCGACGCAGGTGTGGCTCTTCGCGGCGTTCGCGCTGGCGTTTGCGATCAAGGTGCCGCTCTTCCCGCTCCACACCTGGTTGCCGGACGCACACGTCGAGGCGCCGACGGCGGGCAGCGTGATCCTGGCGGGCGTTCTCCTGAAGATGGGCACCTACGGCTTCTTGCGCTTCTGCCTCACGCTCTTCCCGGAGGCGTCGTATCGGTTCGCGCCAATCCTCGTGGCGCTCGCGCTTGTCGGGATCGTCTATGGGGCGCTGGTGGCGCTGGCGCAGCAGGATATCAAGAAGCTGGTCGCGTACTCGAGCATCAGCCACCTCGGCTTCGTGATGCTCGGCCTCTTCGCGCTGAACGCCCCGGGGTTGCAGGGGAGCCTGCTGCAGATGATCAACCACGGGATCAGCACCGGCGCGCTCTTTCTTCTCGTCGGGATGATCTACGAGCGCCGGCACACGCGCCTGATCAGCGACTATGGCGGCCTGTGGAAGCAGATGCCTCTCTTTAGCGCGCTCTTCCTGGTCGTCGCGCTTTCGTCGATCGCGCTCCCGTTCACGAACGGGTTTGTCGGCGAGTTCCTGATCCTGCTAGGTGCGTTCAACGCGCGGGTGGTCTGGGCCGCAATTGCCGTCTCCGGGATGATCCTCTCGGCGGCCTACATGCTCTGGATGTACCAGCGCGTCTTCTTTGGCCCGCTAGAGAACCCGGAAAACCGGAACCTGGCGGATCTCAATCGGAGGGAGCTGGCGATTCTGGTGCCGATTGTCGTGTTGATCTTCTCCATCGGCGTGGCGCCGCGCTTCTTCTTGCGGCCGGCCGAGCCCGCGCTGCAGATGGTGCTGATGCGCCTGCCACAGCCCGGCGCGCCAATGCTGAGTGATGCCCGGGTGGCACCCGCCCTCGAGGATGGAAGGGAAGCGCTGAGATGAGCACGGCCTGGAAGGATCTCGCCTCGCTGGCTCCCGAGGGGATCGTGGCGCTGGGCGCCCTCGTCGTGTTGTTCCTCGACTTGGGGGAACGCAAGGAGCGGCGGCGCCTGGTCGCCGGCACGGCGGCGGCCGTGGTGGTCGCGGCGCTGGCCGCCGTGGCGCTCGCCATCACTCGGGGCGTGGGCGCCGAACCACAACGCCTCTTCTCAGGCATCCTGGTCCGCGATCTCTACGCGCTCCTCTTCGACGGCGTCTTCCTCCTCTCGGCGTTGCTGGCGATTCTCCTCTCGGTGCGCCATGGAGAGCGCGAGGAGATCCCGGCAGGCGAGCTATACGCGTTGCTCCTCTTCTCGCTCCTGGGCATGATGCTGCTGGCGGCGTCCGCGGAGCTGATCACCCTCTTCATCAGCTACGAGGTTCTTTCGGTGGCCGTCTACGTTCTGGCGGGCCTGGCGCGCAAGCGCGCGGAGTCCGCGGAGGCCGCGCTCAAGTACTTCTTGCTGGGCGCCTTCTCCAGTGGCTTCCTGGTCTACGGGATCGCGCTGGTGTATGGCGCGACGAGCACGACGTTCCTGGCGGCCATCGCGAGCCGCGTCAGCGGCTACGGGCTCCTTGGTAATGCGCTGCTCCTGGGTGGGCTGGCGCTGATCCTGATCGGGATCGGCTTCAAGGCCGCGGTGGCGCCTTTCCATGCCTGGGTGCCGGATGTCTACCAGGGGGCGCCGCTCCCGGTCACCGCGTTCATGTCCGCGGCGGTGAAGGCGGCAGCGTTTGCCGCGGCGATGCGCGTCCTCTTCGCCGGCTTCTCGGATCTCGCCAGCATCTGGCAGCCGGTGCTGTGGGTGCTGGCGGCGGTGACGATGCTCGTGGGGAACGCGGCGGCGATCCCGCAGACCAACCTGAAGCGGATGCTCGCCTACTCCAGCATCGCACACGCCGGCTACGTGCTGGCGGGCGTCGCGGCCTATGCCGCCGGCAGCGAGGCGGTAGGGAGCGTGCTCTACTACAGCCTCGTCTATGCCGCGATGGTGATCGGGGCGTTCGCGATCCTCGTCATGGTGGGCCGCGACACTGAGGAGCGGCAGGAACTGGAAGACTACCGAGGGCTCGCCCAGCGCCATCCCTGGAGTGCCGCGGCCATGACGCTCTTCCTCATCTCACTCGCGGGCCTACCGCCGACGGCGGGCTTCATCGGGAAGCTCTTCATCTTGCTCGCTCTGATACGCGCACGCCTCGATGGTCTGGCCGTCCTCCTGGTGCTGGCGAGCGTGATCTCGCTCTACTACTACCTGCGCGTCGTCCGCTACATGTACATGGAAGCCCCGGCGGCCTCGGGTGCCGAGGGGAAGCAGGAGGCGCTCTCGCGGTCGCTCTCGTTGCGCGTGGCGGTTTTGATGGCGGTTGCGCTCGTGGTGCTCCTTGGGCTGTTCCCAACGGCGGCGCTCACGCTCGCGCAGACGGCCGGGATCACACTGACAGAAGGCGGCATCCCGATCCTCCGCGGCGGCTAGCGAGGGGGCGCTTAGAGACAGGATCGCTCTGCGGGCCGAGGCAGCGCCTTGATCAGACGAACGGTCGTGCCCCACTGCCCCGACTCGAAGGTGGCGGCATCCATGAGTTGCTCCATATAGAGGATGCCCATGCCGCCCTCCCGGATCTCTTCTGGAGAGGGGAGTGTCAGCTGCGAGCGATCGAAGCCCCGCCCGCGGTCGGTGATCTCGACGACAAACGCCTCGCTGGAGTAGAGGGTTCGCAACGTCACACGGTCCTCCGCGCCGCGGGGCGAGCCGTGGCGCACGGCGTTGGCGAAAGCCTCACCCACCGCCAGTTCCAGGTCTGCGAGGTCCTCCTTCGCGAGGGGTAATCTGGCGGCTTCGGCGAGGACGATGCGCCGGGCGACCGCGCACGTCTGCGGCGTAGCCGGCAGGACGAAGCGCGCCACCTCCCATTGCCCTACGCCGGTATCGAGGAACGAGCGCGGTTGCTTCGGCGGGAATGCCGTGTGGGGCACCCCCAGGCGCTCCGCGACGTGGGCCAGGAACAGCACGCGGCACAGCGTGCGCGATGGATGGCGCAGGTGGAGCCAACCGCCCAACTCAGTCGCGCGGTCGGCGACTGATAGCAGTGCCAGGACGCCGCTGCTATCCACATAGGAGCAGTGCTGGAGGTCAGCAATCAGATTTCGGTGGCCTTGTGCCAGCAGGCGCAGGAGACGCTCTCGCGTGGCAGGAGCCGTCTCCAGGTCCAGGTCACCTTCCAGCGGGACGACCAGGACGTCTCCCTCACGCCATGGCTCTCGTGCCTTCATCTCGGTTGCTGTCAGATCGCCCATAGGGTCACCACGGTTATTCTACCACTCCTCAGCGGGCCCGTCAAATGGCGATGTGGGGTCAGGATGCGCTTCCTGATCTCCCGGTGCCTGGGCATGCCGCCGGGCGTGAAGGCCAGGGAAACGCGGTCGAACCACTCCTCGGATGCGTCTTTCACGCGGGAAGAAGGAGATCCCGCGCTCTACTGCCAAAGATAGGTTGAGGCAGACGAGCGACCTTTCGGGCTTGGGAGTGGCGCTTGTCACCTGCCTCGGGAGCTTCGAGGGTTCCCCTGCCGCCAGGGGGATGAACCGCGGGCTCCTGGTCGGTGTTTCCGAAGGGGTGGTCTTTCCATGCGGATCAGGCGTTCTTCATCGAAGCGCTTGCTGAGTTATTCCATCTGTGATCATGGTTGGTTCGGGCGGCTGGCCAGCAGTCAGCAGCGCCCCTGCAAGGCGCTCGCTATGACTGCCGTCATGCTACTCGGGGTGGTGCTTTGCATCGCGCGCCCTGGCACCGCGCTGGCGGCCGAGGCCGGGGTGCCGTCTGGAGGAGGGAAGCCGGCGACGCCTGCGCCGGCCGCAAGCGGGCAGGGTCCGACGGCGCCGGCACCTACTTCCCGTACCTCTCCTTTGCCGGAGAACCCTCAATCGCCGGCGCGGCAGTGGCTTCCGGCAGCTCCGACGAGCGAGGGAGAGCCACGGCCTGCGGCGGATGCCGACCAGCTGAAGCCGTTTGGCATGGACTTCTTTGCCGCAGCTCCCGCTGATTTCACGGTGGCGCCCGATGTGCCCATCCCGGCCGGCTATCGCCTGGGGAAGCATGATAAGCTCCGCATTCGCTACTGGGCGCCCGCGGTGCCTGAAGTGACCCACGAGATTGAAGTGGGCGAGGATGGCATGGTGGTAGTGCCGGGGATCGGCGACGTGAACGCCCACGGGCTCACCCGCGAGGAGTTCCGGCAGCGCCTCGGCAAGCGCCTCCGCGAGCAGCTAAAGAACGTCAGCTTTTCGGCCGATCTCATCGAGACGCGGACGATCTCGGTCTTCGTCACCGGGGCGGCCCGGCGGCCCGGACGCTACACGGTGAAGGCGGAGTCCAACCTGTTCAACGTCATCTATGCCGCTGGCGGGGCTTCTCCCGAGGGAACGCTGCGCAAGGTGGCGTTGCGCCGGCGCAATAAGCTGGTCGTCGAGGTGGATCTCTACCAGTTCCTCAACTCGGGAACACTCAACGCGGACGTCATGCTCGAGGATCAGGATGTGGTCTTCTTCCCCGTCGCGGGAGCGCGCGTGACCGTCGGGGGAGAGGTAGTCCGCCCTGCTATCTACGAGGTGGTGCCCGGAGACCGGGTCGCTGATGCAATCCGCCTGGCCGGCGGGATGAAGGCGTCTGCGTACGCGCGCATTCTTCGCTTCCGGCGGTTTGAGGGCGGGCGTCGCGTGGAGCGCACCCTCGACGCGCAGGCGTTGCTCGCGGACCCAAACCACGCCGATAACATGCTCCTGCGCGATGGCGATATCCTCACGTTGGAAAACGTCACCCGTCAGGTGCGCGAGCGTGTTGCCATCCGCGGAAACGTTTCTTTCCCGGGCGACTACTCGTTGCAGCGCACGCCCACCGCGAAGGCACTTCTTCTGGAGGCGCGGCCGCGGATTGGCACCTACTGGGAACGCGCCGATCTGACCCGCTGCCTCCCGGATGGCACGCCGGTCATCATCCCGCTGCCTCTGAAGGATCTCCTGGATGGAAAGGCCGAGGATGTTCCGCTTCTCGACCTGGATGAGATCGTGGTCTACGAGGCGGATGAGAAGAAGATCGTTCCTCTGGCTACCGTCGAGGGTGCGGTGAAGCACCCTGCGACGTATCGGGTGGGCGATGGGATGCGGGTTTCGGACCTGCTCTTCGCGGCGGGCGGCATGTTGCAGGACGCTTCGAAGCAGGTGGCGCACCTGTACCGGCGCATCGGACCGAACGAGTTCCAGATCGTCCGGCTTGCGCCGGATGCCGCGCTGAAGGGAAACCCGGCGGAGAACCCGGTAATGCAGGACGGCGACCGGCTGGTGATCTACCGCCAGCAGGACGTCGAGTTCCGCTTCGATAGAGTGACTGCCGTCGGCGAGTTGCAGAAGCCGGGCGAGTATCGCTCGTATGAGGGGATGACGCTCTACGACCTTCTTCTGCTCGCCGGGGGACCGACGCCGGAGGCCGCCGGTATCGTGGAAGTGGCGACGCCTGTTCTGGATGAGGATTCGAACAAGCGCACCCAAATCGAGACCTACGCCCTGGCCGATGTGATGGCTGGAAAGCACGAACCGGTTCCCATCAAGGCGGGGATGATGGTCTCGCTGCCGCGCCGCGATGATAAGCTGACCCAACCGTGCAGGGTGGAACTCCGTGGGCGTTTTCGCCGCCCGGGCACCTATGCGCTCTTGTATGAGGGCGAGGACCTGGAGTCGCTGCTGAAGCGCGCCGGTGGCTTCGCCGATGACGCGGATCCCTTCGGCATGTCGCTGACGCGCTCCAGAGACAAGATGCTCTCGCTGGCGACCTCCGAGCAGATCCGCACCGTGATGGAGACGATGGACCAGCTCCTGCCGACGCGCAAGGGCGCGGGGGATGGAACAAGCGTCGAGGTGCTGGAGACGCAATCCGGTTCCGGTGTGCCACTCTTGGGGGGCGCGAACCGGACGGAGAAGGTGCTGCTCGTCTCGCCAAGGCAGCTCACCGGAATGCCGAACAACACCCGGATCAGCTTCCATCTGGAGGACCGGGAATCGTATATCAGCCGGCTGGGCAAGGTGCGGCTCTGCGATGGGGACATCATCGAGGTGCCGCGGCGTAGCGACGTGGTTCAGGTGCTGGGCGCGGTGCAGTCGCCGGGCCCGGTGTTCCACAGCGCTGGGCGGAGCGCGCGGGAGTACATCAACCTGGCCGGGGGAAGCGCACCGGATGCCGATCTGAAGCGGAGCGTGGTCATCAAGGTCACCGGTGGGGTGCGCCGGCTCGCGGATAGCAAGACGGTCGATCCCGGCGACGTGATCGTGGTGGCCTCCAAGCACCAGATCATCCAGCCGCCGGTGCAGCGCAAGCTGCAAGATACCATCCTCGACCTGCTGGGCGTTGCGTTGGTGATCCGCAGCTTGCAGTAAGGATGCAGCCACAGGTGGAAACCGACGGACACGGAGGGCGACCGCGCACAGGCGCGGGTGGTCGCCGGCTACTGCGCGCCTGGATGCCTTTCCATGGCGTGGGGTGCCGGAGGCAACCGGTCTGGTAAGGCTGCAATCAGCGAAGGCAATCATACATGGCACGTAAGAACGCAACTGGCCTCGGGTTCTGGACGACCTTCTTCCGGATGCTCGTGGGAGTAGTTCTGGGAGCAGGGATCGTCACCGGGATCGTTTGGCTGATCCCGCGCTACTATACTTCTTCTGCGGTGTTGCTCTTCCCGGGCGCCAAGGGAAGCGGCAGTGCAGAGGCATCGAGCGCACCTTCCGGGGGGAGTGCGACCACGGACCAACCTGCCGTTCCCCTGATGCAAGGGGTGCTCTCGGTGCCCCGACCGGGAACGAGCCCCTCGTCGGCGGCGCTGATCCTGACCAGCCGCAAAGTGACGGTGGACCTGATCAACCGCTTCAACCTCACCAAGGAGTGGAACCGCTCGCTCGAGCGCTCCATCCAGCGGTTTCATGAGCGGTTCGTCTGCCAGGAGGGGAAGGCGGGTGACCTGCGGGTGAGTTTCACCGACCGCGATCCTCATCGGGCGCGGGCGGTGGTGGAAGCGGCGATTGAGACTCTGAAGCGTTCGGTGGAGGACCTGAGCCTCGATCCGGCAGCGCGCAATGTCGATTTCCTTCGCGACAACGTTCAAGATGCCGAGGAGAGTTGCGCGCGGATCCAGCGCGAGATTGTCAAGCTTCAGCGTGGGCTGGGTGGCTCCCCGCCCGACACTCAGGTCCAGGCACTGAGCCAGATCCTGAACGACATCCAGCGTGACCTGACGAACGCTCAGGTGGAGGCGAACGTGGCCCAGTCCAGCATGCAGGCCGCAACCGAGACCGCCAAGAAGATGATCCGCGCGGCTCAGGATCCCTCCGGGGCAGAAGGCACGCTCATCCGGTCGCTCTATCAGGATATGGTCCAGAAGGAGGCAGACCTGGCCCTCCTTCGCGAGAAGTTCACCGACCGGCGGGCGGAAGTGGTGCAGGCGCGGCAGGCACTCAACATCGCGCGCAAGAGCCTGGAGAAGGAGATCGCACGCCAGCTCGAGAGCGTCGAGAAGGGCAGCTCTCCCCTCGTGAGAGACGCGGTGGTTCAGGTATTCACCGCGCAAGCGCGCGTGGATGGCCTACGGCAGTGCGCGACGGAGATTCGCGAGCGTCTGGAGGATCTGCCTGCGGCACAGGTGCGCTACGCCCAGCTGCAGGCTG
Organism: Armatimonadota bacterium; assembly: GCA_012512265.1. Classification (GTDB taxonomy): domain Bacteria; phylum Armatimonadota; class JAAZEB01; order JAAZEB01; family JAAZEB01; genus DUUU01. The sequence continues at coordinate 6,948 of JAAZEM010000108.1, read as the reverse complement.
ACCTGCGTGACGAGCGCAGTCGGCTCAGCCTCCTGCGCTCGGAGTATCTCCGGGCGCGGCTGATCGTGGAGAGCCGCGGCCCGCAGTTTGTCATGCTCGATCCCCCCATTCTGCCCAAGCGCCCCAATGGCTGGGAGCTCTACTACTGGAGTATCGCCGGAGCCATCATTGGGGGCCTGAGCGTGCTGATTGTCGCCGTCACGCGGTGGCTGCGGCAGTCGCTGCAAGATATGGGGATGTGACGCCAAGCGGGGATCGCGCCCCGGCGCGATCCCTGCAGGTCTCTAGCCCGAAGTATTCATCAGAATACTTCAAGAGAAGTCTCTTGTCTGGTGACACACCGTTGCTACTACAAGCACCCGGAAGCAGAGTGTTCTCGGGGACAGCGCCCACGAACCCGTGCCACGCCTGGCAGAGAGACTTCTTTTCATTATTCTGACGAATGCGGTCTGCTGCTGGTTCTGCGGCTCCTGGCCGCTCTCGTTGGTCTCCTGGACCTTAGTCTCTTCCATCGTTGTGCTCCTGGAATCAGCAGGGGCCGGCCATTTCTGACCAGCCCCAGAATCACGAGGGGCCACCCTCTAAGATGGCCCCTGTCCCATGTCCCGCTTCCGCGGGTAGCAGTCTATCTCTCATTCACCACGCCCGCGATGAAGCGGGTCAGTGGCATCAGGCTACCTTCCTCTCCCCGTTCGGCGCCTTAAGAAGATTGAACTCGCCCAGGTCTTCCGCGTCCGGATCAAGATACACCGTCCTGGTTGTGCCGTCCGGAGTCACCTCCAGCATCTGCCAAGGGTTGTCGCTGTCATCATCAATGAGCACGCGGCATTTGAGAATTGCAGCCAGACGCTTCACTTCTGGCACCGGGTCCTTGGCCGTTTCTTCCGCCCTGGGATAGAAGTGAAGCAACACCGGAAACTCACCGCCCATATCTACACGCTCAATAACCACGCGGGCGTTCTCATAATCCTCTCCCTGAGCTGTGGTGATATCCGGGGTGACGAACACCCTCTCGGCCTCTATCCCTGCGGCAGCGCTCACCGCTCGGCGCAATTCCTCACCCTCAGGTTTCGTGGCCAAAAGGACGTCATGCTCAATCATTGCTCTTCTTCCCCGCCAGATGAGCCTCTTTTGCCGCTGCCCTCTGATCAGGGCGGATTTTCTCGGCATCCAGGCGAGCCTCCGCTTCCGGTGTGAGGCCCATACTATTATATATCATCAACGCCTTATAGGCACCCCTGTCGAGTTGGTGAACTCCATCCCCGCTCACCGGTACCGCCCGACCATTGTGCACCGTATAGATCCGCCCGTTGATGTGGTAGAATTCGCCATCCCGCCGAGCCTTCCCTACGTTGATGGCTTCCACGTCTGCTTTTACATCAACCCAAGGCTCCACCACAGAGTTGATTTTCTTCACTATACTATTGGCCCGAACTTTGGTGATGTAGTGACGTTCTGCTGACATTCGCAACGGCGTCTTCGGTTTGTTGCGTGCCGTCTCCTGCGCCTCCCGGCGCGCCTTCCGTGCCTCTGAGCCCTTCTCCCACGCTTCCCGCCGCCACCTCAGCGCCTCCTCCGGCCCCAGGATCTCGCGCAAGCTCCTGGCATAGCGCGTCGTGCCCCACTCCTCGCTGTAGCGAATGTGGGCTGGCGGCTACTTCTTCTCGGTCAGATAGAGGTAGGTCTCCAGCACCGCGGGCACGATGGATGTCACGCAGAGCTCGCCATCGTAGGGGAGCCCGTTCAGCGGGAATGCGTTGCCATCAGGGGAGTTCACCGCCGGCATCCATCCCCCGTATCCAGGCACGCCTTTCTCATCGCATTGGGCAACCATCGCCACGTGCACCAGGTAATCCGCCAGTTGGGCATAGAAGCGGTCGTTGCACAGCTTGCCGAGGCGATGGAGCGCCGGCACGGGGGTCACGTGATCGGCGTAGAATGTCGTGAGCGCGCGCCACTCGGCGTTGGCGATCTGCAAACCCTTCGTTCGTCCGGCGCACCACTCCAGGTCTTTGGGCACCAGCGTGAGCATGAAATAGGATGCCAGGATCTCCGCCATCTCCAGGTAGCGCTTCCCCTGGGTGGCTTCGCAGCGCAGAACGGCATACTCGAGGAAGCGCAGTAGCGAGCGCGCTTCCAGACCGCGATGAATGGGATCGCCGCCCCGCCAGGACATGTCGTTGATAACGTTATGTAGAACCCACTTCTCTACGTCTTCGCGCACATGATCGATCCGCCGGTCGTTCGTCAGCTGCCGCATCCGCTCCAGGATGATCAGCATGTTCACGTTGGTCGACTCGGTGATATCGGATCCGGAGTAGGGGAAACTGGTTTCCTGGTCATGCCGGCGCTTCCCCCGGCGTCGCTCGCGGTCGATGCGGCGGCGGCGCTGTTCGAGCGCGAGTTCGAGGAAGCGGGTGGCGGCGCGCTTGAGCCGGATATCATCCTTGTGCTCGGCATCGCGGCGGAGCTGGTAGAGGCGGAGGAGCGCGTCGATGCAAAGCCCTACGCCCTCATAGTGCGTGCCGTCCCCCAGGCGGGTCCATTGACCGCTGCTCGGGTCCATCGCCTCCGGGATGCGCCCATTCGGCCGGTGAGACTCCACGACGAAGTCGGCGATCGCCAGCGCCCGCTCATACATCCACTCCTCGCGGTAGCGGATCCAGCACCGGTAGAGGGCGGTGGCGAGCGCGGCGTTCCCATAAAGGTGGATGTAGCCCCCGATACCCTGGCCAGGAGCGCGAGTGTAGCGCGCGCAGCGCATCGGGTAGCCTTTGCCATCGAGGAAGGGCGCCCCGTCCTTCAGAAACGCCAGCGTCATTGCCAGCGATTCAGGCACCGAGCGAATTTCGGGATTGTCGAAGACGAAGCCCGTGCTCTTCATCCACTCGCCCGCCAGATTCCGGTATTGCCCTGTCAACGCCCAGACGTGCAGGGGCAGCCGGTACGCCACTCCAGCCCGGTAGGGGATGGAAAGCGAGAGGGGCGGCAGCGGGGGAGGCGGCTCGGCTTCGCGCTCGCGCCGGATCCATGAGAGGAGCCCACGCTTGGGCGGCGTCGCAGGGGCATCTTCTGCTTTCTCCTCGGCTGGTGTTGCTGCCGGCCGGCTGATCCCCTCGCCAATGCCCGCCGTAATGCGCCGCGTCTCCGTATCCGTATGGAAGAAGAGGTCTCGGTAGTTGACGGAAAGCGGAAACCCGAGGGCGAGCACATGGCCGTCGTGCCCGCGCGGGTCACCAGCCAATAGAGGAACCCCCATGCAGTTGGCGTAGGCAAAGCCCTCCGCCTGGAGAATCTTTCCCGCGACCCACGGATAGGCCGTCGGGATGAAACCGGGGGCCGGCAGGCAGGAGAAGTAGAGAAGACCCTGCCAGTCTCTGGCAGAGACGCACGTTGCCTCCACCTCCAGAAAAGGCCGACCAGTCTTGAGCGAGAGCGTGAGTTCGATGGCCAGGCCCTCGCGGTTCATCGCCAGGCGCAGGCGCACCTCCTCCGGGGTTTCCTCTTCCACCGCCACTCCGGGGAAGGGCACGGCCAGGTGCTCCTTGCCATCATAGCAGAACAGAAGGGGCGATGGCTCTGCCAGCAGCTCATACTCGCCTCCCGCCTTCAAGCTGGCCAGGTGATAGGTCTCACCCACCCGATGCAGAGTCGCCGTGAGCCGGTCGTTTTCGAGGGTGATTCTCTCCGGCGCACCCTCTGCGCCGCCCTCCAATCGCACGCCTGTCTTCGCCATAATCTCCTCAGTCAGGCCGATGGGCTGGCCCTCCCGCATCTCCTATTCCACGGTCTGCTGCCGGCTCCTGCCCCTCCAAAGCCACGATGGGATCGGTTGCCCCCCGCGCGGGGCGCGGGAATCAAGAGCAGCCCTCCGGGGTGTGGAAGCAGGAAGCCAATCGGGGATCGAATTGGGGGCACTTCTCCTCACATCCCCAGGTGCCGCTGGGTGAGGGGCGTGGACCAGCAGAGATCACCTGGCAGGGGCTGCTCGCCACGAAGGACGGGGTCCATTCCGGGGGAAGCCGGGTGCCGCTCTTCCACGATCTCCCCCCGCATCCTCCGTGGCGAAGCTTTCAGAAGGGCGTTGAGTGGTAGCCGTGCCGGCAGAACAGGCGATCCAGTGCTATCCGAGCGTTTCCAGCCACTCCGCGATGTCGACGGCCAGCTGGATGCTCTGGCGCAGCTTCTCGGGATCTGTTACGGGGCCTATCTGGCGAACGGTGACCTCCCCCTGGCGGATGACCACGCTCTCGAAGGAAGAGGCCATCAATGCGTCGCGCACCTCTGGGTGAAGCAGCGCGGCGGCATCGGCCTGGTCCGAGATCACCTCGAAACGATCATCGAAAGCCGGTTCGTTGACCTGGATGTCGGCCAAACCCAGGTGATCAGCCATGCGTGTGAGAAGGGTCTCTTCCCGGATGACGACGAAGCCCTCGACAGGGGCCGTATGGGTTGCGGTTGCCCGGGTCAGAATCTGGTAGCTGAGCCCGCTCCCTCCCACCTCGGTGTCGATGCGCATTTCACGGTCATCGCTCTTCATAGTGAGCGAAGGGAAGTCCGGACCGGTCGGAGCGCCAGACCGAGAAGGCGTGAACTGCGCCCCCAGCTCCTGGGCCAACTCCTCGAGCACCTGCTCATGCGCGCGCAGGCGCACGCGCTCGCGTGTCTTGTTGAAGGCGAGAGCGCCCAGAAGCGTCGCTGCACCTGCAGCGGCGATCATACCGACCGGCAGACGCTGACCCCGCCGCTCATCCCTCTCCGGTTCCTTTTCTGCCATGCTCTTCTCCTCCTGTGCTGGCGACACGACACAGCGGCTTACCTGCTGCCTGCTCGTACACCACTCATTCGACGCCGGGGTGCTCAGCTCCCCCTTGCACCAGGCATCTGCCTCTACCCCTTCAGAGGGGTCAAATTGTCCAGGGGTTTCAGGAATCTATGGGAGGGTGAGGTGTGCGAGCGCCATGCGCTGGCGCCGCTCAGTGGAAAGGTACCGAAGGCTAGGCCGTTCTGAAGCTCTCCGGCCACACGTCTCTTGCCAGGATGTGCCGCTGCCCCGCGGGAGAGAGTGCAAGGGACTCATAATCCCTTGGTCGTGGGTCACCCATCTCTTTCCAGGAGGTGCCCCTACTACCGACCAATTGTGGCACTGCGGTATCGGAGGCACCCCCTGGTTCTGCGCGGCAGTGTCGCCCAGCCTACTACAGGTTTGTTTGGCCCATGCGGATCGCGGCCTCGGGGGTGATGCCTTCCTCCTCGGCCATCGCGGGCGCGCAGATCAGCCGTCCACTCTCTCGCCGGCGCGCCAGGTAGGCGAATGCCCAGTCGGTCACGACCCCGGCGCGGTTCTCGGAGTCCATCAGCGCGTAGAGGTAGTAGGCGCGCCAGACCACCCAGCCCGGCCAGCCATCAAAGAGGATGCCGTGCGTGTTCACGACGGCGTGGTTGCGCCCGAGCGCCAGGAGCTCGCCACGAGGGACATACTTGAACGGCTCGAGGGGCCATCCGCGCAGCGCGCGCTCGACGTTGCGCGCGGTCGCCTGACCCATCTGAATCGCGGCGGGCGCATTGGGCGGCACGCCACGCGGGGAATCGCTATCCGCGAAGTAGGTGTTGTCCCCGATGCAGAACACCTCCGGATGGTCTGGGAGCTGGAGGAATTCGTTGACGCCGATCCGGCCCCCTCGCGCATGGTCGCCCGGCAGATTCGCGACAATCGGATTGGAGCGCACCCCCGCTGTCCAGATGATGGTGCCGGCTGCCAGCAGACTCCCGTCGCGCGTGCGCAGCCGCCCGTCATCCAGGCCGGCCACCGATTTGTTGAGAAGAACCTGAATGTTGCGGGAGCCAAGGCGATTGGCCACCAGGTGCGAGACCCTGGGGCTCATCTCCGGCACGACGTGGTCGAGCGCCTCGATCACGCGGATCCGGACTTCATCGGCGCGGATCTCCGGGTAGTCGCGCAGGAGGACCCGGTCGATCAAGCCATCGAGCGCGGTGGCAAACTCCACGCCGGTCGCGCCCGCGCCAACGATATCGAAAGTCAGCAGCTCGGCCCGGCGAGCCGGGTCGCTCGTCACAGCCGCCTCCTCGAAGACATCGATGATCCGGTTGCGCAGCGTGATGCCGTCGCCGAGGGTCTTCAGGGTGAGCGCGCGCTCCGCGATATCCCTCATCCCAAAGAAGTTGGCGACGCTCCCCAGGCTCACGACCAGGGTGTCGTAGGGAATTGGCCCATCATCGGTGATGACCTGGCGCGCGTCGAGGTCAATCCCCTGAACAACGCTCTCCTGAAAGCGTGCCCCGAGCTGTCGCACTCGCGGGCGGAGCGGATAGGTGACGTGGTCCGGATCCAGCACCCCAGTGGCGACCTGATAGAGCAATGGGGTGAACAGGTTGACGTTGTTCCGGTCGACCATCAACACATGGAGGCGTGACTGGCGGCCCAGGCGTCGGTGTAGCTCCGAGAGGAAAGAGGTGCCCCCGAAGCCACCGCCCAGGACCACAATGCGGTGTGGCGGCCCCTCCGGCAGTGGGGCTGGTCTCGCTCTGGCGGCCCGTGATAGGCCCCACGCAGCCACCCCCGCGCCAGCGCCAACCGCGAGCGCCCGGCCCCAGGTCACTCGCCTCCGGTTCCGTCCCGATTGCCTGCTCATCACGCCCTCCCCCAGGGCCATCGAGTATGCCCATGGGCATGGCCCGGAGACGTTCTACCGCGCGTCATGGGTGTTGAAACCCGCTCGCACAGTGGGGCATGATGCCGCCAGCGCGATGCATCCAATGCGCTCTCACCGGAGCCGGTTGGCGGGTTGACCGCTGAGATTCCGACATAAGGAATCCGAAACCTCGGAGGTAGGGTGCAACCCGGCGCGCGGCGATAAATCACCGCGCTGCTTGCGAGCGAAGCCCTGCCGGGCTGGGTTGGACTGCACTCGCGGGTGCCTTAGAATG
>JAAZEM010000007.1 GCA_012512265.1 Armatimonadota bacterium | reverse complement strand
GCGGTCCACCAGGTCGAGCATCTCCCTCAGAATGAACGTCTCCGAGAGCGACGGGAACTCGCCAACGATGTACACCAGCTCATCCATGAGCTGTCACCGCCGAATCGAACAGCTTTGCCAGGAGCGACGCGCACCGCTCCCAGGTGAACAGGGCGGCCCGCTCCCGGCCTGCCTCTCTCAGGCGCCCGGCCAGGAGAGGGTCTTCCAGCACCTGCCGGATGCCGGTGGCGATTGCCCAGGCATCCTCCGGGGCCACGCGCGCAGCTGCGTCGCCCAGCGTTTCGTCAAACGGCGGCACGTCAGCCACGACGACGGGCGTGCCGCACGCCATCGCCTCCAGCGGTGGCAGCCCGAACCCCTCTGTCAGCGAGGGGAAGACGAGCGCGTCCGCCATCGAGTAGAGCACCGGCAGGTCCGCGTCTGCGACATAGCCCGGGAGCACGATATCGGCACGCCAGGCGCAGCGCGCCAGGTTTTCGCGGAGCACGCGCGCCCCCCAGGCGGGTTGGCCCGCGATCACCAAGCCGTGGCGGATTCCCTCGCGCCTCAGGATCTCATACGCTTCCAGCACCCGCGGTAGGTTCTTTTTCGGCTCCAGATTCCCCAGCGTCAGCACGAAGCGCTCTGGCAGCCGGTAGCGCCGGCGGACTTCCTCCTGCCTGGCCGGGTCCTCGACGCGCCGGAAGTGCGGCGAGACGCCCAGGGGCACCACGGCTACTTGCTCGGGCCTCGCGTCGCACCGCTCGATCACCTGGCGGCGGACGTGCTCCGTGGGCACGGCGACGCGCGTCGCCCGGCGCACGCTTCGCGGCAATAGCGCGCCATAGTGGAGCGCGTTGGCCCGGCTCGCGAGATCGGGGCGCGTGATGGCGATGATGTCATACACGAAAAGCACGCTCGGCCCCCGCCAGCGCAGCGGCAGCACGTAGCCGGGCGCGAAGAGGAGATCGACGCCCTCGCACGCGAGCACGCCGGGAAAGACCCCCTGCTGCCACAGAATGCGCGTCAGCTTTTGCGCCCCCCGGAAGGGCGCCCGCCTCACCTCCACTCCCGCGGCGGCCAGCTCTTCCGCCTCGCAATCGCGCGGCACGTGGATCGTGTACCGGTTCGTCTGGTCGAGCTGGGCCAGCGTGGTCACCATCCGCGCGATGGAGCGCTCTACGCCTGAATAGTGCCCCCAGAGGAGCAGGCCATCAATCCCAATTCGCATTGCTATTGATCCGCGGTGATGCCCGCGGCCCCCGGAACTCACCCCGAATGGGTGAGCTTCCCGGGTGATTACGCCCCCTCTTCCTCCATGCCCAGGAGCTCCCGGTAAAGCGATGCCGTGCGCGCCGCCGTAGTGGCCTCGGTGTATTCGGCCAGCGCGCGCGCCCGGCCGGCTTCGCCCAGGCACGCTGCGAGCGCCGCGTCTCGCCGCAGCCGGTCAATCGCCACGGCGAGCGCGCCCGCGTCCCCCGGAGGCACCAGAAGCCCCGTCTCTCCATCCGCTACGATCTCCGCCGGGCCGGCCTCGTTGCACGCGATGCACGGCTTTCCGCATGCCATCGCCTCGACGAGCGCGCGCCCGAACGGCTCTCGCCGCGAGGGGAGTGCGAAGGCGTCGCACGCGTTGTAGACCGCGGTCACGTCGGTCCGGTGCCCCAGAAAGGTGACGGCGCCGCGCAGGTCGGGCTGCATCGCCCGGGCGCGCAGGAGCGCCTCGTAATCGGGATGGTCGCCGAAGAGGTCCGCGCCGGCGATGAGGCAGCGAATCTCCACGCCCTCCGGCGCGCGTCGCAGTCGGCCCACGGCGTCGAGGAGGACGTGGTGGCTCTTCCACGGGACGATCTGCCCGACAGCGGCGACTACGAACGCCTCCGGGGGGATGCCGAGTTCGGATCGCAGGCGCATTCTCGCGTCCTCGTCCGGGCGGAACGCCTCCGGGTCGATCCCGTTGGGAAGGGTCACGATCCGCTCTCGCGCGACGCCCCAGCTTGCAACCTGGTCGGCCACGGCGCTGGAGATGGCGATCACCCGGGTTGCCAGCCGGCCCAGCCACCGGCCCAGGCCGCCGAGGGGCACCAGGTCGCGCACGTGCCAGATCCCGGGCAGGCGCGCGCGCCGGGCGGCGATCAGGGCCGCGAGCGCCGCGGTGGTGCTGTTGGCATGAACGAGCGCGATCTCGCGGCGCCGTGCCAGCCGGGCCAGGGAGTGCGCGCTCGCCCCCAGGCGAATCCCCGCGTGCAGGTGGCGGAGCGGCGATGTCCGGCGTTTCAGCCGGGCCAGGCGCACCGGGTAAACCGGGATCCCAAGCGCCGCGAGCTCATCGCAGAGCGGGCCGCCTGGCGGCAACGCCGCTTCAATTGAGAAACCCTCGTCCGGTAGCCGCCGCGCCAGGCCCAGCAGGCTCCGCTCCGCCCCGCTCACCAGCGAGACGTGGTTCACCAGGAGGATGGAGGGGGCGCGGGAGGGACCGACGGCGTCGTGGCCGCGCCCGGCCGTGGGAGAGGCGTCCGGCGAGAAAGGGGCCTCGCGTCCTGCTCTTGCTCCCAGGCCCTTTCCCATGCGTCTACCCGCCCCCCGAAGGGAAGTGCCTGGCCAGCCAGGCGAGCGTCTGCTCCAGCACCTCTTCGCGCCAGGCGGTGCCGTAGAAGGAGTGGTTGGCGCCCTCGATCTGCGTGACGGAGACCTCTGCCTGCCCGGACGCCAGAATCCGCTGGTAGTAGGGGAGGGCGACCGGCGCGATCGGATCGTGCGTGCCGTAGACGAAGAAGATCGGCCCGCGGAACTCCTTGAGCCGGGCGGCCGCCTGGAGGTCCACCGCGCGGTCATCAGTGGCGGCGATCCCGGCCTTCCCGGAGAGGACGCGCGCGATCTTTCCAAACTGCAGCTTGCCCCCGATCAGCTTGCGCCACGTCTGCGGCCGGAACAGCTTGCGCGCGTACTCGCGCAGGAAATGCCGGCGCTTGGCCGCGACGGCGCGCTCCTCTTCCGCCTGCTCCGAGACCGGCGCCGACCAGAGGATGAGCCCGTCCGGATCGGCGCCCTGGGTCGCGGCGCCGATGGCGACCTGCGAGCCGGCGCACAGCCCCACCAGGATCACGCGCTCGCATCCCTCCTCGCGCAGGAAGCGCGCCGCAGCCACCGCGTCCTCGATCATCGTGGCGCGAGTGGCCTCGGCGATCTCGCCCTCGCTGTCGCCACGCCCGCGGAAATCGAAGCGGAGGCAGGCGATCCCTGCTTCGGCCGCGCGCCGCGCGAGCGACACGAACAGCGCGTGCGGTCCGATGCGCGTGCCGGACCAGCCGTGGAGCGTCACCAGGCCCGTCGTCGGGCGCGCGGGGTCCTTCGGCAGGCTCAACACGCCATGTACCCACCGCCCGTTGCACTGGAAGCGAACCGGTCGCTCCTGGCTCGCGGGCAGCGACAGCTCGCGCGTGGCAGTGGCCGGGGTGGCAGACGCCGTGGCCTCGCCACGGCAATCCGGGGCGAGCAAATCTGAGATCCACGCGACCGTTGCCTGCACCAGATCGGGCACGGGCACCGGGTCTTGCAGGCTCCAGAACGGCTCGGCGACGATGGCACGCGTGTCGACTCCGGCTCCGGCGGTGGCGTAGGGTGCCAGGACCGCCTCCAGCTCGCGCGAGACGCGGCCGGCGGCGTTCACGCTGATTCCGAGCACGTGCGACGGCGGCTGGCGGATCTCGCCCGGGAAGACGAGCGCCTCCATCTGCGCGTGCAGCTCGGGCGTTACCCAGTAGCCGTCGAAATCATAGCCCTCCGCGGCAGGAGCGGTGGATTTTGGTTTGGGCGCTTCCGGTTGCGCCTGGCCAGTGGCCTCCGCGCCCTCTTTCGCCGTCAGCATCTCGCGGATGCGCTTCTGGCGCAGGTTCATCTGGGCATAGCGCCGCCCGTTCGTCACCGGCTCCCACAGCATCAGGCAGTGTGCGCGCCCCGCCTCGGACGGCCACGATTCCGCGACGCGCGCAGCCAGCGCCGCCCCCAGGCGCACGCCCAGAAGCCCGGCAGGCGTTCCGGGATACTGCGCGCGCACGAAGGCGAGGGCCCTCCGGATATCCTCCTCCGCGTCGGCGAGCGTGAAGTCGGTGAACGAGCCATCGCTATCGCCGGTGCCGCGGTAGTCGAAGCGGAGCACGGCCACCCCCTGGCCGGCCAGCGCGCGCGCCGTCTCGACGAGGAGGCGGTGCGCCCCCTTCTTCTCTTCCGCGAATGGCGGGCAGAAGACGAGCGCGAGCGTAGGCTTCCCCGCCGGTCGGTGGAGTACCCCGAAAAGGCCAGGACCCTCGCCTGCCAGTATGACCGCCTCTTCAGGCACGCCTATCCCTCTTGGCCCAGCTTGCGGCGGACGTACGCCGCGATCGAGGCCACGTTCTTGAACAGCTCCAGGTCGAAGTCGTCATCCTCGAAGGTGATGTCGTACACTTCCTCCAGCCCGGCCACCAACTCGAAGAGGTTCACCGAGTCCAGGCCATAGGCATCCATCAACACCTCTTCGTCGCCGATCTCCTCCGGCGACACCTTCAGGAAGAGCCGTTCGACCATCAGCTCCTTGATCTGCGATTCGATGCTCTGTCGTTCCGCCATATCCTCCCGCTTTTCTAGATCCGCGGCCGCTCAATCGGCTTCCACACCGCTTCGCTCTCCTCGGGCCCGCCTTCGACGGAGAACATGTGCCGCCAGCGCCGCTTGAAGAGCATGCCGTTCTTGATCGTCACGTATTTGAAGTTCACATCGGGCGAGCCATCTGTGGTCACATTCTCGTAATGGAACGCCTCCACCTTCGGATAATAGATCACGCGATACCCGGCCTCGCGCGCCCGGTAGGAGAGGTCGAGATCCTCGTACTGAACCGGGTTGAACGCCTCGTCGAACGTTCCCACGCGGTCGAACACCTCGCGCTTCACCACGATGCAGGCGCTGATGGTGCATTGCAGCTCGCGCTCCTCGTTGAAGCGCGGGTCATCGCGCGCCTCGCCCCGGCCCACGTAGACGATCCTGCCCGTGGGCGTCACCGCGCATCCGGCATACTGGATCAGGTGCGGCGGCACCGGATAGAGAAGCTTCGGCGTGATCAGGCCCGCGCCCGCCTCGGAGTCCAGGCGGCCGGCGAGGGCGCGCAGCCACCCCGAATCCTCGACCACCACGTCATTATCAAGGAACGCTAGGAGCCGCCCCGAGGCGGCAGCGATTCCCTGGTTGCGCCCGGTACACGCGCCGACGTTGTGGTCATTCTGCACCACGCGCACCGGGATCCCGCGCCCGGCGGCTTCTGGGACAAACGTCTCCAGCCATTCGCGCGTGCCGTCGGTGGAGCCCTGATCGACGACCACCAGCTCCAGGCCCGGATAGTCGGTCTGCACCAGGCTTTGCAGGCACCGTCGGGTATACTCCCGCTTGTTGTAGCTCAGCACGACGGCAGATGCTTCAGCCATGACAGCGCTCCGGGGGCGAGCGGCCCCGGCCCCCGGCCTCCTCTCACATTTCGTTCCGCGGTCCTATCGTCTCGCGCGCGTCACCCCGCCGCGGGTGCGCCCTGAAAACCGGATGTGTTGGGCTTGCAGGGGATGCCCCGTCGGCCCTGCTGCCTGGGCGCCAGGCTATCCGCCGGAGGGACTAGATGTCTACCAGCTCCCGAGCCGCCAAGACGATATCGACTGCCGACGGGAGAACCGCGGCCTCCAGCTCCGGGGCGAAGGGGATCGGTATGTCCGGCATGGCGACGCGGCGGATCGGTGCGTCCAGGGAATCCCAGGCGCTCTCGAAGATCCGCATCCCGAGTTCAGCGCCCACGCCACCGGTGAGGGTTCCTTCCTCCGCCAGGATCACGCGCCCTGTCTTGACGACCGAGTTGACGACCGTCACAATGTCCAGCGGCACCAGCGTGCGCAGGTCGATCACCTCGGCGGAGATTCCCTCCTCAGCGAGCGCTGCCGCCGCTTTTTCCGCCTCGCGCGCCATGCGCGAGTAGGCGACGATCGTCACGTCGGTTCCCTCGCGGACACACCGGGCATGTCCCAGAGGGATCAGGTAGTTGTGCTCGGGCACCGGCTCGCGCGACTGGTAGAGCAGCTTGTTCTCGAGGAAGATCACGGGGTTGTCATCGCGGATGGCGCTCTTGAGCAGGCCCTTCGCGTCGGCGGCTGTGGAAGGCGCCACCACCTTCAGCCCAGGCACGTGCATGAACCACGCCTCCAGGCTTTGCGAGTGAGTTGCCCCGTAGGCGCGGCCCGCGCCCGCCGGACAGCGGAGGACCAGGGGCACGCGCGCCTGCTCGCCATACATATAGTGGAACTTCGCCGCGTGGTTTACGAGCTGGTCCATGGCGAGGGTGACGAAATCCATGAACATCACTTCGACCACGGGACGGGCGCCGAGGATCGCCGCGCCCACCGCCAGGCCCACGATCGACGCCTCGGAGATCGGCGTGTCGCGCACCCGGTCCGGACCAAACTCTTCCAGCAGGCCGCGGGTCACCCCGAAGCACCCGCCGTAGACGCCCATATCTTCCCCCATGAGGAAGACGTTGGGATCACGGCGCATCTCCTCGGCGAGCGCCTCACGCAGCGCCTCGGTGAAGTACATCTCTCGCGCGGGCGAAGTGGCCGCCACGCCCTCGGGCACCGTTGTCTCCTTCACGCGTACACCCCCTCCAGAGCCGCTTCGATGGGTAGCACCGGGCTGCGCTTCGCGAACTCCACGCTCTCCTCAATCTCTCGCGCGGCCTCGTCGGGGATCCGCTCTGCCTCCTCCGGGGTGAGATGGCCAGCGGCCAGCAGGGCATCGCGGAACCGGGGGATCGGGTCGCGTGCCTGCCATTCGGCCTCCTCCTCGCGAGTTCGATACACCCGCCGGTCGCTCTTCGAGTGCCCGACCATCCGGTAGGTTTTGCATTCGATGAGCGTCGGGCCCTCGCCCCGGCGCGCGCGCGCCGCGGCCTCGTCTACCGCCGCGCACACCGCGAAGAAATCGTTGCCATCCACCACGACTCCGGGGATGTTGTAGGCCGCCGCGCGATCGGCCACGTTCGGCACCGAGATCGCCTTCTGCACCGGCGTGGACATGGCGTAAAGGTTGTTCTCGCACAGGTAGATGACGGGGAGCTTCCAGAGCGAGGCCATGTTCAGCGATTCATGGAAGACGCCTTGGTTAGAGGCACCATCGCCGAAGAAGCAGACGACCACCTGGTCGCCCCCGCGGCGCTGGACGGCGAGCGCGGCGCCGGTGGCGATAGGAATCCCACCGCCGGTGATGCCGTTCGAGCCGAGGAAGCCGATGGCGTAGCACGCCATGTGCTGGCTACCCCCCCGACCGCGCGAATAGCCGGTCTCCTTGCCGAACAGCTCCGCCATCAGCCGGCGCGGATCGCCCCCCTTGGCCAGGAAGTGCCCATGCCCGCGGTGCGTGCTCGTCGCGTAATCATCCGGGCGCAGAGCCGCGCACGCGCCGACGGCGGAGGCCTCCTGGCCAACGCAGAGGTGCGATGTACCTCGCAGCTCGCCCTCGCCGAACAACTGATCTACTTTTTGCTCGAAGAGACGGATGATCCACATCCGCCGGTAGCATTCGCGTGGTTCCATGGCTTCTCGTTAGACCCCCGTTCGGCGGCTTAAGTTTCGAGAGAGCGGCACCCCAGGGGGGCCCGGCAGAGCGGGGAGGGGGACAGAGCACCGCCACATCGGCATTCTCCCACCCGCGTGCATCTCCTTCATCCGCAATTCCACAGATGAAGGAGACGCTCGCGGATGGGCCGGCGGGGAGTCCGGGGGCGGTGCCTCCGGCGACGGCTGGCGCTTGGCCCGGCGCACTCACCCTAGAGGGAGACGGCACCATCCGCGTCCGCCCCCTTCCGTGGTATCGGACTCCGTCTTGCGGCAGTTCCCCCTTTGTGCTATACTCTGCCAATGTCAGATGGCGAGCCTCCTTGTGGATGCATGCCATGAGCGCTCACCTATCGATTGCGTGAGCTGACCTGTGGTCTCCGAGACGCCCGTAACATGCTATTGCGGGCGCTTACCTGCTGCCCGGCCAGCTTCTGATGATGGAGAAACTGGTAAGATGCCCCTATCGCTTCGGCGTGCACTGTTGGGCCGCCCGATTGCCACGGCACACGCGGCGCAGCAGCGGCTCCCAAAATGGATCGCGCTCCCTGTCTTTGCCTCGGATGCCATCTCTTCGACCGCCTACGCCACGGAAGAGATCCTGATCGCGTTGCTCCTCGCCGGCACGGCGGCGCTCTCGGCGTCGCTGCCGATTGCCGCCGCGATTGTCCTTCTCCTGGCGATTGTGACCTTCTCCTACCAGCAGACGACGCTTGCCTACCCGGGGGGTGGCGGTGCCTACGTCGTTGCTCGCGAGAACCTGGGCTTTGGCCCCGCCACGGTAGCCGGCGCCGCGCTCCTCATCGGCTACGTCGTCACCGTCTCGGTCGGCGTGGCCGCGGGCGTGCACGCCATCACCTCGGCGTTCGCCGCGCTCCGGCCCTATTCGGTGCAGATCGGCGTGCTTTTCATCGCCTTGCTTGCTCTGGCGAACCTGCGCGGGTTGCGCGAGGCCGGGCTGCTTTTCGCGCTCCCATCCTACGCCTTCATGCTGGCCATGTTCCTCACCATCGCGGTGGGTGTGGCCCGGCTGGCGATGGGGTCGATCTCCCCGGTGGGGTATCCTGCCGATGTGAGGAGCGAGACTGTCTCGGTGACCGGTCTCCTCTGGGCGTTCTACTTGTTGCGCGCGTATGCCTCCGGATGCACGGCGCTCACCGGCATCGAGTCAATCGCCAATGGGGCGCCCGCATTCCGTCCGCCGGAGGGAATCAACGCCGCGAAGACGATGGCGATGATGGCCGGAATCCTCGTGGTCATCTTTGTCGGCATCACCTACCTGGCGCATGCGCTGCAGGTCATTCCCGATGTGGGTGGCGTGGAGCAAGGCGGCGGCGAGACGGTGCTCAGCAAGATTGCCGAGTTGGTGTGGGGGGGCAAGCGGGGGTTCTACTACTTCGTGCAGGCGACCACGATGCTCATCCTGGTCCTGGCTGCCAACACCAGCTTTGCTGGTTTCCCGCGCCTGGCCGCCATTTTGGCGCGAGACCGGTTCCTTCCCCGCCAGTTCGCCAATGTGGGCGACCGGCTGGTCTATAACAACGGGATCATCGCGCTCGCCTTCCTCTCGGCGGTTCTCCTGGTGCTCTTCCAGGGGAGTGTTCACGGCATGCTGCCGTTCTACGCGGTGGGCGTCTTCCTCTCCTTCACGATCTCCCAGGCGGGGATGGTGGTGCGCTGGCGCCGCATCCGGACGCCTGGCTGGCGCCGGAACGCGGTGATCAACGGCGTCGGAACGTTTACAACCTTTGTCGTGATGGTCATCCTGGCGATCACCCGGTTCATGCCGCCGGACTCTAATGTGCTCTTCGTGCTTCCATTCGCCATCCCGGGGGTTGGAGAGACGATTCGCTCGGGCGCGTGGCTGGTGGTGGTGGCGATCCTGGTCATCGAGTGGCTCTTCGGGCGGATTCGCGGCCACTACATGGCGGTTGCCGCGCAGCTGACGCTCATCGGGTTTCGGCCGGAGCCGCCGAAGAAGAACACCGTCATCGTGCTGGTGCCGGGTGTCAACCGGGGCATTTATCCCGCGATCCAGTACGCGAAGTCACTGGGCCAGGATACGCGCGCGCTTCACATCGAGATCGACCCGGAGACGACACCACGACTGCTCGACGAATGGGAAGAGTGGGGCGAGGGGATTCCGCTTCTCATCCTGGAGTCGCCCTACCGCTCGTTGGTCGAGCCGCTCTTCCGCTATCTGGACGAGGTGCAGGTGGAGCGCGACCATGTGGTGACGATCATCATCCCCGAGTTCGTACCTCTCAAATGGTGGCACAAGCTGTTGCACAACCAATCGGGGCTGCTCCTGAAGGTTGCGCTCTACTTCCGCAAGGACGTGATCGTCACCAACGTGCAGTATCAGCTGAGGGAGTGATGCCTTGACACCGCCGCGCCGAGGTGGTATAATCCGCGTGTCATCATAACGGGCATCATGCCCGCGGGCCGTTCCGCCACAGACAGCAGGTCCTACCGGATAAGAGCGAGCTTCTCGCCGCCTGCCGAGGTCGGAGTCCACCTTTCCCATGCGCATGGGCGTCCTCTGGGCGCGCCTTGTTGGAAGGCCTCCGCTTCATGGCGGGGGCCTTTGTCGTTTTGCCGGCTCCTGCGGGCCGGCGAAGGAAGCCGACCGCTGGCACGCCAGGTCGCGGAAGCGCTCTGGACTGGCGGCGGCGAGAGGGGGTGAATCCGTGCGCAATCCGCAGAAGGAAGAGACCGTAGCGCAACTGCGCGAAAAGGTTGAGACCTCCCAGGCGACCTTCCTTGCCGAGTTCCGGGCGCTGCCGATGCCGGCCTTGACGGCCCTACGCCGGCAGCTCCGCGAGGCTGGGGGCGAGCTGAAGGTGGTCAAGAACACGCTGCTGCGCCTGGCAACCCAGGACACACCTGCGCACCTTGACGAGTTCCTCACCGGCCCCACGGCTGCTGTGTTCGCCTACACCGATCCGGTCGCGGTGGCGAAGGCGGTGGCGGCATTTACGCGCGACCATAAGAACTTCTCTCTCAAGGGAGGGTACTTCGAGGGTCGGGTCTACCCGGGTGATCAGGTCCGCGCGCTTGCCGACATGCCGACGCGCGAGCAACTGCAGGCGCAGGTGGTGGGTTCTATCATGAGCCCGCTCACCGGGTTTGTGGGCACTCTGAATGGCACGGTCGCTAGTTTTGTTTTCACGTTGATGGCGATCGCCGACAAGCGGCGAGAGCAAGGGGAATCTGCAGAGGGAGAGGTTGACATGGCAACCACCGAGGAGTTGATCGAGCAACTGGGTAACATGACGGTCTTCCAGCTCGTCGAGCTGTCGAAGGCGTTGCAGGAGAAGTTTGGCGTCAGCGCGGCGATGCCCGTCGCGGCGGTTGGCGCGCCTGCCGCTGCTGGTGCGGCCGAGGCTGCCCCGGCTGAGGAAGAGCAGACCTCCTTCGATGTCATCCTCGCGAGCGCGGGCGACAATAAGATCCAGGTCATCAAGGCGATCCGCGAGATCACCAACCTGGGCCTGGCCGACGCCAAGAGCTTCGTCGTGTCCGCCCCTGTGAAGGTCAAGGAGGGCGTGTCGAAGGAAGAGGCCGAGGCGATCCGCGCGAAGCTCGAGGAGCAGGGCGCTGCCGTCGAGATCAAGTAACACCCTGCCAGGGAAAGCACTCGCGGGAGCGCGGGCATTCGCCCGCGCTCCCGCGTCGTTTACGAGCCGAAGGAATCTTGCCTCCGCGTGCGCTCAGTCCTCCCAGTAGGACCAATGGCGGAGGAGCGTCTGCTTCATCGCTTTCACATGGCCATCCACGAAGGCGATGTTGTACATCTCGCTATGCCGGTTGCTGGCCCGCGTGCCGGTTGTATCGGTCAGCGAGTTGAGCACGGGGGTGTTGGGGTTATACCCCGCCGGCACGTGTGGGTCGTACGGCCCGGCATAGAGGTTCGTGTCGTCAATGAAGAGGATCGTCTGGGCCGTGTCCTCTATCATCGAGAGCGACATGTTGCCTTCGAAGAAATAGGCGCACCCCTGGAACCGGCTCTGGTTATACCCGTAGGTCAGCCGGATGCCATAGTCAAACGTCTGGCCCTGGGATTCGCTGGGACAACTGAACACGCCGGCGTTCTTGACGTAGGGGTAGATCAGCTCGGGAAGGTGGAGGTAGCCCCCGGATGCCCCAGTCGTGATCGTGTAGAGCGGGGGCACCATCTCATCATAGTCCTGGGCGTACTGCATCCACCCCAGGGCGATCTGCTTGAGATTCGACTGGCAGTTCGCCTTTCGCGCATTCTCGCGCGCTCGCGCGAAAACGGGGAAAAGGATAGCGGCGAGTATAGCGATGATCGCTATAACGACGAGCAATTCAATCAACGTGAAACCGCGACGCTTCATGATCTGCCTTTCCAGTCGGGGGCGCGTTGACCAGCAGCAGCCCAAAGGCACCCCACTCGAACGGATTGTAGCATGCCTCACAATGGCCTGTCAACAATCCGGCCAGGCATCCAGGCGTTGACCTCGCCTTCCCCGCATTCTGGGAAGAGCCGCGTCGCCAGACCTCCCCGGAAGCAGATCCGGTCCTTTGGGATCCGGATCCCCGCGGGCGCAAGATGGTGCGGGGCCCCTACTGCTTCCAACGAAGAGCACTCACCGCGCGCTGGGGACGCCCGGTATCATGCCTCTTTTCGCCGTTCTAGGGATCACACAGGTTGGCGGGAGCGCTGCGCCTCTCGGTGAAGGCGGGTGGCCGCCTCACACTGCATGCGGAGGCGGATGCGCAGTTGGAGGCCCTCAACATCGTCGGCATCCGCTACAGAGGCGATGCCCTCGCGGCAGCAGCGGATGGCGCCAAGCAGGTCTCCGCTGCGCTCCAGGCGGGCCGCCTGGTCAAGGGCTTTCCGTGCCTTGATGAAGGCCGTGGAGTCACTCGGTGCTGCGGGGCCGACTGTGGAACGGGTTCGTCCAGCCATGATCGGGCTCTTCTTCCTACAGCTCGCGCTGAGACCACGCGTGACGCGGGCCGTGCACCTCCCACGCGGGCGGAGTGTACTAATACTTACTTTCGACGCCCGCCGCCTCGTTCCTGCTCGCTGAGCAGGCCGCCTCTCACCGGCTTCTCCCTTCGGGACAGACGGGCGCCGCGGGAACGCGCCTTCTTATGAAGCGCGATTGGCGAATGGGCGCGCGCTGACGCCGTATTGCCTGGCACGGTGTGCCGGATCCGATGCGATTGTGCCGCGTGCGGGCACTGGCGCTCCGTCCACAACCAGGGTGAAGAGAAGCTCGCCGCTGGATGCGGCATCGACGCGTACGGTCGCGCTCTTTAGGGAGCGCGATGGGTATTGGGATCAACGGCAAAGCGGAACGCCACTAGTTCGGCGGGAGATCGACGCCAAAGGCCTTCAGGGCGCTGACAAGCGCCTGGCGGTCCACTCGGTAGATTCCCAGGAAGGTCTCCCCATCGTATGCCCGATACTCATAGTACGCGCTCATGGCCAGGGACGAGGCCGAGTCGGACCGGCTCGGCGCCCGGTTGCTGGAGGAGAGTGCCAATGTCGCCACACTTGCAATCCTCGGTGCGCCGTGCCTGGCGAAGGACCGCTACTAGCGCCGCGATCTTCTCCTGGCTGTGACTGGTGGCCTGCTGGGTAAGACTCCAACCATTTACGTCACGCACGCTGATCTCAACCGACTGGAAGGAGGCATTCAGGCTTCGAGGCGGGCTGACGTGGATGTGGCGGACCACGTAGACAGTCGTGAGCGTAATCACGAGCGCGAGGCCACACAGCACAATCGTGATACTCCCGGGGCTAACAGGCCTTATGACTCTCATGAGGCATCCTCCCCTCGCCATTGCACCTGGCCACCATCCGAGCAGCCATCATTCCGGCGTGGCGCGGAATCACCCGCGCGGCGGGACTGCCGGAAGCGACTGCCCGGCTCCCCACAACCGGGTGTGTGGTGCTCGGTCGCACGTATGATAGCACGGCGAACTCCTGGGGGCAAGCGCCGGAAGCACGGTTGCACGGTGCCCAAAACGCGTAGGGCCAGGGCCGGCTGCCGCCAACCCTGGCCCCGCGTTTCGTTTCTGCCGCCTTATCCCGCATTATTCATCAGAATAATGAAAGAAGTCTCTCTGCCAGGCGCGGGGCGGGTTCGTGGGCACAGCCCCGAAAACACCCTGCCTCCGGGCGCTTGTAGCGGCAACGGCATGCCACCAGACAAGAGCCTTCTCTTGAAGTATTCTGGTGAATACTTCGGGTTATGCCGGCGTTCCCTCCACAACCGGAGTGAAGAGGAGCTCGCCGCTGGACGCGGCATCGACGCGCACGGTTGCGCCCTCGCCAAACTCACCCTGGAGCAGGCGCATCGCCAGCTCGTTCTCGATCCGCCGCTGGATGACACGCTTGAGCGGCCGGGCGCCATAGACCGGGTCGAACCCCTCGGCGGCGATTACGTCCTTGGCGGCATCCGTCACTTCCAGGTTGATCTTCCGTTCTGCCAGGCGCTCCTTCAGGCGCTCGAGCTGGATCTCGACGATCTGCTTGAGCTGCTCCGCGTTGAGCGTGCGGAAGACGATGATCTCATCCACCCGGTTGAGGAACTCCGGCCGGAAGTGGGCGCGCATCGCCTCGAGCACGCGCTCCTTCATCGCCTGGTCGTTCAGGCCGCCCAGCTCCTGGATGTGGGCGCTGCCGATGTTGCTCGTCATGATGATCACGGTGTTCTTGAAGTCCACCGTGCGCCCCTGGCCATCGGTCAGCCGGCCGTCGTCCAGGAGCTGCAGGAGCGCGTTGAAGACATCCGGGTGTGCCTTCTCGATCTCGTCGAACAGCACGACGGAGTAGGGCCGGCGGCGCACCGCCTCGGTGAGCTGCCCGCCCTCCTCGTAGCCGACATACCCTGGGGGCGCACCGATCAGCCGGGCGACGGCGTGCTTCTCCATGTACTCCGACATATCCAGGCGCACCATGGCGCGCTCGTCGTCGAAGAGGAACTCGGCCAGCGCGCGCGCCAGCTCCGTCTTGCCCACGCCGGTTGGGCCGAGGAAGATGAAGCTCCCGATCGGGCGGTTTGGATCGCCCAGGCCGGCGCGCGCCCGGCGCACAGCGTCCGAAACCGCGGTGATCGCGTCATCCTGGCCCACCACGCGCTCGCGCAAGCGGCTCTCCATATGGACCAGCTTCTGGATCTCGCCCTCCATCATCCGAGAGACGGGGATGCCGGTCCACTTGCTCACCACCTCGGCGATATCCTCGGCGTCGACTTCCTCCTTGAGCATCTTTCGCTCGCTCTGGATCTCGGCGAGGCGGGCGTTCTCCTGCTCGAGCTGCTTTTGCAGGTTGAGGCGCGTGCCGTAGCGCAGCTCCGCGGCGCGCTGGAGGTCGCCGGCGCGCTCGGCGTTCTGCTCCTCGATCTTCGCGCGCTCGATCTCTTCCTTCAGCTCGCGGATCTTTAGGATCTGTGCCTTCTCGTTCTGCCATTGCGCCTTCATTCCGGCGCTCTCCTCGGCGATCTCCGAGAGCTCGCGCTCGATCTTCTCCAGGCGCTCCAGGCTGGCCGGGTCACTCTCCTTGCGCAGCGCCTCGCGCTCGATCTCGAGCTGGATCCGCCGGCGCTCCAGGACGTCAATCTCGTCCGGCATGGAGTCGATCTCCATGCGCAGCCGGCTGGCTGCCTCGTCGATCAGGTCGATCGCCTTGTCGGGGAGGAAGCGGTCTGTGATGTAGCGGTGGCTGAGCGTGGCCGCGGCGACGACCGCGGGATCGCTGATTCGCACGCCGTGGTGAACCTCGTAGCGCTCCTTCAGGCCGCGGAGGATGGCGATGGTGTCGTCGACGCTCGGCTCGCCGACGAGCACCGGCTGGAAGCGCCGCTCCAGGGCAGCATCCTTCTCGATATGCTTGCGGTACTCGTCGAGCGTGGTCGCCCCAACCGCGCGCAGCTCGCCGCGCGCCAGCATCGGCTTGAGCATATTGGCCGCATCCACGGCGCCCTCCGCCGCGCCCGCGCCCACGATGGTGTGCAGCTCGTCGATAAAGAGGATGATCTGCCCTTCCGACTCGGAGATCTCCTTGAGGACGGCTTTCAATCGGTCCTCGAACTCGCCGCGGTACTTCGTGCCAGCGATGAGCGCGCCGAGGTCGAGCGCCACCACGCGCTTCTCCTTCAGGCCCTCGGGCACATCGCCAGCCACCACGCGTTGCGCGAGGCCCTCCACGATCGCCGTCTTGCCCACGCCCGGCTCGCCGATGAGCACCGGGTTGTTCTTGGTGCGCCGGGAGAGGACCTGGATCACGCGGCGGATCTCGTCATCGCGGCCGATCACCGGGTCGAGCTTACCCTGGCGGGCGAGGGCGGTCAGGTCTCGCCCGTAGCGCTCGAGCGCCTGGTATTTCTCCTCGGGGTTGGGATCGGTGACCCGGTGCGAGCCGCGCACCGCTTCCATCGCCTTGTAGATACCGTCCTTGCTCACCCCGGCCTGCTTGAGCAACCGGTCCGCCGGGTCGCCAGAGTCGGCGATGGCGAGCAGCAAGTGCTCCGTGGAGACATATTCGTCCGTGAGGCGCTCGGCTTCTTCCCAGGCCTGTTCCAGGACGCGGCTGAGGCGGGGGGTAATTCCCTGGCCAGCCGCTACGCCATGCACCGCCGGGCGGCTCTTCAGGTCGGCCTGAACCGCCTGGATCAGCGGCACGCGACTGGCGCCCAGCTTTTCCAGGATCGGCGGCACCACGCCCTCCTCCTGCTGCAGGAGCGCCAGCAGCAGGTGCTCGACATCGATCTGCTGCTGTCCAAACTGTGCTGCCAGCCGCTGCGCCTCCTGGATCGCCTCCTGTGACTTGATCGTGAACTTATCGAGTCTCATCCCTCGCCTCCCGGGGTTTGGGCCGCGCCCCAGACGCGCTGGCCGGCGAGGCTTCTCGCGCGTTGCCCCGCCTCTTCGTGATACCCCTTTCCACTCAATACCCTCGGATCGCTCCCGGGCTGCCTCATGGCAAGTCATTTAGCACATTGCTATTATATCACTTGATAACATTATTGTAAACTATTGCGTCTCTTCTTTCGCGACCTCACGGCTGGCCCTGCTCCGCTCCCGGAGGGAGCGCATGACGCAGCCCAGGGTGTCCGCACCCTGGGTGCCTGCCCAACCCATCCGGAAGGATGGCGAACAGTGAACGTTCGCCCCTTCACGCCGCCCGCGGATCGGTGGCGGTGGTCTGGGAGGGGGAGCCCCGAAGAGGCTTTGCCGGAAAGTAGCGCGGAGCTTCGAGCTCCGCACGCGTGTGAAGCACACCCGACTTCATCTGTGGTATCGACACCAGGGTGCGGCTGGATGGGGCCGGCGCCCGCTGGCGCTCGCGCTTGACAACCTCCCTAAGAGAATGCTACCATGCATCCACGAGCCTCTCTGGAGGCTGCCCGAAGGAGTTAAGGAGTAAGGAGTAGACACCATGAGTGGTAGGAGAGCGCGCGGGTTTACGCTCATCGAGTTGTTGGTGGTAATAGCGATCATAGCTATACTCGCAGCCATCCTCTTCCCGGTCTTTGCCCGGGCGCGAGAGAACGCGCGGAAGTCCAATTGCCAGAGCAACCTGAAGCAGATCGGCACGGCGCTGATGATGTATGTTCAGGACTACGACGAGTACACCCCTGCCTCGTGGCTGGGCACCAACGACCAGAACGGCACGATCTGGCCGGACCTGCTTGTGCCCTACACGAAGAACATGGAGATGTTCAACTGCCCGTCGTCCACGATCAAGGTGGGCCAGGATTCGGTGGGGAAATTCCTGCGCACTCAGATCCCGTATGCGTGCAACACGGCCTATTGGGGGGGGCACGCCGGGAGCGCGAGCGGGCCTGTTGCCAGCCACCCGATGAACAAGTCGATGGCGGAGCTGAAAGTGCCCGCGGAGACAGTTTTTGTCACCGACTTCTCCGGCAGCTGGGAGGCCGGTGGGCAGTACGACATCAACCCGGGTTACGTGCAGCCCTCTGCGAGCACGACCTTCAAGGCGGTCTATCGGCACTCGGACGTCTGCAACGTGGTGTTCTGTGACGGGCACGTGAAGGCGATGACCCAGGGCGCCCTGCTCCAGACGCGCTCGGTCAGTGGTGTGGCCGTGAAGTATCTCTTCACGATCCAGGAAGACTAGCCGGCCGTCTTGGCGCGGTATCGGGCCGGCGCTCCCGCCATGCAGGAGCGCCGGCCTTTTCAGTCTCCGGGGCTTTGCCAGCCTATTGGAGGTCCCAGAGGTTTTTCGGTGTCTTCGTCGCCTCGTACTTCATCGACTTGACGTGGCCATCCACGAAGGCGATGTTGGCCATCTCCAGGTGGCGGTGCGAGAAGAGCCCGCGCCCGATGCACCCCGTTCCATTGATCCGCGCGTCCAGATTGGCCTGCGTCCGCTCCTTTAGCGCGTAGCCGCCTTCGAAAACGTCGCCCCCGATCCCGGTCTCAATATCGCCCCGCCGGTTGCTGGCATCCGCTATCAGGATCGTCTCGGCCGGCTCGGCGATCTGCGCCAGGGCGACCGGCGTTCCCGTGACGAAGAGAGCCTGGTTCCCGCCGTAGCCCGCGCCAATGGACCCGCCCGATGGACACTCGAAGACCTGGTCGTTCTTGATATAGGGTGTGAGCATCCCTGGATAGGTGTTGAGGCGGTAGCGGAACCACCGGACGGCCGATAGATTAGAGGAGAGGTAGCACTTCACCGCCATCTCGTCGTAGTCCTGAGCATACTGCATCCATGCCATGGAGAGCTGCTTCAGGTTGCTCTGGCACGTGGACTTGCGGGCATTCTCCCGTGCGCGGGCGAAGACCGGGAAGAGGATTGCCGCTAGAATGGCGATGATCGCTATGACCACGAGCAGCTCTATCAGCGTGAAACCCCTGCGAGACCGATGCATGACGATCGCTCCTTTCCCGCCGCCTCCTGCATTTGGAGATGCCTTGCGCTCTCGGGACGGTGTCTGCGCCAGGCAGCAGAGACGGCATGGATCTCATCATGCTCTTCATCTTCGCAGTGCATCGGGGGAATCCTGCGCCGCTTGCCTACCTAAGCACGGGGGTTTTGGACGAGTGCTCGCAAACCGGGCATGATTCCAAACGCCCTGCGGCATACCGCCCAAAGTGGCAAAGGCGCACGGAGAACCCGGCCTCTCCCTGCACCTTCGCTCCCGCGTGGAATCCGGTGGCCCACTCCTTGCACCGGCGCTCAGATCGTCTGCACCTCGCCCTCGGTGTCGTACTGCACTTGCTCCTTGCGGATCGCCTCCGGATTCTCCCGGAAGCGGTCTCGGCATTCCTCGGAGCAGAAGTAGTAGGTCATCCCGCGGTAGTCTTGCTTTACCTTTGCTTTCTCCGGGGTGAGATAAATGCCGCAAACCGGATCGTGTGCCATCTCTCCTCTTGCCCTTCCCTGGAGCGAAGGAGTGGCGCGCGGCATTGCTGTCGCGCCTGTGCCTGGCTGGCAGACCACCCCCCGATTGCCCATCGAGCGCCTTCCATCACCGGCCGCCCCATCACCCACTACCCACTTGCGCCCGCTGGCAAACGAGCGCGCCTCCCGCACTGCCCGATGAGCCTGCGTCCATAAGACCGGAGCGCCCGATCCGCTCGCTCCCGCTTCCACGCCGAGGGCGCGGCTCTCCCAGCCTCCAGGTACTTGCCACGCCGCAGGGCGCACCCATCCCCCGGGGGCCTCTCCGGGCTGGAAAACCCCGCGCTGGCGCCGGACCCGAACTCCGATACGGCACGCCGGTTGGCCATGGCACTCTCCCCGTGCCGCGTGCGTGAGGCCCAACGTTCCAAGGCGTATGCTCCCTGGGTAGGATGGGGCGAGAAGGGAGGTACACGACGATGCAGGTTCGAGAGGTGATGACGCCCGATCCGGTGGCATGCACGCCGGATGATCGCGTGGAGACGGCCGCCAAGATCATGATGGATCGTGACTGCGGCGCCGTACCGATTGTCGACACTCAGGACTGCCGCCACCTGGTCGGCATTGTGACAGACCGGGACATCGTGATGCGCCTGATCGCCCGACAGCGCAATCCGATCGGCGTCCCGCTCCGCGAGTGCATGACCACTCCGGTCTTCACCGTGCGCCCCGACGATTCGGTGGAAGAAGTCGTGAGGGTGATGGAGGAGAAGCAGGTCCGCCGCGTGCCTGTGGTCGATAACGGCAATGTCCTGGTAGGCATCGTGGCCATGGCCGATCTTGCCCGCCTAACGGGCGATGAGGAGATGCTCAGCGAGGTGATCGAGGAGGTCTCCGAGCCGGTGTCGGCCATGGCCGGTTGAGCTCGCTGCAAGGGCGAGGGTGAACGGTCTAGTCGGGGCACCAGCGGGTGCCCCTCTCGCTCTTGCCCGCTTCACGCCCTCCATCTGTGTGCGCCTGTGTTCATCTGCGGATTTCATTGCGCCCGCGCGACACCACAGCTCCTCCTGACCATCCCGCACCGCGCCGTTGCCGCCCTCCTTGACACCAACGCCCCGAAAGGGATACACTGACTCTCACGAGGGATCCCGATGATGAGGGCCTGGTCGGAGGACCTCGCACTGGTCGGCAGGCGTGGATGGAGGAGGGCATCCGGTGCTCTCCTCGGGCATGAGAGGTCCGGCTCTCGATAGGTTCTGATTACGCTGTCCATTTTCGCTGAGGGGAGAACTCATGAGAGACGATCGCTACGCGGCGGAGGGCCCGGAGGCAACTCTGGGATCGGCCGCGCTCCTGGAAGAGCTCCTCCAGAACCAGCCCCCGACGGATCGCCGTCTCTACAGCTACCTGGAGCTCCTACGCCGCCAGCTCGTGGTGGATGAGCAGCAGTATCGCCAGGCACTCAAGGCCATCGCCGAGTACGAGGAGGCCTATCGCCAGCTCACCGCGCCATCCAACCGGGTTGGCATCTACCTGGGGCCCGGCGAGGGTCGCGCCGCGCACATCGCCGTGGGCGATACCGAGTACTTCGCCAACGTGGACCCGGCGCTCCCGCTCGACCAGCTTCAGGTGGGCACCCGGGTGCGGCTCAACGAGGCGTTCGCCGTTGTGGGCGACCTGGGCTATCCCGAATCTGGCCCCATCGTCAAGATAAGCGAGCTCCTGGGCGACGAGCGCCTGCGCGTGGCCCTGGATGCCCAGGGTAGCTCCACCCGGGTCGTTGTCCGCTCCGCGAGCCTGCGCGAGGTGGTGCTGAAGCCTGGCGACGAGGTGCGCACCGACCCCGGCCTCCGGGTGGCCCTGGAGCACTTCCCGCGCGTCGAGACGCGCGACTACTCGCTGGAGGAGATCCCGGAGCTCCCCTGGAGCAAGATCGGCGGCCAGGAAGAGGCGATTCGCGTCATCCGCGATACCATCGAGCTGCCGCTGCTCTACCCGGAGCTCTACGCGCGGTTTGGCAAGCGCCAGCTCAAAGGGATCCTCCTCTACGGTCCGCCGGGGTGCGGGAAGACGCTTCTCGGCAAGGCAACGGCCTACAACCTCACGGAGGAGTACCGGCGGCGCCTGGGCCGCGACGTGAAGGAGTGCTTCCTCCTGATCAACGGTCCGCAGATCCTCAACATGTGGCTCGGCGAGTCCGAGCGCATGGTCCGCGAAATCTTCGCCCAGGCGCGCGAGCGCGCCCGCGAGGGCCAGCTCGTCTTCATCTTCATCGACGAGGCGGAATCGCTTTTGCGCACGCGCTCGTCTGGGCGGTGGCTGAACATCGCCAACACCCTGGTGCCCCAGTTCGCCGCCGAGATGGATGGCCTGGTCTCGCTCGATAACGTCGTCGTCATGCTCACGTCCAACCGGCCCGACTACCTCGACCCCGCCATCCTGCGCCCGGAGCGAATCGACCGCAAGGTGAAGGTGGGCCGGCCAGACTATCGCGCCACGCAGGAGATCTTCGGGATCTACCTCCACCCCGACGTGCCCCTGGATCCCGCCACGGTGCGCGAGCATGGCGGCGACCCGGAGGCCGCCCGGCAGATGATGATCCAGGATGCGACGCGCTACCTCTTCCAGGAGACGCCGCAGGCGGAGTTCCTGGAGGTACACCTGCGCAACGGCGGCGTGCAAACCCTCTATTGGAAGGACCTGGTGAGCGGGGCGCTGATCATGTCGGTCGTGGAGCGCGCCAAGGAGTTCGCCATCCGCCGGGCCATCGAGCTGAAGAGCCCCGACGAGGGGATCGGATTGCCCGATCTGGAGCGCGCCATCCGCCTGGAGTATCGCGAGAACGAGATCTTCCCGAAAAGCGATGCCCAGGAGGACTGGCTGAAGCTCCTCGACCACGACCCCGAGAACGTCGCCAGCATCCGCCCGATCCGACCCGAGCACGACCGCGTGGCCGGGCGCCAGAGCGTGATCTGAGGTCCGAGCGCGCGAGCGCTTCGCATGGCCTGCCCGGGTTTCGGGCAGTGGAGCAGAGAATGCGCCTCATCGGCACCGAAGTGGAGTACGGGATGCTGGTCGAGGGGAAGGGCCCTTCGGACCAGATGGACCAGGCCGCTGCCCTGGTGCGCGCGTGCGCCCTCCCGCACGTGACCGGCTGGGACTACCGTGTGGAGGACCCGCGCAGCGACCTCCGGGGCTACCGCGTGAAGCAGCTGGCCGTGGATCCCGAGGACGCGCGCTACGACCGCGCCTGTCCGGAACGCCCCGCTGAGGACCTGCGCAGCGACCGCGTCCTGGTCAATGGCGCCCGGCTCTATAATGACCACGGCCATCCGGAATACGCTACCCCGGAGTGCGTGTCGCTCCGGGAGTTGGTGGCGCACGAGCGCGCGGGCGAGCGGATCGTCCTGGAGTGCGCGCGCGCCCATGCCGAGCGCCTGGGCGTGCCGGTGCGGATCTACAAGAACAACACCGATTTTCACGGCATGAGCTATGGGGCGCACGAGAGCTATCTCTTCGCGCGCGAGGTGCCGTTCGAGCGGCTCCAGGCCGGGCTGATCCCCTTCCTGGTGACGCGCCAGATCTACGCGGGCGCCGGCAAGGTGGGCGTCGAGCCGCCCGAGACTGATGGGGCGCTCTTCCAGCTCTCCCAGCGCGCCGATTTCTGCGCCGAAGAGGCGAGCGTCGACACGCTCTATCGCCGGCCGATCCTGAACACGCGCGACGAGCCCCATGCCGACCCGCGCCGGCACCGCCGCCTCCATGTCATCTGCGGCGATGCCAACCTCTCTCCTTTCGCGCTCCGGCTGAAGGTGGGCGCGACGGCCTTGGTCCTCTCTCTCCTCGAAAAGGGGTGGCAGCCGCCTTTCGCGCTTCGCAAGCCGGTGGATGCGATCAAGCACGTCTCGCGCGACCCGGAGCTCCGGTGGCTGGTGGAGACGGACGACGGCCGGACGATCCCCGCCGTGGATGTGCAGCGGATCTACCTGGCCGCAGCGCGCGAGCGCGGGGTGGATGCTTTCCCGGAGTATCGAGAGGTCGCCGCCGATTGGGAAGAGACGCTCAATGCCCTGGAGCGCGATCCCTTCTCCCTGGCGGACCGGCTCGATTGGGTGGCCAAGCGCCAGCTTCTGGAGGTGTATCGCGAGGCCGAGGGCCTGTCGTGGGACGACGCCACGCTCCGCAGCCTGGACCTGGAGTATCACAACATCGACCCGGAAGAGGGCCTCTTCTATGCCCTGGAGGCGGAGGGCGCCATCCGTCCGGTTGTCACGGAGGAGGAGACGCGCCGGGCAATGCATACGCCCCCAGCTGGCACCCGGGCAGCGGCGCGCGGCGCGTGCGTTGCCCGGTTCGGGCCCGGGATCCGCGCGATCTCTTGGAACCATATCTTCCTGGACGGCGCTTTTCTGGATCTGGGCAGCTTGGTGACCCGGCCCGGGGAGGGGGATGGAGTTCCGGAGCGCGTTGCCGAGGTGGTGGCTGCTATCGAGCGCGCGGCGAGCCCGGCCGATCTGGCCGGCCTTGAGATGGTCACTTCGCGAGCTTATTGATTATTGAAAGGAGATTCTTCATGCAAAGAGCCATGGTAGAACGGCGCCAGCTTCCCGTGACGCCGGTGGAGCCGTTGCGACAGGGCGGTGACGACGACGGCCCGCGCCGCCCGAACGTGCCGCGCCCAGACACCCGCCGCCTTTTGGAGCGGATGCGCCAGGTCGACCCGGATCAGGCGAAGCGTTACCGCCAGCGGAGCGGAGAATAGCGATGGCCGCGCTGGAGCGTTGCCCTTCGGGTGATTTCCTGGACCTCCTGCGCCGGCGGGAACATCCCTTCGCGGTGGGCGCGCCGGTCCGCCCGGTCGAGACCGGCCAGCCACTCATCGAGGCCCACGGCACCACGGTCCTCGCCGTCAAGTATGCCGGCGGGGTGCTCAACGTGGGTGACCGGCGTGCGACCTCGGCGAACGCCGTCATGTATGACCGCGCGGAGAAGATCCTCGAGGTGGACGACACCACGCTCCTGGCGATCTCGGGCTCTTACGCCCGGGCGCTGGAGGTGGTGCGCTACCTGCGCCATGCGTTCCACTACTACCGGCGCACCCAGCTTCAGGAGATGAGCCTGGAGGGGAAGCTGTCGGAGGTGTCGCGCGTTGTAGCCCAGAACGTGGCGAGCGCGATGAGCGGCCTGGGCGCGTTTCTCCCGGTGATCAGCGTGTATGACGCCACCCGGGGCGAGGGGCGGATCTTCTTCTATGACGGCCTGGGCGCTCGCTTCGAAAGCGAGGAGTGGGGCGCCGCCGGCTCGGGCGCCGAGCGCATCCGCGGCGCCTTCGATTACATCCTGAAGACGAAGGGCCGGTTTCGCGACATGAGCCTGGACGAGGCGCTTTCCGAGGCGCTCGTTCTCCTGGATATCGCCGCGGAGATGGATGCCATGACCGGCGGCTACGACAAGGTGCTGCCCTCGGCGAAGGCGGTCTCGGCGGCTGGGATTGAGCACCTGCCGGAAGAGCGCCTGCGCGAGGCGGTGAGCCGGATACGGAGGGGGGCGTGATGCTCTCGCCCTATGATTGGAACGAGGCGATTCGCCAGCGCGCCGAGTACATCGAGGAGCGCCTGGCCGAGGGGAGCCCCGTCGTGGCCCTTTCCTGCCGCGAGGGTATTCTCCTGGCGACGGTTCGCGGCACGCAGCGCAAGCTGTTCGAGGTCTACGACAGGCTAGCCTTCGCCGCGCTTGGCCAGCAGGCCGATATCGAGGCCCTGCGCCTGAGCGCCATCGACTTCGCGCACGCCGAGGGGTTCGCGCGCAGCCCTGATGACGTCACCATCGGGCGCGTCGTCGCCGCGCTCAGCCCGGCGGTGAAGAAGGCGTTTGGCGACCCGCTCGCGGCGCCGCTCGTCGCGCGTTCCCTCTTCGCCGAAGTAGGCGCCACGCCCGAGACCGATCACTTTTATGCCCTCGGGTACGATGGCGAGTTTCGGGCGTTCCGGCGCCTGGCGGTGATCGCAGGGAGCCCGACCGCCGAGGAGCAGATGCGCGCCTGCCTGGCCGAGGCGCTCGGTTCGGGCGAGATCCCCTCCCTGCGAGAGGGCCGTCGCCATGCCCTGCGCGCCTGGGCGGCCGGCTGGGCAGCCCGCCGCTCCCGCGGGCAGAAGGCCGAGCCCGCCGGGGAGCAGGACCTGGACGCGGTTCTCGGAGAGGCGTTGCGCGAGGGCGAGGTGGAGATGGCGCTCCTGGATCGGTCCACCCATCGCCAGTGCCGGTTCCGGGTGCTTCGGGAGGAGGAAACCGAGAGCGAACGGGAGTAGCGCGGGCTACTGACCTGAAGTATTCACCAGAATACTTCAAGGAAGACTTTTGCCCGGTGGCACGCCGTTGCTGCCACCAGCGCCCGGTGGCAGAGTGTTTTCGGGGGCAGGGCCCACGAACCCGGACTACGCCTGGCAAAGAGACTTCGATGAATGATGCGGGCTGGAGGGGGTGTGAGGGAGGCGAGGTATGGAGCATCGCGTCTTCGGGATCGAGACGGAGTTCGGCTGCCTGGTGCGCGACCCGGCCGCCGGCACAGCGGAGGAAGTGGTCGAGCGGGTCAAAGACTACGCGTTCTACCGCAAGCGGATCGGGGTGATAGACCTGCACGCGCGCAACTACGCCTTCGAGCCGGCGCGCTCCGGGGGCTTCCTGGTCAACGGCGGCCGGCTCTACGTGGATGCCGTGGGCAGCCACGAGGAGTATGCCACCCCGGAATGCCGGAGCATCTTCGATGCCGTCTGCTGGGACAAAGCCGGGCAGCGCCTCCTTCAGACTCTGGTGAACGAGCTTGGCCTGCGCGACGCCGTCGCCTTCTTCAACAACAGCGTGGATCACTTCGGCGGGCACACCTTCGGCTGCCACGAGAACTACCTGGTCTTGGTCGATGAAGTCTATCAGGGCGAGGCGCTGGCGCGGCTGATCCCGTTCCTCGTCACCCGCCAGATCTTCGCCGGCGCTGGCCGGGTGGGCGGGCACCGCCTGAACCGCCACGACTTCCGGAACAACGTGATGCGCCTGGGCGACCACGACGTCGACACGATGTGGGTCGACGACTTCTACGGCGTAGAGATCGACGACTCGGTCAACTACCAGCTCTCGCAGCGCGCCGACCACATCGTCAATCTCGTCTCGTCGCGCGTGCGCTTCAACCGCGCGCTCATCAATCCGAGGCGCGACTCGTTCTTCGATTTCAGCGGGCTCAGCCGGCTCCACGTCCTCTTCGGCGAGGCGAACATGTCCGAATACGCCGCCGCGCTGAAGCTCGGCACCACCTGCCTCACGCTCTCACTCATCGAGATGCGCTGCGTTCCAGACGATGTGCTTCTCGCCGACCCGCTCGCCACCCTCCGTGAAGTCTCGCGCGACCCCGACTGGCGCTGGCTCGTGGTCCGGGATGACGGCTCCACCCTCTCCGCGATCGACCTGCAGCGCTACTACCTGGCTGCCGCGCAGCGCTTCCTCCGGGGCCTCGACCCGGAGACCGACTGGGTGATCCGCGAGTGGGAAGAGGTGCTGGACCTCCTCGAGAAGGACCCGGTCGCGCTGGCGGACCGGCTCGATTGGGTGGCCAAGTGGCGGCTGCTGCAGACTTACATGGCCGCGGAGGGCGTCGGTTGGGACGCGGACGTGCTCCACAGCCTCGATCTAGAGTACCACGACATCGACCCCGAAAGGAGCCTCTACCACGCGCTCGTGGACGAGGGGGCGATGCGCCGGCTCGTCACGGACGAGGAGATCGACCACGCGATGGATGCGCCGCCGGCCAACACGCGGGCGCTGGGGCGCGCCCGGCTCGTGCGCGAGCTCATCTCGCGGCGCGTGCGCCACTACGCCATCGATTGGGATGCCGTCTACGCCGGCGCGGAGCAGCTCCTGGAGCTCCCCGATCCCTTCCACACCTACGAGGATGAGGCCGGGGGGTTTCTCGCCGGCCTTTCGAAAGCAGGCCGGTAGGCCCTTACCCGGCGGTCTCCTGCCCTCTTCAGGGCGCGTGGGCGTTATTCTATTCGCCAGGAGCGCGCTTTTCTCGGAGGAACCGGAGCGCGCGGTCAGCGATGGCCGGGGCATCCAGGCCATAGCGCGCGCGCAGGGCATCCGAGTCGCCATGGGTGGGGAAGTGGTCTGGCAAAGCGATTGAGAGCACGTGATCGGTGGGCAGCCCGGCCGCGTTTAGCATCTCCAGGACGGCGCTCCCGAAGCCGCCGGCGGCCACGTGCTCCTCGACGGTGACGAGGGCCTGGCACCGGCTGGCGAGTTTCGCCAGGAGAGCCGCGTCGAGCGGCTTGATGAACCGGGCGTTGACGACCGCGGCGGAGAGCCCCTTCTCCTCAAGGAGGGCGGCGGCTTCCAGGCAGCGCGCCACCGTATCGCCGGGCGCGATGAACGCCAGGTCGCTTCCCTCGCGAAGGAGCTCGGCTTTGCCGTGCTCAATGGGGGGCACCGGGGCGTCGAGGGGGCCGACGTCGCCATCGCGCGGGTAGCGGATCGCGCACGGCCCGTCGAGCTGCAGGGCGTAGGCAAGCATCGCCTGTAGCTCGGCGCCACCGCGGGGGGCCATCACTGTCAGGTTCGGCACATGGCGCAGGAAGGCGATATCGAAGATGCCGTGATGCGTGGGCCCATCCTGGCCCACCAGACCGGCGCGGTCAATCGCCAGGAGAACGGGCAGCTTCTGCAGGCAGACGTCGTGGATCACCTGGTCATAGGCGCGCTGGAGGAAGGAGGAGTAGAGCGCGACCACCGGGCGGATCCCCCCGGCCGCCAGCCCCGCGGCAAAGGTGGCGCCGTGCTCCTCGGCGATCCCCACGTCGAAGCACCGCTCCGGGAACTGCTTCGCGAAGGCGGTGAGCCCGGTGCCGTCCGGCATGGCGGCGGTAATCGCGACGATCTCGGGCCGCTCCTCCGCCAGGCGGCAGAGCGTGGCGCCGAAGACCTGTGAGTAAGAGAGCGAGCTTCGCTTCGGCTCGCCATTCTCCGGGGCGCACCCGCTGACGCCGTGGTAGCGCCGGGCATCGGACTCGGCATAGTCGCACCCGCGCCCCTTCTTGGTAATGACGTGCATCAGGACTGGCCCCTTCAGGTTGCGCGCGTGCGCGAAGATGTCCGTCAGGAGGCCGACGTTGTGCCCGTCAATCGGGCCGATATAGTCGAAGCCGAGGGCCTCGAAGAGGGTGCCATGCTCCGGTGAGATCCAGTGGGTGACGCCGCGTTTCAGCGCGCGCCCGGCTTTGACCAGGAACTGGCCGGTGAGCGGCACCTGCTCCAAAAGGCGTTCGGTGTTCTCCTCGATGCTCTGGTAGAGGTGAAGGCTCCGGAGGGCACTGGTGTGCCGCGCCAGGGCGCCGACGTTGCGCGAGATCGACATCTCGTTGTCGTTGAGCACGACGAGGAGATCGGTGTTGGCGACGCCGGCGTTGTTGATCGCTTCCCAGGCCATGCCCCCGGTGAGCGCGCCATCGCCGATGACCGCCACGACGCGGTGATCCTCGCCCTTGAGATCCCTCGCCTTGGCAAACCCGAGCGCCGCCGAGAGCGAAGTGCTGGCGTGCCCGGCGCCAAACGCGTCGCACGGGCTTTCCGAGCGCAGGGGAAAGCCGCTGATCCCACCCAGCTGGCGGAGCGTGTGGAACCGGTCGCGCCTTCCGGTGAGGATCTTGAAGGCGTAGCACTGGTGGCCCACGTCCCAGACGATGCGGTCTTTCTCCGGATCGAAGCGCGTGAGCAGCGCCAGGGTCAGCTCGACGACGCCGAGGCTCGATGCTAGGTGGCCTCCGGTAACGGTGACGGTGCGCACGATCAGATCGCGGATTTCCTGGGCCAGCTCTTCCAGCTCGCGCGGCGAGAGGGCTCTCAATTGTGCCGGATGTCGTATCTCGTTCAGTCGCATCAGCCTGTCAATTCGTAGCGGGTATTCCGGCGGCGGGGCTCATAGCCGGCAGCCCGAATGAGGCGCTCGAGCTCCTCCAGGGGGATCAGAAAGCGCGCTCCCGGGGCGGTGATGACATTCTCTTCCAGCACGGTGCTCCCGAAATCATCCACTCCGAAGTGGAGCGCAGCCTGCCCGATCTTCGGCCCCTGGGTGAGCCAGGACGCCTGAATGTGCGGGATGTTGTCCAGGAGGAGCCGGGCGGTGGCCACCACGCGCAGGTAGTCATAACCGGATGCGCGCCGCCCGCCGATCGCCGTTCCCTCCGGCTGAAAGCTCCAGGCGATGAACGCGGTGAACCCGCCCGTCTCGTCCTGAAGCTCGCGGATCTTCAGCAGGTGCTCAACGCGCTCCTCGGCGCTCTCGCCAAAGCCATAGACCATCGTCGCCGTGGTCGGTATCCCCAGGTAGTGCGCCTCGCGCATCACGCCCAGCCACTCTTCCGCGCGCGCCTTGCGCGGCGAGACGCGCTCGCGCACCGAATCCACCAGCAGCTCCGCGCCTCCACCAGGGAGCGAGTCGAGCCCGGCGGCTTTCAGCCGCTCCAGCACCTCGCGAACACTCAGGCGCGACACCCGCGCCAGGTGAAGCACCTCCGGGGGCGAGAGCGCGTGCAGGTGGATCGGATAGCGTTCCTTCAGCCCGCGCAAGAGCTCCTCATACCATTCAATCTTCAACGCCGGGTTCAGTCCCCCCTGCAGGAGGACTTCGGTGCCGCCAAGCGCCAGCAGCTCCTCGACCTTCTGGTAGATTGCCTCGGCCGGCAGAACGTAGCTCTCGGCATCACCCGCGCGCCGGTGGAAGGTGCAGAAGCCGCACTGCACCCAGCAGACGTTGGTGTAGTTGATGTTTCGGCCAATGACGTAGGTCACTGTCCGGCCCGGGTTCAGGCGCTTGCGGACCCGAGTGGCCAGCGCGCCCAGCTCGGGCAGGTTCGGGTGGCGCAAAAGGGCGACGCCGTCCTCGGCGCTCAACCGCTCGCCGCTTTCTACCCGCCTGGCGATTGATGAAAGCCCGGTGTGGCCGCTGCTGGAAGGCTGCTGCGTCGGTCGGCTCGCGATCACCACTCTTTCGTGGCTCTGGCTCTCTCGCTCGGCGCAGGTGGAGCGATCCTCGCGCCGGTTTTCTACTGCTTCCCGGCTCTCGTAGGTTCCGCCAGCGCGCTCGACCGGCTCGCGCCCCGCCTCGCGGATCAAGCCGACCAGCTCCTCGCAGGTGAGCTCGCGGCGCGTGCCGGAACCGGAGTCGCGCGTGATCTCGTAGCGGAGGACCGTGCCTTCGATGTCATCCGCGCCGTACCAGAGGGCGGCTTGGGCCACCGGCACGCTCGCCATCACCCAAAACGCCTTGATGTGCGGGATGTTATCGAGCATCAGCCGGCTGACGGCGATGGTCCGCAGGTCGTCGCACGCGGTGGGCCCGGGCACCCGCGCGAGTTGCGAGCCTTCCGGGTGGAAGGCGAGGGGCACGAAGGAGAGGAAGCCTCCGGTTTCGTCTTGAAGCGCGCGCACCCGGACGAGATGGTTCACGCGCTCCTCGAGGCTCTCACGATGCCCGTAAAGGAGGCTGGCGTTGGTGTGCAGGCCGGCCTTGTGTACCGCTCGCGAAGTCTCCAGCCACTCTTCGGGGCGGAGCTTGCGCGCGAACAGCTCCGCGTGGAGCCGGTCGCTGAGGACTTCGGCGCCCCCGCCCGGCATCGAGCCGAGCCCGGCGGCCTTCAGCTCTGCGAGCACCTCCTCGAGCGGCTTCCCGGCGGCCTCCCGGATCTGCTGGAGCTCTACCATCGTGAACGCCTTCACATGCACTCCGGGGCGCTCCTCGACGATGGCGCGGATCAGGTCCAGATAGTAGCTGTAGGGCAGCTTCGGGTTCACGCCGCCCACGACGTGGATCTCGGCGATGGGGAGGTGGAGCGCCTGCCGGACGCGCTCGCGGATCTCCTCGATGCTCAAGACGTAGGGCGCGGGCCCATCCTCGCGGGCGTGGAAGGAACAAAAGCGGCACTTGCGATCGCAGACGTTGGTGTAGTTGATGTGCTGGTTGCGCACGAAGTAGGCGCGATTGCCGTTTAGGCGCTCGCGCACAACGTTGGCCAGCCAGCCGACGAGGTTCAGCGCGGGGGTGCGGAAAAGGCGCAGGCCGTCGTCGGCGGAAAGGCGCTCTCCCGCGAGTACTTTCTCGGCGATCTCTTCCAGGCCGCTCTCCTGAAAAGCTTGTTCTAGCATGAGTTCCAATCGATGGGACGCGGCTCGGGGAGGCAATAACGACCTGCGGCGGCCAGCGGGGCGCGTCTTCCGGACGTTCCGTCCCTCTCGCCAACCGATGGCCTCCAGGCACCTCTGGCTGCCTGCCGTTCTCCCGGAGCATGGGATCATCCCCCATTATACCACGCGAAACGCCCGCCCGACAAACGCGAGCCAAGCGAGGACCGGCTGGGATTCCGATATAAGGAATCCGAAGCCTCGGAGGTAGCGCGCACCCCGTCGCGCGTGGCAGTAAATCCCCGCGCTGCTTGTGAGCGAAGCCCTGCCGAGCTGGGTTGGGGATACTCCCAGATGTCTCAAAACTGCGGTGGCTGGGAGGGGAAGCCCGAAGGGCTTTGCTGGGAAGCAGCGCGGAGCTTCGAGCTCCGCGCGCGGGCGGCCCTCTCCATCCGTGTTCGCCCTCTATCTCGGAATCCCAGGTGCCCGCGACTCTTCTTGCGCCTCTCTAAACCGTTTGTTATAATGGGACGGCCGTGTTCCTCACCCGAGCGCCGGCGCTCTAGAAAGGGGTTTGAGACCGGTGGCGAGAACGACCTCCAAGGCGGCTGCCTGCACCCCGGGCCGGACTCGTTCCGCCCCCGTCGCTTCCCGTCCCATCGCATCCAGATGATGAAGTCAAAGTCACTACTGCTGCTGTTACTGCTCCTGTGCGGGCTCCTCTACCTCACCCGGCTGGGATCGGTCACGTTCTACGAGGAGGACGAGCCGCGCTTCGCCTCGGCCGTGCGCACCATGGTGGAGACGGGCGACTATATCACGCCGCGCTTCAACGGGAAGTTGCGGATCAACAAGCCGATCCTCTTCTACTGGCTGGCCGCGGCAACCTCGCACGTGGTCGGCGTGGGCGAATTGGGCGCGCGCCTGCCATCGGCGCTCCTCGCCACGGGGCTCGTGGTGATGGCGTTCTTCTTCGCACGGGCCTATGGCAGCGTGCGCTTCGCCGGTCTCGTCGCCTTTCTGGTAGCCACCTGCCTGCAATATGCCGTGGTCCTTGGCCGGGCGGCCACGGCGGACATGACTTTCATCTTCTTCCTCACCGCGGCACTTTTCGCTTTCTTCCGGTCTGAGACGGAGCCAAGCTCCCGGCGCTGGGTGCTGTGGTTTTGGGCCTCGCTGGCGCTCGCCACTCTCGCCAAGGGGCCCGCGGCGGTTGTCCTGGCGGGCGCGACGGTGGGCCTCTTCCTGATCTTGCGCGGCACTCTCCTAGACGGGGTGAAGCGCACCATCACGATCCCGGGCCTCGGCCTTTTCGCGCTTATCGCGGTTCCCTGGTTCGCGGTGGAGCTCCACCTGCTCGGCAAGACGTTCTGGCGCGGCTTCTTCATCGCGGAGCATTTCGGGCGCTATGCGGGCACGGCCGATCCGCACCACGGCCCGATCTGGTTCTTCATCCCCGTGCTCCTCTTGATGTTCTACCCGTGGTCGCTCTTCCTGCCGGTCGGTTTGGCGGGCGTTTTGGCTGAGCGCCGGAGCAAGGAGCCGCCACTGCGCCTCTACGCGCTCTGCTGGTCGGCGGTTGTCTTTGGCCTTTTCAGCTTTTCCGGCACGAAGCTGCCCCACTACATCGCGCCACTCTATCCGGCGGCGGCGATTCTCGCCGCCCGCGCGTGGGAGGAACGGCTTGCCGGACGGGCGAGCCGGCTCTGGCAGGCCGGAGCGGGAGTGCTCGCCCTGCTCGGCCTCCTGCTTGGAGGTGCGCTCCTCTTTGTCGGCCTCGATGGTGCGACGCTGGAGCGGCTGAGCAGTGGTCTCGTTACCGAAAGTGAACCTCGCCTGGTCGTCTTCGGCCTGCTTCTTGGCGGCGCCGGGGTGCTTGGCGGGGCGTTGTTGCTGGCGCGGCGCCGGCCGGAGACGGCGTTTTGCGTCATGGGAGGGCTGCTCGTCGCCGCGCTCGCGTGGGGAAACATCGCCCTGGCGCCCGTGGTTGCCCGGTGCTGGCAGGATCCGGTGCGCCACCTGGCGGAGGACGCCGCCGCGCGCGCGGGCGAAGAGGGGCAGCTGGCGATCTACGCGATGGCTTCCTCGGGCGTGGTCTACTACAGCAAGCGCACGGTGGCGTGGGTGAAGCGGCACGAGGATACTCACCGGCTGGAGGCGCTGGCGCGGCGCGGTCCGCTCTACGTGATCACCAAGCCCAGCCGCGTGGAGAAGATCCCGGCGCGCCTGGGCCTGCGCGAGCTGCGCCGGGAGGGAGCCTACGTCCTCCTCGGACCCGAGAAGGGCATCGCGCCATGACGGCAAAGCGAGGGCGCCGGTCGCTCGTGTTCCTGGTG
The DNA here is from genome assembly GCA_012512265.1 of Armatimonadota bacterium. Lineage (GTDB taxonomy): Bacteria > Armatimonadota > JAAZEB01 > JAAZEB01 > JAAZEB01 > DUUU01. The sequence continues at coordinate 40,098 of JAAZEM010000007.1, read as the reverse complement.
CGGGGCGCGGTGGGAGCGGCGGTGCTCGCGTACCTCTTCAGCCAGCTCCAGGGGGGAGAGGTCGCCGCCGCGCTGCGCTCGCTCGATGCCCCGCTCTGGATCGCGGCGGTCGCGCTCTACCTGGTAGGCCAGGCGGTGTGCGCCTGGAAGTGGGGCCTCCTCGCTGGCGCGCTGGGGATGCGCCGGCCTTATCGTTCGCTCCTCGCCTACTACTGCGGGGGAATGTTCGCCAACCTCTTCCTCCCAACCACCGTGGGCGGCGATATTGGCCGCGCGGCCGCGATTGCCCCGCCGGATGGCTCCCTGGGCCGAGGCGTGATCTCCGTGCTGGGGGATCGCGGCTCGGGCTTCATCGCCCTGCTTCTCCTGGCAGGCGTCGGCGTGCTGATGGAGCCCGGGCTGCCCGCCTGGATCCGCCTGGGCACGCTGGCTTGCGCGGCGCTCGCTCTGGCGGGGAGCATCGCGGCGCTCGCGGCCCCTGATCTCTTCCGAAGACTAGGCAAGCCGTTGCACGGGGCGATCCTTGTCTGCCGGCCGCCTGCGCTCTGGATACCTGTCGCGGTGGTATCGCTGCTGTTCCAGGTGCTGGCGGTGGGGGTTCACGTTCTTCTGGGCCGGGCGCTGGGGCTCGAGATTCCCTTGGGCACGTACGTGCTGGCGTCCACGTTGGTTGCGATTGTGGCGATGGCGCCAATCTCCATCAACGGCCTGGGCACGCGCGATGCCGCTTACGTCTACTTCCTGGGCCTGGCGCAGGTCCCGCAGGAATCCGGACTGGCGTTCGCGCTCAGCTGGCTGGCGCTCATCCTTGTCAGTGGTGCCATTGGGGGGCTCGTCTTCTCCCTGCTGGCGCCCGGGCAGATGACATTCTTCACGCGGCGCGCGCCGGCGGAGGGCGAGGAGGGCCGTTGAGATGGTAGACGCGCTCATCCGTGCCGGACAATCGCTTCAGGCGCTCGATATCGCTCTCTTCCGGTCGATCAACGGCGCGTGGGCCCACCCGGCGCTCGATCTCGTGATGCTCGTGCTCACCCAGCTTGGCCTGGGATCCATCCAGGTCGGGCTGCTCGCGCTCCTCTACCTCCTAGGCGGGCCGGCCGGGCGCCACGCGGCCCGCGTCTGCTTTATCGCCTTCCTCGCCGGCGGCGTCGCCGCGCAGATCCTGAAGCTCGGCGTCGACCGCGTCCGCCCCGCGCTGGTGGTGGACGGCTGCCACTTCGTCGGCGAGGTGTTGCGCTACCACTCCTTCCCCTCGGGGCATACCACCACCTCCTTTGCCCTCGCGGTGGTGATCAGTCGCTACTACCGCCGCTGGGCGGCGCTTGTCTTCGTGCTTGCCGCCGGCGTCGGCCTCTCGCGCGTCTACGTGGGCGTGCACTTCCCGGGCGATGTCCTTGCCGGCGCCGTGATCGGCATCGTCACCGCCATCATCTGCCTGCGCGAGGTGCCCGCCGTGCCGGAGACGCATCCCCCTCACGGGGACGATGCCGCGGGCACCGAAAGCGCGAAGAGTTCAGAAGCGGTTCCAGCTCCTGCCCGCGGGAGAAGCCCCGCCACCTGAAACGAATTCCGGTATTAGCAGGTGCGGGCGGGCGCTTTGCCCCTCGAGGGCGCGCGACCTTGCCAGCCCCGGAAGCCATGCCGGAACGCCCGGGCCTGCCGGGCGCGCCCCCAGGCTTCTCCTGAAATGGCTCTGCCAGTGCGCCGCGCGCCCGGAGCGCGTGGGAGGGCTGTTTCCGCATGGGCCTCGCCGGGTAAAAGGGAGAAGCGCCTCCCAGAGGTTCGCAGGGAACGCGAAGAGGAGACCATGGACGGAACACCCTGGCATGCGTTGACCCCGGAAGAAGTACTCCAGCGCCTGGAATCTCGCCCCGAGGGCCTCGATGAGGCCGAGGCGGAGCGGCGACGCGAGCGCCACGGGCCGAATACGATCCGCGCGGGCCGGCGGGTGTCGCCAGCGCGCATCTTTCTGGCGCAGTTCACCAGTCCGTTGATCTACATCCTCCTGATTGCAGCCGGCATCTCCTTCGCAGCCGAGCATGGCCTCGACGGCTGGGTGATTCTCGCCATCGTCATCCTGAACGCCCTCATCGGCTTTTTCCAGGAGTATCGGGCAGAACGCGCTCTGGAGGCGCTGCGCGCCCTGGCGGCCCCGAAGGCGACGGTCATCCGCGGTGGCGAGCCGGTCGAAATCGACGCGGAGCAGCTTGTGCCTGGCGATATCCTCGCGATCGCAGCGGGTGACCGCGTGCCGGCCGATGCCCGCGTTCTGGAAGCCGCCAACCTGCAATCGGAGGAGGCCGCGCTCACCGGGGAATCGACCCCGACTCGCAAGCACACGCACGCGATGGCGCCGGATCTTTCCCTCGGCGAGCGCGAGAATATGCTCTTCCTCGGCACCACTGTGGTCACCGGCCGGGGTCGCGCCGTGGTGACCGCGACGGGCATGGAGACGGAGATGGGCGCCATCGCCCGGGAGGTGGAGAGCGGGGGCGGAATGCAGACGCCCCTACAGCGGAAGCTGGCCGGGCTGGGGGGGCGCCTCGGCATCGCCGCGATCCTCTTGGCGGTGCTTCTCGTCATCGTGGGCCTGACCCACGACCTCCCGCTGCAGGAGCTCTTCTTCATGGGCGTGGCTGCCGCCGTCTCCTTCATCCCCGAGGGTCTTCCGGCGGTCGTCACCGTCGTCCTCGCCGTGGGCGTCCAGCGGATGGTGCGCCGTCATGCGATCATCCGGAAACTCCCCGCCGTCGAGACGTTGGGCTCCGCCACCTTCATCTGCACCGACAAGACGGGGACGCTGACCAAGAACGAGATGACCGTGCGCGCCATCTGGCTGCGTGACGAGGAGATCCGCGTTGAAGGAGAAGGGTATGCGCCCGAGGGGGGATTCCGCCAGGAAGGCGAGAGGCTGGAGCCCGCCGAGGACTCCGGCTTGATGCTCCTTCTCCTGGCGGGGGCGCTTTGCAACGACGCCTGCCTGCGCGAGGCGGAGGGCCGGTGGTCCATCGCCGGCGACCCGACGGAGGGCGCCCTCCTCGTCGCCGCGGCCAAGGCCGGTCTCACCCGGGCGGAGCTGTCGGAGCGCTACCCGCGCCTGGATGAGATCCCGTTCGATCCGGACACGCGCTACATGGCCACGCTTCACGCCGGGCCGGAAGACGAGCGCTGGCTCTTCGTGAAGGGCGCACCCGAGCGCGTGCTTGAAATGAGCGCGTGCATCGCCTGGAGTGATGAGGGCGAGGGAGAAGCGTGCCCGAGCGGCGAGCTTCAGGCGCCTGGGGACGAGAGGCTGCCGGCGCGGAGTCTCTCGCCCGATGCACGCACGCGCGTTCAGGAGGCCAACCACGCCCTCGCTGCAGAGGCGCTCCGCGTGCTCGGCTTCGCCTGCCGCCGCCTCCCCCCGGAAGTAGAGAAGATCACGCCTGAGCTGCTGGATGAGGGCCTGGTGTTCCTCGGTCTCGCCGGAATGATTGACCCGCCGCGGCCCGAGGCGAGACGCTCCATCGAGACGGCGCGCCGGGCGGGCATCCAGGTGATGATGATCACGGGCGATCACCGGATCACCGCGCGCGCGATTGCTGCGCAGCTGGATCTCTTGCATGGCGACCGCGACGTGATCGACGGCAAAGAGATCGAGGCGATGACAGATGAGGAGCTGGAGGCGCGTGTCGAGCGAATCGCGGCGTGCGCGCGCGCCGAGCCTGGGCATAAGCTGCGCATCGTAAAGGCGTTGCAGGCGCGCGGGCATATCGTCGCGATGACGGGCGATGGGGTGAACGACGCGCCCGCGCTCAAACGCGCCGATATTGGCGTGGCGATGGGGATCACCGGCACCGACGTGGCCAAAGAGGCGAGCGAGATGATCCTCACCGATGACAACTTCGCCTCCATCGTCGGAGCGGTGGAGGAAGGGCGATCGATCTTCGCCAACATCCGCCGCGTCGTCGTCTATCTTCTCGGCACCAACAGCGGTGAGATCCTGACGCTGATGGCGGCGGTCATTGCCGGCTACCCATTGCCGCTGCTTCCTCTGCAGCTCCTCTGGATCAACCTGGTCACCGATGGCGCGCCAACCGTCGCGCTGAGCCAGGAGCCGCCGCATGGTCGCGTCCTCGATGAGCCACCGCGCCCGACGAACGCGCCCATTATCTCCCGCGCGCTCGTCTTTCGCGTCGCCTTCGTCGCTCTCTTCATGGCGGCGGGTACCATCGGCACCTTCATTTGGGCGTGGCGCAACGGTGACCTGGCGCTGGCGCGCACCGTGGCGTTCGCGACGATGTCCGTCTTCCAGCTGTTCAACATCTACAACACGCGCTCGCTCACCGATTCGGTCTTCCGCATCGGCCTCTGGAGCAACCGGTGGGTCACCTGGGGAGTCCTCTTCTCGGCGGCGCTGCTCGTCGCCGCGATTCATATCGGATTCCTCCAGACCGCACTCCGGACAGTGCCGCTCACCCTGGGCCAGTGGGGGATCGTGGTGCTGGTCTCCTCCACCGTGCTGATTGCCGAGGAGATTCGGAAGCGGGTGGCGCCTCGTCTCTTCGGGCTGGAGATCTCGAACGCGCACGAGACGGCCAGGGCCCCCATCCGGGTGCGGTGAAGCGCCACGAGGGGAGAGGCACGATGATCCTGACGTTGACGCTCAACCCCTCCGTTGACCACAGCGTGAACGTGGCCCGTTGGAGGAAGGGCCGCACCAACCGGCCAACCGCCTTCTGGCGCGATCCGGGCGGCAAGGGGATCAACGTCTCACGCGTCATCCACCGTCTCGGGGGCGACACGACGGCCTACGCCCTGGTCGGAGGCGCGCCAGGCCAGCTGGTGCGCGAGGCGCTGGAGCGGGAGGGAGTCGCCCTCAACCTGGTGGAGGTGAGTGGGGACACGCGCATCAATACGATCATCACCGATCTTTCGGATGGCACGCAGACCCGGCTCAACCTCCCTGGGCCGCAGGTGAGCGCCGATGAGCTGGAGACGCTTTACCAGCGCCTGGACGCGGCGCCTGATCCCACCTTCTTCGTCGTGGGCGGTAGCCTTCCTGAGGGGGTGCTCCCCGAGGTGTACGAAACTCTGATCGCCGCGTTCAAGGCAAGGGGCGTGCGTACCATCCTCGATGCTGATGGTGACCCGCTCCGGTGCGGCATTCGCGCGCTGCCCTACCTGATCAAACCGAACGAGTTCGAGATCGCGGAGTTGGTCGGCGAGCGCCTGCGCAACCTGGAGGAGTTCATCGCCGCCGCCGAAGAGCTGGTTGGAAAGGCGGCGGAGGTGGTCGTGGTCTCCCTCGGAGAGCAAGGAGCGGTTGCGGCCGGTGAGGGCCACACCTGGCGCGTACGCTCGCCCCACGTCGAACCGGTGAGCGAGGTGGGCGCCGGCGACTCTATGGTGGGCGCGTTTGCCCTGGCGCTTGCGCGTGGCGAATCGCTGGAAGACGCGCTGCGGTGGGGCACTGCCGCAGGTGCTGCGGCAGTCATGACCCCGGGTACCGAGTTGAGCCACCCCAAGGAGATCCACCGCCTGCTGCCCCAGGTGCAGGTGGAGAGGCTCCGCTGAGGGCAGGCGAGCGTGCGGTGAATCAGGCGTCCGTCGCGCCGGGCGCTTGCTGCTGCGCGTCTCTCTCAGGCGTTGCCGGAGCTGCGCTCGGAGAGGGGGCCGTGCCCTCGGACCGGGATTCCTCCAGGACGATCAGGAGGTCATTGGGGTCCACCAGCTCCAGGATCCGGGTGCCACCGGGGATCTCGCGCGGTTCGGCGTACAGGCGGAGGTTGCGGCGCAGCGCCTCGCGGTAATAGGCGTCCAGATCACGCACCTGCAGGCGAATGGCGAAGGGGCCCAGTTGCTCAGGGAAGGGCGAGGTGGGTAGCTCCACCGCCAGATCGCGCTTCTTCCCTTCTCGCCACAACGTGACCAATGCCTTCTTGCCGGCGGGGAAGCTGCGAATGGTGGCCGTCAGCTCCTCGGGCGAGGCGACCTCTTTGCCCTCGATGGCCAGGATGATATCGCCCTTCAGGATGCCCGCGATCCCGGCGGGGCCTTGGGGCACCAGGTCATCCACCAGAACACCCTTCGCCTTCTTCAGGCCGGCGGCCTCCGCGGTCACCTCGCTCAGGAGGGTTGGGTAGATCCCCAGCCACGGCGGGCGTTTTGGCCGGATCACCTTGCCCGGCTGCTCTCTCACGGTGATGCGCACCGGACCCGAAACAAGCATGCACCGGCGTTCCCCCACGCCTCCAGACGCATCCTCCTCGCGGAAGCCGAGGAACTCGATATAGTAGCGCACGCTCTCTTCGTAGTCGCGCGCCAGGATCTCAAGCGCGCCGAGACCAGTGATGGCCAGAGGCGGGCCCAGCTGGCGCTCCGACTTGGGCTCGGGGGGCGATACGGCCGGCGCGGGCTCTCCATCCGCGGGCTTTTGCCCTTCTTCCGCAGGCGACTCTTCCTTTGTGGCGGCCGGCGGCGTCTGGCCATTGGCAGATGGGGCCTCCTGAGCCGCCGCGGGCGGCTGAGCCGGCTCTGCCTGATCGGCGCGCGCCGTGCCGCCCCAGGCAAGGAACAGCAGCGCGCACAGCAGCGGGATTCCCACGCGCCCCCGGAACGGAATGCGCGAGTGAATGGGCAGAAACCTCCCGTGGGATGGGCGGCAACGCCGTTCCGCGGCGCGTTCCATTCCCTGCCTGTTCCCTCGACTCATTCGCAGAGGAGACAACCCAGTCCTCCGATTCACCTTGCGCTCCTTCACGTTGCCCGCGGCGGTTCTCTCTCCGCCCTGCCGCGCCCGGCGTGGCGTCTCGTCCGGTTATGGGGAGGGCGCCAGGAAGCGCAGCGCCATCTCGCGGTCCGACCACCGATCCGCCGGAAGGGCGTTCAGCGCCTCGACGAGGGCCTGGAGCAGGCGGAGCTGCTCTTCGGACGTGCGCGCGTTGCGTAGCTCGGGCGAGAGTGCCAGCGGTTCACGGGATAGAAAGATCAGCACCCGGCTCTCCTCGGCGCCCGACGGCTGGAGCGATTGGACCGGCAACGCCCGTCCGCCCAGGATGTACTCTCTCTTCGCTCTGGCGGCGCCGTCCTCCTGGTCAGACGCCGGGCAGATCAGGCGCACGTCATTGCCCGCGCGCACATGAAGCGCCGTTACGTAGCAGGCCTCCTCGGGGGTGATGACGATGGAGACCTGCTCGCCATGCAGGTAGGCCTCTTTCCTTGGCTCCAGGCGAATGGAGGCGACGACGGCGTGTGGGGATCCGCGAAGCGCATCGAGCTGGCGCAGCGTGTACTGCCGCAGCAGCTCCTGGGCGATCCTCGCCGTCAGCGCCCTCACGGGTGATTGCTGCTTGCCAGACGCCTCGTCTGCATCGCTTGCATGACTCGGGCTCGCGAGAGTGCGCCAACTTGCGGCCTCCTCGGACCAGGCGGCCACGGTGCTGCTATCACGACCAAGGATGCGCACGCTAAGCCGAGCGCCTCCATTCGCCAGGGTGAGGTAATCGCCACGCACGATGAACTCGGCATCCCGCGAGAAGAACCCAGGCTTCGGGCGCGGGAGGATCTGGATGTAGGGGAGCGCGCGCAGCTCCTCCTCCACCAGGCGAGCCAGGTGGTTGCGCAGATCCAGCTTTTTCAGGGGTGCTTCCTCATTCAGGTTGTCGAAGGCGCGGACAACGACGCGGATGGGCGGCGGGGCCGGGGACGTGGCGGCTGCTGCTGCCGAGAGTCGCATCATGCCCAATGCGGTGACTACCAGGAAGAGAGAGAAGGGGTTGGTTCTCAAGTTGGTACCTCGTATTTTCGTATCAGGTTTGGCGCCCCTGGCTTTCGGAATGCTGGTGGGCGCGCGAGAGGCGGTCGATCCGCGGGATCCCATCGGAACACCTGGCTCACGGGCATGGTTGCTCAAGCCGCGCGCGTGCAGCAGGCGGATCGAACTCAAAAAAGGGGCGGGAACTAGGGGTTCCCGCCCAAAAAAACAGAAATCATGCCATCAATATCAGCGGCAGGATGCGCTCGTCTCGCGGCTGCGGGGCCGCTTCCGAATGCGGTCGGCGTCCAGGCCAGCGGCCTCCAGGGCGCTGTCCCAGTTCTCGAAGCGCCGCCGCGCCGCGTGGAAGAGCGGGGGCGTGTGCTCCTGAACATCGCGCGAGTTGAGCGGCTCGCCCGCCTCTGCCAGCTCGCGCACTTCGTCGATCACCAACGACTCGTCCCATTCGCGGTATCGCCGGATCTCATCATAGTTCAGGCCGGCAGCCTCCAGGGCGGCTCGCCACGACCCGAAGCGGTTGGCGCGCACGGCGGCGGCCGCGAGTGCCGGATCCACCTTGGTGCTGATGTTGCGCCAGCTCAGATCGACTTCCTGACGATGCAGTTCCTGGATGCGCTCAATAATCTTGGCCTTGGTCCACGTCTTATATTTGCGGATCTTGCTGTAATCGAGCCCGGCAAATTCTACGGCGTCTTTCCAAGAGCCGAAGTAGCGGCACGCCGCGCGCAAGAGCGCCGGATGGTTCTTCTCAACGGAAGTGTAGTTTAGTTCCTCCCCATCGAGATAGAGACTGCGAATCTCCATCGCAATCTCGTCCTTACTCCAACGAAACAGATTCCTTATCATCGTACCTCCCTCACCGCAACGTTGGAATCTTCTATGATTATAACATGGCGGTGCCCCGGTGTAAACGCGAACAACCGCCTGCAGGGGCGCCGTCCCATCTTCATAAGACACCGCGAGGGGCCCCGGAGTTCCCACCCTTGGCGTCCGTGGAGCCCGGCACGCCGGCAGGAGCGCTCTCCCAAAGCGGCGAACTCGCTGGTACGCCGCGACTGTTTGACCCTCGAGGGAGGCGCATGTGCTCAGAGCTTTCATCTTCGATTTTGACGGCGTGATCGTCAACAGCGAGCCGGTTCACTTCAGCGCGTTCCAGCGGGTGCTGGCCGAGGAAGGAATTCAGATGACCTGGGAGCAATACCAGGCCTCGTACCTCGCGATGAACGACCGCGATTGCTTCGCCGTCGCGCTGGCGCGCGCGGGCCGGGAAGCTGGAGACGAGCAGCTGCACGCGCTCGTGGAACGCAAGTCCGAATACTATGAAGTGATTCGTGACCAGGTACCGCCCGTGCCCGGGGTGCAGCGCTTCATCCGTCGCGCCGCGGAGCGGGCTCCCGTGGCGCTTGGTTCGGGCGGTTTGCGCCGCGATATCGAGCCCATCCTCACGCGTCTCGGGCTGCGCGATTCCTTCTCCGCCGTCGTCACTGCCGAGGATTACCAGCTGGGCAAGCCAGACCCCGAGTGCTTCCGGACGGCTCTCGCGCAGCTAAACGACGCGCGGGGAGCCAGCATCGCCCCGGAGGAGTGCCTGGTGATTGAGGACTCGCTGCATGGGATTACGGCCGCGCGTGCGGCTGGCATGCGCTGTCTGGCAGTAGCTACGTATTACTCGCCTGACCGGCTTGTGGGGGCGGATCGGGTGGTGCGGACGCTGGAAGAGGTGGATCCGGGCGATTTGGCGCCGCTCTTTGCGGAAGTCCGGTAGGAGGATCACCGTGCCGGCCGGGCGCGGCACACCTGGGTGCGCCGCGCCCGACCATTCGGTTTACTGAACCTTGAGCAGCTCGACCTCGAAGATGAGGGTAGCTTGCGGCGGAATCACCGGGGGGTGGCCCTGCTCGCCGTAGGCCATCGTGTAGGGGATGATCAGCTTGCGCACCCCGCCCGGCTTCATTGTCGCTACGCCCACATCCCAGCCTTCGATGACCTGGCCCTGGCCGAGGGTGAACTCGAAAGGCTCGTTGCGCGTGCGCGAGCTATCAAACTGGGTGCCATCCACCAGCCATCCGGTGTAGTGTACGACCACTTTCTGGCCCGGCTGTGGCGAGTCGCCCGATCCAACCTTCACGTCGATGTACTGCAGGCCGCCCTCCATGCTCTGCACCTCTGCGTCCGTGGGCGTGCCCAACTCGCGTGCTTTCGCTATCGCCTCTTGTCCGACCTCGACAGGATGCGCCTGCTCCACCACGGGAGGGGCCTCCTCGACAGGCGCTTCACGCCTGCATCCCGAAAAGAGAAGCCCGCCAGCCAGCGCCGGAAGGAGTGCCATCATCCAGGGGAACGCTCTCTTCAATCTCGTAACCTCCTAAGGATGGAAATCGGGGCACGGCATCCCCTGTCGCGGAGCTGCCCGGGAAGACGCGGGTACGAAGCGGGGAGCTGCCGTGTGAATCAGAATGGAATACGCGCGAGATCCAGCTCGCGGCGGCCGTTAGAGCCCGCTCAGGAAGCGGAAGCGAAGGGGCTCGAGTCGACCGGGAAACGCAGAACCGCGCCTTTGCGCCGCGCGCGGCCAATTTGCGCGTGTTGCAGGGCGCCAAAGACGCCTCCCGCCGCCTCCAGGAGCGCCCGGCAGAGCCGGCCATAGGTGTTCGCCTCGTTGGCCGATACGCACCGCGCACAGTAGGGGGCACTCAACTGCTCCCCCTCGGGCCCCTGCGCGGTGAGCACCGTAGGAAAGGGATCCGGTTGCCCGCAGACGACGCACTTCTCGACGGGGGTGAACTCGGCCTCCGCCGTCTCGGCTAGCTCTTGAGCAACGCGATAGAGGCTCTCCGAGAAGCCGGGCTCGCAGACTGCCAGCCGGTAGCGGCGCTTGAGCAGCGCCTCCAGGCTCTCGAGAGTCGCGATCCCCTCTCCCATATCTCTCACTGCGTACACGGCAACAGGGCCGATGACAATCGGCCTTGCTTCCCATCCAGCTGCTCGCAAATGCTGCGCTAAACGGCGCGACCGCAATCGGCTTCCTGTCTCCGCGATCACCATTGCGCGCTGGCCGACCACGCAGAGGCATAACTCCAGCTGTGCCACAGCCTTCACGGAGGATGCCACGACCCTCACTCCTTACTCTGCCTGACTCCGACAGATGCTTTCGCCTGCTTGGCAGGTCTTACTATATCACACCCATGCTTTCCTGTCAACACGTATCATCTAGTGTACCAACCGTATGATCTGCACTAGATATAGTATGGTGGCAGGAAGGGGCAATCTTGCTCGAAACGGGTCAATCCCCTTGCGGGAGCCTCCTCTCTCGTGCTATAATGCCGCCACGATAATCCTGCTGCGGAGGTCTGTTCCCGATGCACGAGCACAAAAACCCCTTCCTGTCGGCGGCTGCGATCCGCCGTATCCTGGCCTTGCATCCTTTCTCCGAGGCCAACCGGGCCTACCTGATAGAGGAGGCGGAGCGCCGCGAGACGTGGGAGCGAGAGGTCGAGGCGCTCATGCATGAAGTCCTGCCGCCCCGCGCCGGTGTCTCTCCAAGCGCGGACCTATGCGAAGTCGCCGGATCGGAGATCGCCGGGCGCTACCCCACACTGGTTGCCAGCGATTCTTCTCCCGTTCCTTAGAACTCTACCTGGCGATGCCGCCCCCGCCCGGAGCATCCGGCAGCGCCGGATAGCTCCCGGGGGCGCACGGCCGGCCACCTCCCCAACAGACGCCCACGACCAACCTTGCGGCAGAACCCCCCGTTGCCTCGGAACGAGCCACAGGTAGGAGTCATCGGCTCCCGGGTGGGTCCGGGATGCCCATACACATGCGCTATAGCACGCCCTTTGTCGAGGGGATCTCGTTCGAGCCCGGTTCCACTTCCTTGGCGACGCGCAGCGCGCGCGCGAACGCTTTGAACGCGGCCTCGATCAGGTGGTGCGTATTCTTGCCCGCCAGCGCCGTGAGGTGCAGCGTGATCCCGCCGTTGAAGGCAATGGCTCGGAACACCTCCTCCGCCAGCTCGGCGTCGAACTCGCCCACCTTCCCGGTGACGGGGAGATGGCATGCCAGGAAGGGGCGGCCGCTCAGGTCGAGGGCACACTGCACGAGGGCTTCGTCGAGGGGGACGATCGCGCTGCCATAGCGCACGATTCCCGCCTTATTTCCCAACGCCTGCCGGATCGCTTCGCCCAGCACGATCCCTGTATCCTCGGCGGTGTGGTGGAAATCGATGTGCGTGTCGCCCTTCGTCCGGATCTTCAGGTCGATCCGGCCATGTCGGGCAATCTGGGCCAGCATGTGATCGAGGAAGCCGACGCCCGTGTCGATATCGTACTGGCCGGTGCCATCCAGATCCAGCTCCAGATGGATCTCTGTTTCGGTGGTGCGCCGTTCGATGGTGGCCCGGCGCGGGGTAGTTGCCACGCTCTTCTCCTCCCAAAGAATTGTCGTAGGAAACATTCCATCGCGGGCGGGCGTTTCCCTGCTCGTGCCGGGCACGCTTGCCGCGGGGCAGGCCGAGGCGCGAGTGCCCCTCTGGTAGGAAAAGGGCGGCGCCATGTCGCATTAGGAGGGGGCGCTGCCAACAACCTGCCCGCAGGGAAGGGGAGCATCGGGGCCGGAGGTACGGCGTCTGCTTCCTGGCGCGCCGTGGAGAACGAAGATGCGCAATCGGATGAGAGTGGTGTTTCTGGCTCTCCTGTGGGCCGCCGGTCTCTCTGTGGCGGGGGCAGATCCGGAGAACCTCCTGAGAGCCCCGGGCTTTGAACAGGTGAGTGGGGGAGCCTTTGCCTGGTGGAATACGCCTACCTACTGGCAAGGGAAGCTGAGCATGGCCGATGAGGCGCATGGGGGCCGGAGGGCCGCCCTGCTCGCCACGACCGAGAGGGCCGGCAAGTGGCTGGGCCGGGTTTACAACCCGGTGACGCTCGCCATCACCCAGGGGGCGCGCTACCGGGTTTCGATCTGGGCCAGGGGGAAGGGCGATTGCGTCGTCGGCTGCATCGAGTATAGCAGGAAAGAAGGGAAATCCACCTACCAATACGTTCCCCTGGACCCGCCCGTGCCGCTCTCGGACGCGTGGCAGCCGATCACCTTCTATTACACGCCCCGGGATCCTCTGGCGACGACGGTGGCCTTCTATGCCGAGGTGCGTGGCGAGGGCAGTCAGGTGCTCCTGGATGATGCCTTTATTGGCCTAGAGCCGCTTCCCGGCTACGCGCTCACCGTGCGCCCGGAACACACTATGGTCCCGGTGGGCGCCACGCTCCGCTTCCGGATCGAGGCCTCGGGGCCTGCGGGCCGGCAGCCGGCGGCGGTCAGCATTCGCCGGATGGAGGGCGAAGCGCCCGTCATCGAAGAGGTGGCGCTGGATGCGGCCGGCAAGGGAGAATACCTCCTGCGCGTTCCGGAGGGCACGGAGCCGGGCGTGATCACTCTCTCCTTTGTGCTGAAGGAGGCCGGACTCGCGGTGCCCCACTGGGCCGATGCCGTCGATGCCGGGCTCTACCGCCAGTTCGCGGACGCTGCGGCGCGCGTGCGTCTGGAAAAGCCGGCGCACCTCCTCTTTGTCGGCGACAGCCTGACCGCATTCTACCGGGGTTATAACTACGTGGATAAGGTGCGCGGGTGGCTGCAGCAGCGCTTCGGCGAGGATGTGACCGTCACCAATGCCGGCGTGGGGGGTGACTATACTACGCGCGTGCTGGCGCGCCTGGAGAAGGATGTGCTGGCGAAGAAGCCGACGCATGTCTTCGTCTTCCTCGGGCACAACGATAGCAAGCTGAAGAGCACCACCGGGTATCAGGACGCCGTGGTGCCCCCGGCGGTTTTCGAGCAGGAGTACCGCGAGATCGTGCAGCGCGTGCGCGCCACCGGGGCGCGGGTGACGGTGATCTCGGCGACCTCCTCCGTCTACGAGATCACCAAGGCGAGTGCGGAAGCCGCGGCGAAGGCCGGACGGGTACACAACCTCTTCGGCAAGCCGGAAGTGATGGAGCAGTTCAACGCGATCGCGCGCAAGGTGGCGGAGGAGAACGGGTGTGGCTACCTCGACGTGTACGAGCCGACGCGGACCCACCCGAAGAAAGCCTCGCTCTTCACGCAGGACGGCGTTCATATCAACAACGAGGGGAACCGGTTGGTGGCCCTAGAGATCCTGAAATACCTGGGAAAACCGTGACACGAAGCGAGGCATCCAGCCACTTGCGATGGGAAGCAGGTTCTGAGAGCCGATGACAAGCGCCGAGATCCCGATCCCAGCCGGGGCGCGGCCGGCGGCGCTTCCACTCTTCCAGCTGATCGAGCGCGTGGAATCCCCCGGTCGTGCAGATTGGACAGACATCCCTGCGGGGCCGGGGAACTACATCGTCTTCCTGCCAGAGAACGTGCCCTTTACCATCTCTCCGGACGCCCCCGCGCTGGAAGCGGAGCGCATCCGCGACAAATGGGAGCGGATCAACCTGCGCAAGCCGACCGACATCCTCTACATCGGCAAGGCGGCGAACCTGCGCCAGGCGATTCGCGCGCTGGCGCGTTTTGGAGCGGGCCGGGGCGGCTCTGCCCGCGGGGGCGAGTGGCTCTGGCAGGTCGCGCCGATCCGCCAAGCGCGGTTGGAGTGGATGGAGTGTGCTCCTGGTAAGGAGAAGGCGATGAAGGAGACCCTCCTCGCCTGCTTCCTCGAAGAGCATGGTGAGTGGCCCCTCGCCAACCGGCGCTACCGCTGAACCGGCATCCAGACCGTCATCTCGGATACTCCACGGTTGGCCCAGGCGTAGTAGGGGACGAGGCGGATTGGAACGCGCTCGGATTGCCGCTGCAGGGGCCGGTAGAGCCGGCCTCGCCAATCGCCCTCGGGCACGCGGATCGCCTCGCTCTCCAGGGTGGTGATGCCTCCCAGGAGATCGGAGCGATAGCGGGCGGACCAGCGCGCATCGGCAGGGATATGCACCTCCGAGACGCGCACGCCCGGCGTGAGGTCGGGCGACTCCAGGCAGTAGAGGATCGGCCCGCGCATCACCGCCACCTGCCCGCGAAGCTGCTCCACGCGCGGGTGGGCCTCGATCAGACACGGCTCCATCGGCAGGATGAGGCAGAGCCGGTCTCCTGGCAACCAGGTGCGCCGGATGCGCGCATAGCTGCCGGGAACAGCGGCCACATCCAACGGGCGGTCGTTGAGCAGGAGGTAAGCCTCTTCTACCCACTCAGGGATGCGCAGCCGGAAGGTGAAATCCGCAGGCGCTGGCATCTCCAACGTCAGCTCGATCTCGCCTTCCCAGGGATAGCGCGTCTCCTGAATCACCCGCACCGGCATCCCATTGGCCAGCGTCTCCTCAAGCGTGCCGGCGCCATAGTGATGCAACCACAGCCCCTCTTCCGAGATGCTGTAGAGGTAGCCATGCCACTCCGCGATGAAGTGGAGGACGCTTGAGGGGCAGCAGGCGCGCTCTGGCTCGGGCGCAAAGCGTTGGGGGGCATCTCCCGAGAGGAGCAGGTGCTCCTCCCCATGGCAGCGTAGCGGGTTGGTGGAGAACCAGCTCACGCCATCCAGGCCGATCGCCGAGAGGATGGAGTTATAGACAGTGCGCTCGATGACGTCCGCGTAACGCGCTTCGCCCGTGATGGCGAGCATGCGCCAGTTCCACATCACGCTCCCGATCTGCGCGCACGCCTCGTTGTGGGCGGTTGCGTTCGGAAGGTCGTAGGCGGGGCCAGCAGCGCCACTCACCTCATATGCGCTCGTTGGAGACCCGCCATCGCCAGGCCAGCACACTGAGAGCGCGCGGTGGTAGGCACAGCACCCGCCATTCACGTATAGCTTGTGCTCGGTCAAGTCCTGCCACAGCCGCTCGAGCGCCTCCAAGAGCGAGGGATCGCCCGTCTCCATGTAGGCATCTGCAGCGCCCGCGTAGAGATGGGTGGCAAGGACCATGTGCCCCACCACCTCTCTCTCCCTGCGCAAGGGGAGGAAGTCCTGGGCCTGATCTGTGCCGCCGGGCAGGGCGCCCCGGGAATCGATGAAGTGGTTGGCCATCTCCAGGTAGCGCGACACTCCCGTCGTCCGGTAGAGCTCGACGCCCGCCATGATGATCGTGGGGTGGAAGAGGAGCCGTGCCAGCTTTGGCCCGCATTCACGAAAGGTGGCCCAGACGTGATCGGCGGCCCTTCGGGCGATGTTGAGGAGACTTTGCTTGCCCGTCACGCGGTGATGGATGCACGCCGCGGTGATCAGATGGCCGATCACGTGCAGCGCATGGTGGTGGGTATCATAGGAGCGGGGCTCGTCGCGCACGCTCGATTCCAACGCCAGGTAACCGTCCGGTGGTTGCGCGCGCGATCTCCTCGATCACCTCATCCATCTGGGCATCCAGCCTCCGGTCGCCCGTAGCCGCATAGAAGCTAGACGCCGCCTCGATCCACTTGTAGATCCATCCATCCTGCCAGGGGCTGCCGGTAAAGTCACCCTCCTTCAGGCCGGCGGCGAGGTGCCGGTTCGCGAGCGCGTCGCCCGGCTTCCGGTCGCTCAACAGGGCCCACAGATGGGGAAGAGTCACCTCGCGGCACTGGCGAAAGCGGTTGGACCAAAAGCCCTTTGCCCACCGCACCGAGCGCAGATTCACACTGCGCAGCTTGCAGTGCGGGCTGGCGTCTGTCTTAATCAGCCCGTGGTCTCGCCTGGCGGAAGCGCGCATATACGGTCACCTCTCCTGCTTCACTCGAACAGGGCGCGGCCGCTGCTCCACTCCTCTCGGGTGCTTGTGTTAGAGACGAGTAACACCCGGCAGCGGTTCGCGCGCAGGGAATGAACGGCGGTGTTGCGTGCCATGGCTGTGGGTGACCCGGCGTCTGGAGGGTGTTCGCGAACGATGGCGAGCGAACGAGGGGGCTGCCCGGGCGCGTTCCGATGTGGAACTCTCCCGGCTGCATCGCGGCCGAGTGGCCAGCCAGGCATGGAGAGAGGAAGTGCCGTGACGCGTGCCTTTAGTCTCCCAGCTTCCGCGTCCAGGCTCAATGATGAGATCACCCTGGTTCTCCTCCAGAATCGTGTCGCGGACGTGGGACCCCGGGCAGGTGTAGGCGCCCGAGGCGGTCAGCATCGATCGGGAACAGCCTTCAGTTCGCTACCGAGCGAGCATCTCCTCCAGTTCTTATACAGATATATACAAATATATGCGCCCCGGCTCTCAGCCGGTGTTCGTTATCCTGGCATCACAGACCATCCGCCACGGCCGCGCACCGGTCCTCTCCCGGCCCGGAAGGGGCCACACAGCACAGCCCAGGGTGTCTGCACCCTGGGTAACGCTCCCCTTCACTGGGGCCGGCCAGATAGCGCGGCGGTAAATCACCGCGCTGCTTGTGAACGAGGCCCTACGGGCTGGTTCGCGGAGCCCCGAAGGGGCTTCGCCGGTCGGCAGCGCGAAGCTTCAGATCCGCGCCTGTAGATTCCAGGCGCTCGCACCCTCCCCATCCGTGTACGTCTTCTTCATCCGTGGTATCGATGGCATCGCCGACGGGGGCCCGGAAGGTCCGGTCTCTCTCATCGACGAATCCTCCTCTCCACGGAAGAGAGCTTTTCTGCTCCGGAGAGGTCACGGCCATGTGTCGCTTCATCACGCTCGCGTGTCTGCTCGTTGCCATGGCCGGCGTGGCCGGCGCCGAGGAGATCTTCCGGGATGGCTTCGATGCCCCGTCAGACGCGGCGCCTCTCAAGCAGACCTGGGGCGATGCGCCGGCGCACGTAGAGGAGAACGCTGTCGTACCGGGGGCGGGCGTTGGGGGCGGTCCGGGCGCGCGCCTGCGCCTGGCTTACCCGGAGGAGCTAAAGCACCGGCTGAGCTACTTCACGTACACGCTGAAGGAGCCGATGCCGGTCATCCCGGAACTGAAGGAGATCTCCTTCCGGGTGAAGGCGAACGTGCCGGTTCATCTGAAGGTGCCCATCGGCCCCTACGGGTTCATCTACCATGCCCCGGGCGCCGGCCCCAGCCAGGAGTGGCAGCGCGTGACGCTCGCCCGGGCGTATGACGAACTGAAGGCGTGGTGCGACCGGGGAGGGCGTTCGGTGGAGGGGGCCTTCATCACGGGTATCATCGTGGCCGTCGTTCCAACGAAAGGCGGGGTGGCAGAAGTGTCGATCGATGAGATCACAATGGCGGGGTCGGAAGGGGCGCGTGCTGCAGCGCGCGAGGAGCGTATTCGCCGGCGCACGCGCAAGGTGCGCGTCAGCGTCGTCTCTCAGATCTGGAGTGACGAGGGGCGGACGCTCGAAGCCGTTCTGGAGAAGATCGACGAGGCCGCGCGCGACGGCGCCGACATCGTCTCGCTCCCGATGGAGTGCGTGAAGACGGAGGGCGAGCCGATTCCCGGGCCGATCAGCCAGGCAATCGCGGCCCGCGCCGCAAAGCACAAGATCTGGGTCGTTGGCAACATCCGTGAGGCGGAGGGCGAGAAGCGCTTCGTCACATCCTTCCTGTGCGACCGCGCCGGCCAGATCGTCGGGAAGTACCGCAAGTCGCATAAAATGCCGGATGAGACGATGGACCTGGGCGATGACCTGCCCGTCTTCCAGACCGACTTCGGCAAGATCGCCATGCGGATTGGGTCCGACCGCTTCTTCCCCGATATCGACCACGTTTACACCGTGAAGGGCGCCAGCCTGATCCTCTGGGCACAGCAGCCAGAGCCGGTGGAGGATGAGTTCAGCCAGGACTTCCCGTCGGAAGGGCGCGCCACGGATTACAACGTCCACATCGCCTGCTCTCGCTACGCGTCGGCCGGGCAGGGGTGGATCACGAACAAGTTCCCGCCTTACTGCGGGATGCCGATCGGGCGGGCCTACGTCATCAACCGTGAGGGCCAGCGCGTCGCGTGCACGCCGCGCATGGGTGGGGGCGTGGCGACGGCGGCCCTCCCCTTCGACTCCTTCGGGCCGGGCCGGCAGGCGCCGCGCAGCAAGGCGTTCGCCGCGCTCACCGCACCGGTCCAGGTGCCGGAGCGGAAGCAGTGGAAGAAGCGCGAGGTCCGCGTCACTGCCATCGAGGCGCACCTGGGAATTGAGGAGCTGCTGGCGGCGCTCGACGAGGCGGGGCGGATCGGCACCGACATCGCGTGCACCTACGAGTTTGTCTGGGTCTCCGGCCCGGATCCGGAGCGGATTGCCCGGATGACGGAGACCGCACGCGCGAACGTCGCCCGCGTGGCCGAGAAGGCGAAACAGTACGGCATGTACGTGATCCTCGCCGGCGTTGTGGAGCGGATCGAGCGGAATGAGGCGATCCTCTTCGGGCGCGATGGTCAGGTGGTTGGCCGCTACTACAAGATCGCCAAAACGCACCCGGAGATGATCTGCGGAGAGGAGACGCCCGTCTTCGAGACCGATTTCGGGCGCGTCGCCATGCGCATCTGCGCCGATGAGTGGATGGTGGAGCTCGACCGCTGCTATGGCCTGAAAGGCGCCGATATCCTCTTCGTACCGACCCAGAGCTGGGGCCCCGACGCACTCTTCCGCGACCAGCGCGACATCTCCCGCGCCATGGATGCCGGCCTCTTCCATGTGCAGGCGACGCACCCCTCGTCCGAGGTCCGCCACCGCAGCCTGATTATCGAGCCAACCGGCGCTGTCGTCGCGCGCTCCGAATATCGGATGAACAGCATCGTCTCCGCGGTGATCGACCTGGATAACGACCGGCCCTTGCGCTACATCCGCGACTACAAGCCGCACACGCCCGGCGGCTACATGGCTCAGTACCAGCCCGACCGGATGCCCGCTGCGGCGAACGATCTGCGCGAGACGATCCTGCGCCAGCGCCGCCCGGAGCTGTACGGCGTTCTCGCCTCCCAAACGGAAACGCAGGCCACTAGTGACAACCCACTGATGGAGGAGTGGGGCGCGCCCCCCGGCCTCTTGCCACTGTTGCGCTATAGCTAACAGGCGCGATGCCACGGGCGGTCCGCGGGATGCGGGCCGCCCGTTACAGTCAGAACGAGGCCCGGCGGCCGACGAAGATCCCCCAGCCGAGATACTGCCGCTGCCACTGGAAGTAGGCCTCTTTGTCGTGGCGTACCCGGCGGAGGAACTCCTCGCGATCCGGGTGGTCCGGGTTCGCGCGTGCCCATTCGCGAGCTGCCCGCCAGTGAGGGCTCTCGTAGCGGTCCCAATCATCCAGCGACGCCGCGATGAAGCCGTCGAGGCTCAACCCATGTTCCTCGAACGCGGCGACCGTGCCAGCCAGGTCGTGCAGTCTGGCGAGCTCCGGATCGACCTTCGCCGCGACTTCCGGCGGCAGAGGCGCGTGGAAGAACGGCTCCCCGATGGCGAGCACTCCGTCCGGCTTCAGCGCGGCGAGCATCCACGGAATGGCATGGTCGAAATCCTGAAGCGCGAATGAGGCACCGATGCAGAGGACGATGTCGTAGCCACCTGGCTCGGGCGAGAAGTCGAGCGCCGGCCCCTCGATGAAGGCGACCCGGTCGGTCACGCCGGCTTCCTGGGCGCGCGCCCGGGCCTCCGCGATGAACCAGGGGTTGATCTCCAGGCCGGTGCCCTCAATCTGCCACTCTTTTGCCCACGTGCAGAGGAGGTAACCCTTGCCGCTCCCTACATCGAGCACGCGCAGCCCGTGGCGCACCTGGCAATAGTCGGCCAGCAGGCGGATCTTCTCTGGCGACGAGGGGTTCTGGATTGTGTGGTCACGCTCAATAATGGCGAAATACTCAAGGAAATGCATGAGACTCCTCCTACATCCTCCCTATCGCGTGCCGGGCCGGTGTTGCTCAACAGAGTGTCTATCGCGGAGCAGGTGGCCGTGAAACCGGGCCAACAGGGCAGCGAACGCTGGCGCGAGCAGGAGGAGCCCTTCTTCCGTGTCGCCGGATGCCTACGAGAACTGGTGCTCGGCGACGAAGCGCAGCGCCGCCTGGCGCTGTTCGTCGGTGATGTGCCCCAGGCGCACGAGTGCATCGAGCGTTGGCGTCAGGCGCATCAGTGAGTGCAGCGTGTAGCCGTGGCGCGCCAGCACCCGGTCGCCGCCCTGCTCGCGGTCGAGCAGGATGACGACATCCTTGACCACCAATCCGGCTTCCTCAAGCGGCTTGATCGCCTCGATCTTGGTCGCGCCATCGGTGATCACGTCATCCACGACGACGACGCGCTCGCCCGGCTGGAACGAGCCCTCGATCAGCCGCGCGGTGCCATACCCCTTCGCTTCCTTGCGGGGGTAGATGAGCGGGATATCGCTGGCGATGCTGGCGGCCACCCCGATGGGGAGCCCGGCGTAAGGAAGGGCGGCAATGCGGTCCGGCGCGAGTTGCTTGAGCAGTTGCGCCATCTCCTCGCCCAGCGCCCGCAGCGTTTGCGGGCAGGAGACGAGCACGCGGAGATCCACGTAGAAGGGCGAGAGGAGCCCCGAGCGGAGCTTGAACTCGCCAAAGCGGATGCACCCGCACGCAAATACCTGGTGATACAGTTCATCGGTCATGGTCAGTAATCCTCACCCATGCAGATTCCACGCCCTCTGGGGGCTACCCTTCCGCGCGGTATCATCCTGGGTGCGCGACGCGGGGACGCGCCATCGGAGCAATTGAAGCCCGTCAGGCGAGGCCCTGGCCGGTGGTGGTGCAGGTGAGCTTGCCGTGCTTGACGCCGCGGGTGGTGATCACCTTATCGGCCAGGCGGCGAATATCGGTTGAGGAGCCGCGGACCACGATCACCTCCAGGCAGTGATGCGCATCGAGGTGGATGTGCAGGGTGGAGAGGATCGCTTCGTGATAGTGGTGCTGCAGCGCCGTGAGTTGCTCCATGGTGTCGTGCTCGTGGTGGTCGTACACGAGGGTGAGCGTGCCGATCACCTCTCCCTCGCCGGATTCCCACTGCTGTTCGATGAGGTAGTCGCGCACGATGTCGCGAATCGCCTCGGAGCGGTTGGTATAGCCGCGTGCCGCGATTACCTCGTCAAACCTGCTCAGAAGATCGGGGGCCATGGAGACCCCGAAGCGCTCAACGCCGTTCACCACCTGTTTTCTCCCTCGATGACAGGATGCTGGATACGCCATCCCATCCCGGATAAAGAGGAGCCTGGAATGGAAGCGGGGGCTCCCATCCCAGGCTCCCCATCCGAGATCGTCAGATTCAGCCGAGCACAACCGGCTTGTGGGTGCGCCCCGCCTCGAGCACCGCCAGGGCAATGGCGAGCGCCTTCTTGCCATCCAAGCCGGTGACCGAGGGCTGCCGGCCCTCCTTGATGCAGGTGACGAAGTGGTCCATTTGGGCGTCAAACCACTCCTGGCCGATGGTGTGCTCGTACTCCAGCGCGTGCTCGACGCCTTCGCCATCAGTGAGGATGAAGCTGTTGGTCTTCGAGCCTTGTGCCGGAGCGCCTGGGAAGCGCAGAGCCCCCTTGGGCCCGATGACATCGGAGAGGCTTTGCGTGCGGCACGCGGTGCCGGGGAGGCCCCAGGTCCAGCTGCGCATCAGCTCATCCCCGGATTGGAAGCGGACAATGGCGCTTCCGGTATCGAGGGAGGTCGAGTCGCCCTCCTTCATGTGCCGGACGGAGGCAAGAACCACCTCTGGCTCGCCGAAGGTGAAGCGCGCGAAGTCCCAGTCGTGGACGCAGCCATCGATGAAGGGGCCGCCGCCCTTCTGGGCATCGAGGAACCAGGGGCTGCGCGGGCCAGAGCTCCCGGAGACGCCGCGCCAGAGGACCGGCCGGCCGAGAACGCCGCTCTGGATGATCTCGCGCAGCTTCAGCCACTCGTTGCAGAAGCGGCGGACGAACGCGATCATGAAGAAGACCCCCGCCTCGTCGCACGCGGCGATCATCCGGTCGGCATCCTCCAGCGTCATGGCAATCGGCTTCTCGCAGAGGACGTGCTTGCCCGCCTTGGCCGCGGCAATCACATACTCCGGATGGAGGAAGGTGGGCGTACAGACGACGACGGCGTTGACCTCCGGCATCGCCAGGAGCTCGTTGGCGTCGGTTACCCACTTGCCGGCGCCGTACTTCTCCGCCTGGCCGCGAGCGGCATCCGGGTTGATGTCTGAGACGCAGACGATGCGAGCATCGTCACGCTTGGAGAGGGCGGTGAGGTGCACGTTGCTGATACCGCCACACCCAATCACGCCGAATCCGATGGTGCTCATCGAGTGATTCCTTTCGGCCTGGTAACCCGCCGCGCGGGCGCGGTTCCGCCGAGTCACGCCAGAAAGGGGGAAGAGCGTGGCGCGAAGAGCCGCGTGTGGACGGGTTCCGGTTCAATCTCATAGCTCGGGCAGGTGGCTCGCGGTGTGCCCTACGTCTCCCGCGCGTGATGCCACCGCCTTGCCATCTCCCTTTGACAACCAAACCGCGGCGGATGTAACACGGGAAGCGTTGCCTGCTCCCTAAAGACGCGGCGCGCCCGCGCGATTTCGGAAGGGGTCCGGCCTGCCGCGCTCGCGCCTACCGGACGACGGGCGTTGCGATCTCACCCACGCGCAGCTTGTAGCTGGCGGATGCCTCTTGCTCGGCCGTTGTCAGGCGCACCAGCCGGCCATCCTCGCTGACCTGGGCCGAGTGAACGGCGAGTGGAGGCTCAAAGCGGTAGCTACTCGCATCCGCCCAGTCCACGCGCTCCTGATGGTGCGTGTCGGGTACGACGACCACGTGCGTGGCATCGACGGCAACGGCGGTCAGCACCGGGTTCTGTGGAAAGCCTTCCAGGGGTGGCGCGGGGAACGACACCTTCGGGGTATAGCGCACCTGATAGCGCGTGCCCGGTGCCTGCTCAGCCGTCGTGAGGCAGAGGGTCATGCCGTCATCCAGAAGCCGGACGCTCTTGATGCTCACGCGGGGCTCGATGGAGTAGTTCGTGCCTTCCTGCCACGAGGTTCGCTGGAGACCGGAGGGCGGCCAGCCCGCGCCGATGATCGCGTAGAGCTGCGTGCTCCCTTCCGACCATTCGAGGTGCGTCTGCAACTCCACCTGCCTGGGGCCGGAGTGTGTCTCCTCCACCCGGTTATTACTGGAGTCATGACACCCCAGGAGAAGGGGTGCCAACACGGCCACGGCCCCCGCGAGCAACCCTCTCGCCCATCTCCAATCTGCCATGATGCGCATCTCTCCAAAACAATGGTGTTTCCAACGCTCCTACTGAGCAGTCACGATATCATGCTTGGCGGCCCACTGCCCGATCTCCTGGCGGTTGATCGCGGCGGCCATCAATTCCGGGAAGAGATCGGGAGTGCAGGCAAACGCCGGGATCCCCATCCCGGCCATCGCCGACGCGATATCGTGGTGGAACGCGGGCCGGCCGTCATCGCTCAGGGCAAGAAGCGCAATCACCTGGGTGCCGGAGTTGACAAGGGCCGCGGCGCGCTTCAGCATCTCCTCCTCGTCGCCCCCCTCGTAGAGATCGCTCAGGAGGATGAGGATTGTCTCCATGGGGCGGGTGATCAGGCCCTGGCAATAGGCGAGCGCGCGGTTGATATCGGTGCCCCCACCCAGCTGGGTGCCAAAGAGGAGCTCTACCGGGTCATGCAGCTCTTCGGTGAGATCGACGACCGCCGTATCGAAAGCGACAAAGTGCGTCTTGACCGCCGGCAGCGAGGCGAGGACCGCCCCGAAGACGCCCGCGTAGACGACCGAGGCGGCCATCGAGCCGCTCTGATCCACGCAGAGGATGATCTCGCGCAGCAGGGAACGCTTCCGTCCGTAGCCGATGCGCGTCTCGGGGATGATGGTGCGGTACTCCGGCTGGTAGTGCTTCAGGTTAGCGCGGATGGTGCGGTGCCAGTCCATCTCCGAATACCGCGGGCGGCGATTGCGTGCGGCGCGATTCAGGCTGCCCTGGATCGCCTGCCGCGTAGGCGCTGCCAGGCGGCGTTCCAGATCCTCGACGACACGGCGCACCACGATGCGCGCGGTCTCCTTCGTCTTGCCCGGGAGCACGCTCTTCAGCGAGAGGAGGGTGGAGACGAGGTGCACATCGGCCTCCACTGCTTCCAGCAGCTCCGGCTCCAGGAGCATCTGCCGGAGGTTCAGGCGCTCGAGGGCATCGCGTTGCATCACGCGCACCACCGACTTGGGGAAGTAGGTGCGGATATCGCCCAGCCACCGGGCCGCACTCGGCGCGGAGCTGCCCAACCCACCACTGCGGTCAGAGTCGTACAGGGCTTCCAGCGCCTGGTCGATTGCCCGATCCACACCTGTCAGCTCCATGCCCACCCCATCTGCCTGGCCCGACCCGAGGACCAGCCGCCACCGCCGCAGACGCTCGTCCGGTGTTATCGCCATCTCGCCGACCACTCCAATCTCTGCTCCCGCTACCCGCCTCCCGGGCGCAAGCCAATCCAGACGCCGGGCGGCGGGTGGAGAGGCTCCAGCGCGCGCGCCCGGCTCTCGAAGTCACCAAACTTCACGACGCTTCCCCGCGGTCTCCAGCATTCCTCGCGGCGGCGCCGGCGGGCGGCCAGTCGATGCCCAGAAGCCGGGCGGCGAGCGGCAGGACGGACACCGCGCGCTCGGCATCGAAGCCCGCGTCCATGCCGGGGACCTGGGAGCCTGCCGCCTTTCCCAGGCGAACGCGCTCCCCCATCTGCCGCCGCTCCGGGGCAGGGAAGGTTGCAAAGGTCCGCCGCAAGAGCGGGAGCACCGCCGCGAAGCTCTCTGCGGAGAGCTCGGTCAGCCAGGTATCAAGCACCTGCCAGAGCTCCTTATCGTGCAGCAGAAGCAGGCCACTCCCCTTGAGGAAGCCTTCGAGCCATGCGGCAGCCTGCGCCGGCTCGGAGGCCCGCGAGAGTGCCCGGCTCATGTGCCGAGCGCACGTCTCCGGATCAAAGACGCCGGCGCTCTGTAGAAGCCGGCAGCTCCGGCCAGCGATTAGGCCATGCAGCCCAGACCGGTCGGCGAGGCGAGCAAGGACCTCGTGCCACTCCGACACGTGCTCGGGATTCTCCAACAGGCGGATCGCGTCGTCGGTGTTCACAAGCCGGTCGTACATCGCCGCGGCAGCCTCGTCATCGAGCGAGGAGCAGGCGTTGGGCAATCCAACGCAGATGCGCGCCACGATGCCATTCACGACGCCACCGACCATCGTGGCGTCGGTGCGGCGCACGTTCCCATAGCGGAGCACCCTGGCCAGCGGGGGGAGCGCATCCATCAGGTGGGCCGTATCGCCGGTCAGCGCCGTCCGCTCCTGAAGGAGAGCCATCAGGGGGTCGATCGCGTCCGGTAGATCGGCTAGGAGCACGCGGTCCACAAGCTCCGTGAGCGCGGGGAGATCTGGGGCGCGCTGGGCCAGATCCCGCGCCTTCGCGGCAGCGGCAGCGGCCACGGTGTTGCCCCAGACGCCCGCCTCGATGAGCGCCACGGCAAACTCCGGATGCCACTGGAGGGTCCAGATCTCGTGGAACGTGCTCTGCTTTCCGGTGACGCGCTCGGGCTGGCCCCAGGGGATGCCGAGGAGGGCGAGCCGGTGGAGCAGATGGCTGCGTGCCAGCCCGAGGGGCTCGCGCAGGTCGAGGTCGAGCTGCTTCTGGGTGGCCTCGGGGGGCAGGCTCAGGCGTTTTTGCAGCCGTGCCAGGTCCTGTTGGAGGGGCACCTGGGGCGTGACCTCCGGCACCTTGCCCAGCCTTTCGCCGACGATGAGCTGCTCCTCGATCAGGCGCATCGGGAGGTCGCTATCGAAGCAGAAGACGGCTCGCACCGCCTCGTTCAGCTCATCCAGGCCGGGCAAAGGGCGGTCGCGCAAAGCCGCGAGCGACTCGGCCAGGCGCACCGCCTCGATGACGTGCGCGGCAGAAGCATCCAGATCGTGCGCGCGCATCAGGCTGGCCACGCACGTCATCCAGCGAATGGCGACGCGGTCGGAATCGCTCCAGAGGTGGTGATACCACCCGGGCGATTCGATCCCGGCCCCGTAGCCGCTGGAACGGGCGAGCCGGCCGTAGGTCCAGGGGATCCAGGTCGCGCTCACCTTCACCTTGGGGAGGCCGGTGAGCAGCTTCGCGTCGTGGGAGGCCGGTGGCATCTCCGCGAGCGCCGGCGCGTGCCAGGCGCCGCACACCACGGCGAGGCGCTCGTAACCTTCCTTCCGTGCCTGGCGGATGCACCGGCGCATGTAGGCTTCCCGCCGCTCCTCCAGCGGGTCCTCCTCTCGCGGCATCTCTGCGCGCAGCGCCGCCATCGCCTCGCAGATGCCGGCAAAGAGGTCATCGCCATCCAGGCGCTGCTCCACCATGTGTTCCCACCAGCGCTCGCCGTCACTATAGCCTGCCGCCGCTGCCAGCCAGCCCAACGGATCCTGGCGCACCACCTCCGCGGGCTCGGGCGGGGCTACCGGATCGCTCTCATCCTCGACCGCTTCGGATCCGGCAGCCCCCGCATCCTCCCGCATCGCGAGCTGGTGCGCCTGCGGCAGGTCGATAAAGCGCGTGGGAATGCCGCGTGTGAGGCCATACCGGAGCGCCTGCCACTCGGGCGAGAAGAGGGCAAAGGGATACGATACGGAGCGGCTGGGCTCCTCCGGCACGTAGAGGAGAAGTGCCACCGGCGGCTCCATCTCGGCGTGGGTCAGGAGCGGCAGCACCTCCTCGGCATCCGGTGGCCCCTCGACCAGGATGATATCCGGCTGCAGTGCCTCCAGCGCCTTCAAGACGCTCCGCGCCGACCCGGGGCCGTGGTGGCGTATGCCGAACACGTGGGTGACTGGTTCGGACACTGGCATCTCCTCCATCAAGCGTCATTCGTAACGCGCTGCTGAAGTGGGCCCGGCCGTGCGGCGCCCCGCTGGGAGCGCCGCGCGCGGGTGGCGCCCGGCATCACGAGACATCCCGACACGCCCGATAGAGATCCTTCCAGCCATCGCGCTCCTTGACGACCGTCTCCAGATACTCCTGCCAGACGACGCGATCCTGGACCGGGTCCTTGACGACGGCGCCGATCAGGCCGGCGGCCATGTCGGCAGCACGGAGGGTGCCATCGCCGAAGTGCGCCGCGAGCGCCAGACCGTTGCTGACCACGGAGATCGCCTCGGCGGTGCTCAGCGTGCCGCTGGGCGATTTCACCTTCGTCTTGCCATCGGCGGTGACGCCGTTCCGCAGCTCCCGGAAGATGGTGACGATCCGGCGGATCTCCTGCACGCCCGGAGGCGGCGCGGGCAGCTCGAGGGCGCGGCCCAGGCTCTCGACGCGGCGCTGGACGATCTCCACCTCTTCATCGGCGCTCTCCGGCACCGGGAGGACCACGGTGTTGAAGCGGCGCTTCAGGGCGCTGGAGAGCTCATTGACGCCCCGGTCGCGGTTGTTCGCCGTGGCGATGACGTTGAACCCCTTCACCGCCTGCTCCTCCTCGCCCAGCTCCGGGATCGGGAGTGTCTTCTCCGAGAGGATGGTGATCAGCGTGTCTTGCACGTCGGCGGGGATGCGCGTCAACTCCTCGACACGGGCGATCTTCCCCTGCTGCATGGCACGCATCAACGGGCTTGGCACAAGCGCCCGGCGCGAGGGCCCCTCCGAGAGAAGCCGGGCGTAGTCCCAGCCATACCGGATCTGCTCCTCGCTCGTGCCCGCCGTGCCCTGAATGAGCAGCGTCGAATCGCCCGCGATGGCCGCGGCGATGTGCTCGGAGACCCACGTCTTCGCGGTGCCTGGCACGCCCAGCAAGAGAAGTGCCCGATCCGTCGCCAGGGTGGCGACGGCGATCTCGATCAGGCGGCGGTTGCCGATGTACTTCGGCGTCACCGCGAAGCCGTTCTCCAGCTTTCCCCCGAGCAGGTAGGTGACCACCGCCCAGGGCGATAGCCGCCAGTTCGGGGGACGCGGGCGGGAGTCTGCTTCGGCCAGCGCTTCCAGCTCCTCGGCGTACTGTTGCTCCGCGTGCTGTCGCAGGATGTTTGTCATCATCTGGTCTCCTTATCACCGAAGGCCGCCAGCATCTGACGGCGGAAGTGGAGCAGGTCCAGGAACTGCTCTACAGAGCGCAGCTGCATCGACCCTGGCGGCCCGCCGATTGTCCGTGTCGCCTCATCCGCCAGCGCGGGCGCCGCATAGAGGGCGAACTCCTTCAGCGCGTCATGGATGCGCCAGTCAGAGGGATAGCCCGGCCCGCGAACGTGTTCTCGCACGAGGGCGATCACCGCGCGGGTGAACATCTCGCTCCAGGCGTGCTGGCAATGCGCGAGCAGCGGCACCAGCGGGATCCGGTTCCCAGAGGCCTGGACGTGGGGAAGGAGCGCGGCTTCCCGGCGCTCGGACGGCAGCGAATCCACCAGCTCCGCCGCCACCCCCTCGGGCAAGCTGGGGATCGACGTGGAGAGAAGCGCCTCGGCCCATTCCCGATCGCGGTGCCGCGCGGCGGCGCGCGCCCAGCCCTCCAGCAGCTCTCGATGATGCTCGGTCTCTCTCGCGGCCTCGATCAATACCTGTGGGGGCGTGCCCCACATCTCGCACCAGGTGGCCGGAGGGATTACGGCGATCATCTGCATCAGCCAGAACGCCTTTTTCCCCATGCCGGGGGGCGGCTTCGCCTCGATCCCGTCGCGCGCCATCGCCCGGTCGCACGCCTCGGGGAGGGTGACTTGCAGCGAAGGCTTCTTGCCCGGCATGAACGCCAGGACGCGCGAGGGCTGGCCCGGCGTGAAGCTAAGCAGCGGGCGCACCCGCTCCAGCATGCGCGCGCTGAGGCGGGATTGGGGCAGCTTGGCGAGCAGCTCGGCGGCCTGAGTGCGCACCTCCTTGCGCTTGTCATCCAATGCCGCCTCCAGGAACGGCTCATCCTCCATGCTCAGGCCGGCATTGAGGTGCTCTATGAACGCCGCGCGCTCGTTGGGTGGGTCTTGCTCCCAGGTGGATTGAAGCAGCTCCCGCGCCCGTGCCGGGTCGGTGGCGCGAAGTCGCTTGAGGAGAGCCAGGCGGGCCACTCGCGGTGCCGTTTCCCAATCGATCGCCTCCTCGGGGCCGAGGGCATAGGCCCAGTCCGGGTTGTGCCGGGCCAGCCATCTTCCCCGCTCTCCCAGGACGGGCAGGAGCTTCTCGCGAATGCCCTCACGCGCGGCGCCCAGGTCCAGGAGCGCCGGAAGGAGCTCCTCGGGCGCGCGCATCCCGGCGGCCGCGGCGGCATCCAGCCACTCCGACAGGAGCTCCGCGCGCGTTCCCGAGAGGATCTCCGCCAGGTAGCGGCCGACGGATGAGGGGCAGCGCGAGAGTGACTCCGCAGGAGAGGGCTCCGGCGGGGGGGCTGTCTCTACGGCGGGGCGCGCGCCGGCGCGCCGGTAGAGCGAGAGGATCGCCGCCGCACCCAGAAGCTGCTGCTCGCGTGACGGGCATTCCAGCCGGCTCAGCACCTCACCCAGCGGGCCCTCGTCCGGCAGCCGGACGGCCTCCCGCTCGCCGCCGATGAGAGCTGCGGCGACCAACTCGTTCCAGGCGGTGTGAGATGACGCTCCCTGTTCGCCCATGCTCCTCCTCAGATACCACCTTCAAGCGAACTTCCTCGCCGGTTCCGCCCTTGTTCGGGCGTGTGCACCTCATAGTCCCAGAAACACGCTATCGGCCCATGCACTGAGGGGAAGGAAGTGGTCCTCCTCCCACTCTCCAAAGAGGGCGAGCGGATACCCGCCGCTCAGGGCGAGGAGCTGCCAGCCTCGGTCGAACCGCGGATGGAGTGGGAGCAGGCTCCCCTCCGTGTCGCGCAGCACCCAGGTCCCCTCCCGGTACGTCGGGACGACCGTCTCTAGGAGCACCGGAAAGCGCGAGATCCACGGGTTTCGTGCCAGCGCCGCGGCGCGCGCCTCCGCCGCGCTGGCGATTGTCTGGCCGGGGCCCATCGCTTGAAGGGGTTCGGCTGCGCCCTCGCGGCTCTTGATCAGGGCGCGCAGCGGGTAGGCGCCTGGGAAGAAGACGACCTCGCCGTTGAAGCAGGTGCCTGGCACCAGGCTGGTATCGAGCGGGGCGGTGCCGTGCGCGAAGTGGAGGATCATCGCCGGCCGGCCGCTCTCCGTTCCCTGCAGCCAGGTGCGCTGAACGCGGAGATGCTCCTCCTGCTCAATACGCTGACCCAGGATGGCCCAGTGGTCGCTCAGGCCTGGCTCGGCCAGCAGCGTCTCCTGGCTCTGCGTCCATCCGATCAGCGAGCGCAGATCCGCCTGTGTCTCGGCCGGGAGCGTGTCGATCCGCCGGTAGCCTTCGATCAAGAGGTAGATGAGGGACAGTCGCTCCAGGAGGCGCTCCTGCCAGCCGGTGCCACTCGCGGGGAGTGACGACAGGTCACGCACGAGCCGCGCCAGCCCGGGGGCTTGCGCATCGACGAGGCGTGCGGCGATCCCCTCCCAGAAGGCAGGGGGTTTTCCCTGGGCGGAGGCAAGCCCGGAGCGCACCAGGTCACACAGCCAGAGGTCGAGTTCTTGAAGGCCGGCGGCGACTCGCGATTCCCTGCGGGCGGCGCGGCGCTCCTGCGCGGCGGGATCGGCGGGCTCCTCCTTGCGGGTGGATTTCGCGGCACGCTGCTCGGCGCGCTTGGCGCGGGCTTCCAGCCACTCCGTTACCCACGCGGGCGGGGTCTGCTCGGGGAAAGCCTCGGGTTGGGCGGCCAGAAGAAGAAAGAGACCGAGTGAGTGCTTGCAGGGGAACTTGCGGCTCGGGCAGCTACAGCGGAATGCAGGCTCTCCCAGATCGATCTGCGTCTGGTAGGGGGACTTGCCGCTCCCCTGGCATAGGCCCCAGGCAGACTGCCTGTCACGCCCGAGGCTCACCCATTTGCGGGGCGTCGCCAGCTCTCTGCCCGCCTTGGCGGATGCGGCATCGGGCGCCAGGGCAAGCACCTGTTCCGTCGTCCACGTCAGAGACACCGCTGAGTCTCCACCCATGCCTCCCAGCATTGCATTCGCGCTCGCCGTGATCGCTCCTTCTGGGGAGAGAGAGGATTCTCATTGCGCGCTGGGGAATTGGGCGGCAAGCAGGCGCTCTCTGCGTCTCTCGTTCCTGACCCAGTGGAAGGAAAGGGTCACTGAAATGGCGCTCGTCGTCTCTCTCATTGCTTTGTTGATGTGGATTGCACTTCCGGCTGGCCACGCGCAGGCGATCCCGGAGAACCTGGTGAGCAGGGCGCGGGTCTCCGCGTCGTCGCAGGCGTCGCCCGCGGACGGCAAGTACGGTGTGTTGCGCCTGGCCGACGGGAACCGCGCGACGCATTGGGCGAGCGCGAACAAGGCGCTCCCGCAATGGATCCGGATCGAGTGGGATCAGGCGCAGGAGTTCGACACGATCTCTCTCCAGATCTACCACACGCAAGCCCGGAATCTCTACGCGGGCTGGAAGCGTTTCGAGGTGGAGCTCTCGGATGGCACCAAGCGTGCCTACACCGTGCAGCCCGACCAGGATGTCGTGAACGCGCGCCTGGAGAAGCCGTGCCGGGCAAAGTGGGTCCAGATCACGCTTCTGGAGGTGTACGAGGAGCGCACCTATGTGGGGGTGGATGAAGTGGGCATTTACCTCGATCCTGAGCGCCGCATCCGAGAGCCGAAGCCGATCGCGCGCGCGCTACCAAGGGAAGCGATCCGCGTCCTGGGCGGTCGGCCGCATCCCTCGGTGTATGTGACCGCCGCGGACGTGGCACGCGCGCGCCGAAACGCGGAGCAGACGGAGTGGGGCCGTCAGACAAAGCAGGAGATCCTGGCGGCTGCCGATAAGTGGCTGGAGCGCACTGAGGAGGAATGGCTCCGCTTCCTGCCGCCGCCCGGCGCCTGCTATGCCTACGGCTTCACCGGCTGTCCCATCTGCCGCTCGTCCTGGGGCACGTGGGGCGGCGCGCGCTGCTCGTGGGACCGGCCCGGCACCGTCCAGTGCACTCAGGGGCATATCCTGCCGGATGCGAAGCACCCCGATGACGGCTCTGGCTACAAGGGCCCCGATGGCCGCGTCCATTACTTCGTTGGCTCATGGAATGCGTGGGTCACCGAGCAGTGGCTGAACGCGATCAACCGGCTGGGCCACGCCTATGCGCTGACCGGCGACGAGCGGTATGCCGAACGCGCCGCCTTCTTCCTCGATGCCCTGGCGAGCATCTACGCGGAATCGACCAGCGGGTCGTGGGACTACCCGAGTAGCCCCCCCAGCGGGCGCTTCGCCCGGCCATGGTACCAGGTGGCGCGCACCCTGGTCCCCTTCGTCGAGGGTTATGACCTGATCTATACGAGCAAGGCGCTCGATAAGCCATCGCTGCGCCCGAGGCTGGAGAAGGGCTTCCCGAAAGGACCGACGCTCCAGCAGCGCGTGGTGGGCACCCCGGACGCCCGCGGCAAGTCGTGGGATGGGATGACCCGGCGCGACAACATCGACGTGAACCTGATGCAGGATGGCGCCTACTACTGCTATTCGCACTCTTTCAGTGGGATGCTGCACAACGGGCACGCGGATTATATGCGCGGAGCGCTCGCCGTGGGCGTGCTCCTTGGCATTCCCACCTATGTCTATAACGCGGTCGAGAGCCCTTACTCTATCTATGCCATGCTCGCCAACAACTGTGACCGAGATGGCCGCTACTACGAGACCGCGCTCGGATATGCGATCCACTGTCGCGATCTCTACCTCACCTTCACCGAGCCGCTGCGCCATTGGAGCGACGAGCGCTATCCCAAGGGTGTGAACCTCTTTGCCAACGACCGCTTCCGCGCGTTCTACGAGCTGCCCGACCTGACGATGGATATTGCCGGCCACGCCCTCAACTACGGGGATTGCAGCCCGGACCACGCCTTCGTCTTTTCATCCGACGACAAGTTCTCTCAGACCGACTATGCCTTTGCCGAACGCCTCTATGCCGGGTGCACCGGCGCCGAGCGCGAGCGGTTTGCCCGGCTCGTGCGCTATCTCGCCGGCGGTGATGTGGAGCGTGCCCGCGCCGCGGCGTCGAATCGCATCTGGCTCCTCTACCATGCCGACCCGGTGCCCGGCAACGAAAAGCCCTCCCTTCCGGAGGACCTCCACCGCAAGGTTTTCGGCTCCTGGTTCCTCGGTCAGAAAGGCCTCGCCATCCTCCGGGACGGCTCCGGGGCAGAGGCTCAGGGCGCGCTCGTCCGTTTCGGGCCGTCGCTTAACCACGGGCATCTGGATGACCTGGGGCTGATCTACTATGCCAAAGGCTGGCAATGCACCTACGAGATCGGCTATGGCCTGGGAAGCACGCACACCCAGGTGGGCTGGGCGAGGCAGACCGCCAGCCACTGCCTGGTGACCGTCGATGAAGCTCGCCAATCGGGGGGATCCGGCGGTAGCCTCCACCTCTTCGCGCGTCTTCCGGGGATCAAGATTGTGGAGGCTGACTCCCCCCTGAGCTATGCCGCGAATGGGGTCACTCAGTATCGGCGCACCGTGGCGCTGATTGGCGAGGGGAAAGATCAGTACCTGGTGGATCTCTTCCGGGTGCGTGGGGGGCGCCAGCATGATTACATTCTGGGCTCGCAGGGCCAGGAGTTCGAGGTCTCCGGCGTAGAGTTGGGCCCGGAAGAGAAGGGATCGCTGGCCGGCCTTGAGCACGCCTGGGGAGAGAAGCTGGGCAATGATGGCGACATCATCGGCATGCCAAACAAGCCCTACTGGAACCCGCCGCCGGGGAACGGCTATGGCTTCTTCTATGGGATGCGCCGGGGCCGGGCCGCGGGTCCGTGGTGGGTTGATTGGACCCTGGGAGGGCCGAACCAGGCGCGCTTCCGGGCGCACGTGCTTCCTGAGGCGTCCGCAGAGGCGATTGTCGCCAGGGCGCCCGGTCTCTACCCGCGCAACCGCAACGCGAGCTACCTGCTCCTGCGGCGCACGGGAGAGAACCTGCAGAGCTGTTTCGCCACGGTGCTCGAGCCCTATGCCCTCCCCATGCCCTCGGGCATGGCCGATTACACCCGGCTCCTTCGTAGCGTGACGGCCAATCAGGGAGCGGTTGTGCCGATGCACTCCCTGGCCGCGTTACTCCTGCGCGGCACCGCCCCGGGAGATTACGTCGAGTGCGCGCTCTCGGTGCCTACGGCGGGCGAGTATGAGGTGCAGGCCCGGCTCTATCGCTATTCCTCGTATGGCGCCGTGCGCCTGAGCGTGGATGGGACACCCATCGGCGAGATCTACGACGCCGTGGCGAGCAGCCTGGAGGGCCCGGTGACGGTTCGTTTCGGCCGGCGGCGCCTGGCCGCGGGCGAGCACCGCGTGAAGGTGGAGATCACCAACGCATCCCCGCGCACGCTCATCGGAATCGCCGGGCTGGGATTGGTGCCCGCGGTGGAAGCGGAGCGCGAGAGCGCGAAGCCCGAGCCGATCCTGTCGGGCGTCGAGCGTCTCCCGGTCGCGGGCGGGCTGGTGCGTGCATCAGGCGATGAGAGTGGCTTCTTCCCACCGGCTGCGGTGCGGGTGCGCCGGGGCGGGCGCGACGAGTTCTTTGCCAGCCAGGCGCCGCTCATCGGCCGGCCGGGCGAAGTCGCGCCGGAGAACTCCTTCCAGACCCCCGTTGGGCCTGCGGAGTGGTCTGGCGGCGCCGTCCACGTCGCCCTGCGTGGCAGGGAGGTGGCCGCGCTCGCTCTGCATGGCACGAAGTGGCTGCAGGTTGGCGGGCTGCGGATCGAGCCGGTGGCGGCGGCGTTCTATGGGAGCGTGACGCGCGCGGATGCAGGCGGGAACGCGGTGGATGTGAGCGGCTCGCTCCCGCTGGCCGGCCTGGAGGGCGAGGGGATCCTCTTTATGAGCCCGCGCTATACGCGCAACACCGCCTACCGCATCGAGCGGATTGAGAAGGCGGGCTCGGGGAGCCGAGTCCACTTCGGCACGCAGTCGATCCTCCTGGGCCAGGGCCGCATCGCGGACTGGGTGGATAAGCAGACGCTCACCTCGGAGATCCCGCATGACTACGCGCGCTCCGTGGTGGGCGGCACGAACAACGGCTTTTTCAACGGCAAGCGCGTGGAGTCGGAGTCTGGCACCACGACTTTCCTGAAGGATGTGGAGTTCGGCACGCCCATGCGCCTGGCCGTGGAGGATGCCTCGCGCTTCGAGGCCGGCAGCGTGGTCTATTACTACGATCTCTCGGTGGGTGATACCTACTCAATCCCCACGGCGGTCTGGCTCTCGCGCACCGAGGCTGGCACGTGGCGGCTCGTTTCGAGCGTCGATGTGCGCCTGAACGGGAGCGTGCGCTACCGGAAGCCGGGCGGGGCGTGGACTGTGGCCCGGGATGGTCTTGTTCCTGCCACCGGCATGGAAGCCAGCCTGGAGGTGGAGTGGAAGCCCGCGGGGGCCGCGAGGTAGTGGGCTCACGCCGAGCTCTCGATAGGCTGGTGGTCAGCGCAGGAGAAGCGGTCGGGGATCGCCAATTGGAGGTGAGGAGCGGCTGATGGTGCCGCCACGTGGAGGTTTTTCTGATGAAGAGGATCACTCATCGAGCTGATTTTTGCGTGGTAGGGGGTGGGTTGGCCGGCATGTGCGCGGCGATTGCCGCAGCGCGCCATGGCGCGAAGGTGGTCTTGATGCACGAC
The DNA here is from genome assembly GCA_012512265.1 of Armatimonadota bacterium. Taxonomy (GTDB): domain Bacteria; phylum Armatimonadota; class JAAZEB01; order JAAZEB01; family JAAZEB01; genus DUUU01. Next base: position 3,872 of record JAAZEM010000007.1, on the reverse strand, counting down.
CGCCCGGTGCTGGGAGGGAATGCCTCTTCCGAGATTCGCATGTGGATCTGTGGCGCCCGCGGGCCGAACAACCGGGAGACCGGCATTGTGGAGGAGATCCAGCTCGAGAATCTCTATCGGAACACCTCGGTCAGCTACGCGATCTGGGATGCTATCCTGTATGAGAAGGTGCGCTTCCAGCCGAACCTGACGCTTCTCCTGAACTGCTCGTGCACCGACCTGGGAATGGACGGCTCGCGGATCCGCTGGGTGCGTGGCTGGCAGGGCACCGCCGAGACGTGGCACACGGTGGAGGCCACACTTTTCGCCGATTGCTCCGGGGATAGCATCCTCGCCCCGCTCTCGGGCGCCGAGTTCCGCGTTGGCCGCGAGGCTGCTTCGGAGTTTGGCGAGCAGATGGCCCCAGAGGCGGCCGACCGCAAGACGATGGGGATGAGCTGCCTGATCCAGGCGCGCGAGACCGAATCGCCGCAGCCGTTTATCCCCCCCGCATGGGCGAACAAGTACCTCAGCGATGACGACTTGCCGCACCGCGGCCACGGGATCCGCACCTCGAACTTCTGGTGGATGGAGCTCGGCGGCGATTTCGACTCGATTCACGACACCGAAATGCTCCGCGACGAGCTCCTGAAGGTCGCCTACGGCGTGTGGGACCATATCAAGAACCACGGCGATCACGGCGCGGAGAACTGGATCCTCGATTGGGTGGGCTTCCTCCCCGGCAAGCGTGAGAGCCGGCGTTACGTGGGTGACCACATCCTGACGCAGAGCGACGTGAATGCCGAGGGTCGATTTGATGACGTGGTGGCCTACGGTGGCTGGCCGTTCGATGATCACCACCCCGCCGGGATACGCCACCCTGGATTCCCGAATGAAGCCATCCCGGCGCCCTCGCCTTTCGGTATCCCCTACCGGGCGCTCTACTCGCGCAACATAGAGAACCTCCTCTTTGCCGGGCGCAACATCAGCACCACGCACGTGGCGATGAGCACGACGCGCGTCATGGCCACCTGTGCCACGCTTGGCCAGGCGGTGGGCACGGCCGCGGCCCTCGCGGTGGAGGCGGGGCTCACTCCGCGCGGCGTCTACCACGAGTGCATCCGCGAGCTCCAGCAGAGGCTGATGGAGGATGATGCCTACCTCCCCTGGAACACCCGCGAGGTGCCCGAGCTCACCCGAACCGCCCGGCTCACGGCTTCTGAAGGAGACCCCGAGCCGCTGCGCAACGGCCTGGATCGCCCCATCGGCGACGCAGACAACGGCTGGACGGGGAGCCTCGGGTCGTGGGTGGAGTACGCTTTCGATGGTCCACGAGAAGTGAAGGAGTGCCGCTTCGTCTTCGATAGCGACCTCAACCGGCGCCGTTTGAACATGCCCTCCTGCTTCCCGCGCGACCTGGAGCCCCATCGGGTGCCCGAGACGCTCGTTCGCACCTTCCGCATCGAGGTGCGAAACGAGAGTGGCGAGTGGACGCTGGCCACGCGGGTGGAGGAAAGCCATCAGCGCCTGGTGCGCGTGCCCGTGAACGTCACCACTTCCGCCATCCGTTTCATCCCGGAGGCAACCTGGGGCGCCCCGCAGGCGCACCTCTTCGCCTGGGACGTGCGGTAGCTCCGCTATGGTGACGGCGCCGTGTCGAGCTCCGCGAAGAGGCGCCGGTACTCCTCCGTTGCATCTGCTTGTGCTGTCGCGCGGGCATCGTTGATCTTGCCCAGGTGCCCGCGCGCCAGCTCCACGATCTCCCGGTCGAGCGCCCGCTTCTCTGCCATCTCCATGAGGATGGAGAACGCACGGTCGACATCCATCCCATTGCGATAGGGCCGGTCTTCCGTGAGTGCGGTGAACGTGTCCGCGACCGCCATGATCCGCGAGCCCAGCGGCAAATCGGCGGCCTTCAGGTGGAAGGGGTAGCCGCTACCGTCGAGGCGCTCGTGATGGAAGGCGGCCCAGGCGCTCACGACCGCCATGCCATGCACGCTCCGTAGCGTCCGGTAGGTGTAGTAGGTGTGGAACGTGTGTGCCCGCATGATGCTATACTCCTCGTCGGTGAGCCGGCCCGGCTTCTCGAGGATCTCCGCGGGTACCGCCAGCTTCCCCAGGTCGTGCAGGTAGCCGGCGACGCGCATCAGCCGGAGTTCGCGGGCGGAAAAGCCGAAGAGCGCGGCGAGGGCTTCGGCCACGGCGGCGACCCCGGCGGAGTGGCGGGCGGTGAAGCGACTGCGGAAGTCGATGATCTGTCGGAAAAGGTTGGTCGCCGCGAGAATCTCGTCGGGGCCCAGCTCGATACTATCCATGGCCACGGTCTCTCGGAGCGCGGGGGTGAGAGAAGGGGATGTGGCATCAAGCCAGAAGCACTCGCGCTCCGCTGCTGCGAGGAATGCATCGACGACCGCAGGCGAGAAGAGCCTCCCCCTCTGAGCCGCGATCCGCTTGCAGATGTTGGGCGCCTGGACCAGAATGCCTTGCCTCCGGTCGATGGAGACGGCGACGCGGTCGGCGAGGTGGATGATGTGGCTCTCCAGGGGCACAGGGAGTCCATGGAACTCCTCACCGCGCCCCTCGTCCCAGGGGAGATGGTGGAACCGCACCAGCTCACCCGCCTTGCGCAGACGTGGAAACGAGAAGAGCAACCGGCTGGCGATCTCGGCATGCCGGTGGGGATTCTGGGTTTCGAACTGGAGGAGATCCAGCCTCTCCTTAAGCGAGAGCGCGCCGATGTCGTGCAACATGCCGGCGAGTACGATCTCGTGCCGGGTGCCGTGCGTGACGCCCATTTCGCGGGCGATCGCCTGCGCGAGGTAGGCGACTTGCTTGTGGTGCTGGGCAACGTTCGGGCTCACCAGGTCAACGGCGTCCGACACGCAGAGGACGAGGTCGAAAAGCGGGACTAGGGGTTCTCGAATCACGCCACCATCTCCATCAAAGGCCGCCGCGGGTACATCGGCGTTCGGATCATGCACAACTGCCGAGTCTGAAATAGGGGCTCGGGATACGGCCGCCGGCAGAGAGGCAATTCTGTAAGGTATGTGAACTCTTGTGGGCCCGACGCTGTCATCCTGGCAGGCGCGTGGCAGGGGGCCCGGCCCGGGTTAAGGGCGGGAACAGGCCGGACGATTGACCCCGGCCTGTTCCTTGACTGCCGCGCGATCTAGAGTATGCAAGCGGCGGAAGGTCTCAGCACCCTCCGCTCTCGGCGCGCGACATCGGACGCCGCGCTACCGTGGTTGGGCGAAAGCGACGGCCTTGCGCGCCACCTGCCTAGCGAGAGGAGTGCCCGAAAATGTCGTTGGGGTTGCTGTAGAGCGTCTCTTGCCGCACCCACTTCACGTGGCCATCGCAGTAGAGGACGTTGCACCCCTCGCTGTGTCGGGGTGTCAACGGGAAACCGTTGAGCGTGCGATCCGCGAAGGCGGGCAGGGGGTAGCAGCTAGGACTAGGACAGTAGGCGAGCTTCAAGACCCTGCCGTCATCATACTGCGTCTCGAACAGCATGGCCACTTCGGAACTCCGGGTGATCTGGGCGAGTGAAGCCCCCTTGCTTGTTGTTGAGATGTGGGGGTAGCTGACGCCATAGCGCGTGCCAGTGCCGGTCGCGCTCGGGCAGCGTAGCACGCCGCTGTTCTTCAGATAGGGCTCGATCGCGTTGTCCCAGTTGTACTTGTAATCTGCCGGCGCGTACATCGGCAGCGTCTCATCATGATCCTGCGCGTATTGAAGGATCGCCAGGCCGAGCTGCTTCATGTTGGATTGGCAGTTCGCCTTACGGGCATTCTCCCGCGCTCGCGCGAAGACGGGGAAGAGGATTGCTGCAAGAATAGCTATGATCGCTATCACCACGAGCAGCTCGATCAACGTGAAACCGCGGTTCCGTT
>JAAZEM010000107.1 GCA_012512265.1 Armatimonadota bacterium | reverse complement strand
TGGTCGGCCAAGCCGCTGATTCGATTCGAGCCGCTGGCGGTGGTCAACGAGGCGCTGGATCCGGTGACCCAGCCGGGCGCGTCCTATCCCGCGACGTATCGCGCCGACTACGGGCACTGGCAGTGGAAGCGGCGCAAGGCGTGGTCGCACCCGGGCTATGGCACTTCCAGCCAGTTGCCGGCGTGGGCGCGCTACTTCCAGGTGTTTAGCATTGAGGTGCGCCGCCGCTACGGAAACCAGCCGGCCGTCACCTACTACGTCAGCGCCGGGCGAACCGACAGCGCTAGTGGCGTGCCGGCGACGGATACGAGCCACTACTACGTGTGGCGCCTGACCGATCGAGAGCCGGTGGATGGAGCATGGCCGGCCAGCGACCAGCCCACCTTCGATATGACGCGCTACAAGGCGCGGATTGAGGCGTTCCGGCAGGGGCCGCCGTCGTCGGACCAGCAGCTTGCGTTCTGGCAGAGCACCAACCCATACGATACCAACCTGCTCCCGAGCCCGGGAGGCACCGAGCCCTACTGGCCGGAGATGGCCTTCCTGGCGGATGTGGAACGCGGGAGTATCAACTTCCGTGTGGATGCCCCGGTGCGCCCGCCCGTGGCCAACCCGGTCACGAGCGCCTTCGAGCCGCAGCCTCCGGGCCCGCTGGCGCCGTTTCAGGCGCCCTACTTTGGCACGGGCCCCGATGCGGTCCCCGCGCCTGATGGCGAGCGAACCGACTGGCTGATTCCCGATGTGGCGCGGGCCGCGACCTCCTCGAACTATCGGAACAGCGATGGGACGACCTGGATCCGGATCGTGCCAGAGACGATGCGTGTGATGGTGGGGCAACCAATCAACGGGGATCCCGCGCAGGGATACACCTGGAGTGTCTTTACCCGGGTGGCAGAGGGAACGCTCCCCGGGCGGGGCCAGTTCTGCTACGATGAGAATTACGGGCTCCTCACCTTCGCCGAGGAAGATGCGAGCCTGTGGGATGGAAACACCAAGATTCGCGCGTGGTATCAGCTGCAGACGAATGTGCAGCGCGCCTACGCATCGAGCCCGATCAACAGCGCCGATGGGATCAGCGTGTCCGCTTCCTACCTGACCAAGGAGGTGATCCGCTTTACCCTCGGGCTGCGAGGCTACGACAAGGATACGGGCAAGGCACACCCGTTCCAGCTGACGTCGACGATTCGCCCGCGCAACCTTCGGTGAGAACGGGCCTGAGCCGGAGATGAACGGAGAATGGGAGTGGCGAATGGCTGCCACCAGAAATGATAGGAGAGGGCCGCAGATGAGCCCAGCAGCGGCAGGGGAGAAGACGCTGTCGGCCACGCGCGCTGGCCAGCGCGCTCGGCGGGAAGAGGCCGGAACGGGCACAATCGCGCTCGTTCATACTCATTCGCGGCAATCCCGGACCTCCTCGCGCTCTGGTCAGGCGCTGATCCTCGCTGTCGTGATCATGCTCCTGCTGCTCTTCTTGGGCACCATCTTCCTCAGGACCGTGCTGGCGAACCTGGGGCATGCCGAAGAGAGCGTGGCCGCGGCGAACGAATACTCCGCTGCCGAGGCGGGCATTCGCTTCGCGGATACCAACCTGACGACCAGTGAGCTAGGCGCCGATTGGCGGCCCCGTGCCTCCTATTCGCCTGGCGTCGTGCGCCCTGATGATCCGGATTACTATTGGATCCAGCCGTTCGATAATAAGGGGGATAACGACCCCAGCAACGACGTGGGCGGCTACGTGCGCTACAACCTGGGCGATTCGCGCTTCCTGTTGCGCGTCACCTATAACCCGAACAACGATCCCAGGGCGCCGGTGATGCCGGATGCCAAAGTGGTCAACCGGCCTTCGGCACTCTCGCGCTTCATCATGATCGAGGTGGTGGGCCGCAGGGGGAGCGCCGCGGAGATCGATAAGGAGTACGAGGATGCCAAGCATGGGGATCCCATCGACCCGACGATCTTCAAGACGACCGGTGCCGAGGCTTCGCACCGCTTCCGGCGCGAGCTCATCGCCTTCAAGGCGATTGGGATCAACAACTACCTGCGCTTCGTGACTGATCGCAACCGCCTTGGGCGGACCACCTACTTCGGCGTCGATCAGATGTTTATCCGCGACCGGGCTGGCAGTGTTCCGCAGAACCCGCCTCAACCCGATGCTGAGGTGGATTATCCCTTCCGGCTGGGGATCGACCCGGCTGGGTTCACCAACACGGATGGCATTGCCGAATGGGCGAGGGCAACCGGTTCCCCGATCCGCGTCAATGGCAATCTGGTCTGGTACGGCTCCGCGCCTTCTACCACGGGCGGCCTGCCGGAGATCACGCTGAACCTGCTGGACCCGCGCGACCAGCCCTGGAACGTGGTGGAGGTGGCCGGGAAGATCAGCCGAGAAGGCCGCAATCAGTGGAAACACCCGGATCGCATGGCGCTGCGGGTCTATGACCCCTCGCAAGCCGGGCCGGGAGAGCTGCCGCTCAACTACACCAGCCAGACGCCGCTGCCCACCAGCGACGACGATGCCGCCTTCGCGGCCGTCCTGGAAGGCTCGCAATCGCCGGCGCTGACAGTGGCGGACTGCTATCTGGACAACAAGTGGCTGACCGCGGAGCCTCAAGAGAAGCAGGGGGTCGACCCGCGGCGCAGCATCCGCCGGATCGAACCGCCCCAGATTGAGACGGTGGAGCCGGGCACCGGCCTCCTGCGCTATCAGGCGATGACTTACGGCGCGCCCGCCGTCACTGGTTCCACGGCAGGGGCCAGCGTTTCGTGGCAGGCCCGCCTGGCCGCGCGCTATGGCTATGGCGCTGGCGTCTATATTGATAACGCCCGGCACAACTCGAACCACACCCGTTGCCAGGGCGACGTTCAATTCAACCACAGCGCCGAGAAACTGCGCGACGATTGGATGCGCCCGTACTCGGAGACCCCGCAGGGCAGCGGCAGCGGGTGGAAGCATCCGGGCCGGGTGTATGAGCCCGTTGGCACGCTGATCATCCTGGAGCCGGACGTCACGGTGCCGGGCGGGCCGGAAAAACTCGGGGCCGGGCTGATGAGCATCACCCGGGCCGATTACCGCGGCTGGCGCAGCCCGACAGGCGAGCGCCTGCCGGTGCAAACGGTCTACTTTGAGATCCAGCCGGGCACTGTCGCCTCGGGCGTCCAGGAATACACCCTCCTGCCGAAGATCTGGAGTGGGTCGCAATGGCAGACGTGGGACTGGACAAGCCGCACCTGGGTCCCCTATGATGGCACGAATGGCACGCGCTACCCCTTCAACGGCGTCATCTTCGCCGAAGGGAACGTGCGGATCCGCGGCCGGTTGCCGCGGGATACCGAGCACGGCGGGATGCGGCTTACCGTCGTCTCGCGCGGCACCATCTACCTGGAAGGAAACCTGTTGAAGGGGGACCCCGCCCCTGGGATGGCCCCCCAGTCCTTCCTGGCGGTCCTGGCGCGCGACTATGTCTGCCTGAACACAACGCAGTTCGTTCAGGTGCAGACCGATTTTGTGCCACCGACGGAGGGCTCTATCCCGCCGTTCTTCTGGCGCCTGCCGAATAACCGCCCGGATCTGGAGTTTCAGGCGTCTTGGGACTTCGGGGTTCCGCCGACCGATGAGTCCGTGCAAACCTACTATGGGTTGAGTGACCCGAGTAACCCGGATTTGAACCTCTGCCCGGCGCTCTTCTTGAGGCACCAGGCGGATCGCGACCCGGTGAGCATTCAGTGGCACCTGAATAACCACCCTTACCGGCACTACCTGTACGAGCATGGCTACGACTCGAGCGTGGCTCAGGATTTCTACCCGCTCTTCCACGTTGGAGAGTGGGAGGTCTTCCGCGATCTGGTCTCGCTGATGCCCTTCCCGCTCTTCCCGGAACCCAGGGCGGGTTCCGACCCGATTGCGCATCGCATGCCTGGCAAGCGAAACATCATTCGGATCGAGAACTACGATCCCGGGCAGGCGCCGGATGGCACAGCGACGACCGGGGGCGACTATAACCTGGGGGCGATTGCCGTGCAGCCGCTGGATATCTGGATCCAGGCGCTGATCTACGCGGAGCACAACTCGTGGTTCGTGATCCCGGGCGTTCCGTTCCAGGATACCGACGCGGGCGATCCGGAGCCGGCAATCTCACCGCGCTATCCGCGCAACGGTGAGCCCCTGGATGTGCAGATCCACATTTGGGGCGCCATCGCCGAGGGCCAGGCCGCGTCGCTGGAAGACGTGACGCAGTGGACAGCGCGCTGGCGCGGGGCCAATCGCACGGCATACGAGGCGTATGGCGATCCGGCGCTGACTGTGGATCCGACATTTACCAAGCGCGGGGGAATCAACTACGCCTTCGATCCGAAGCTGATTACCGACACGCGTTGGGTGCGCTTTGCGCAGGGCGAGCCGATGCACCAGCTCCCCGCGCTGCCCCGATTGCCCGTGTGTCCGGACCTGGTCTACTTCGGCGAGCGCCCGGTTCAGGAGTGAGCCGCCAGGGACGCGAGGCGATTGAGGTGGGGCATCGATCGATATCGATATCCGGGCCAAGACGCGCCGGCGGCGCACCGCCAGCGAGCCACGCCGCAAGCCGGTGGCGGAAGACCGATGGCTGCATGGCGCTGCGGATGAGCCGCCAATAGCGTCCGGGGGAAAGGCAAGCGAGTGATTTCCGGGCCGGAAGGGCTTCGCGGAACGCGCGTCAAGATGCAAGTGAACGCTCATGAAGGGGCAGGGAACTATTTCTGGCACTGGAAGAGGGCGTCATGACCGCGCTCTTGGGTCTGAACCCGTTGGCGGCCATTGGGGCTGTTCCGTCCGGAACGGGGGTAGGGGAATGAGGGCGATAGTAGGCAGGTTGTTGCTTCTGGCGGTGGCCTTGGCGGTCGTCGTTGGGCCATCGCGCGCGCCGGTGGAGGCGGAGTCGTATGACTACACCCCCAAGACGCGCCAGGTGAAGGCGTGTATCCTGCTCCTCGACTCCTTCAAGGTGAATGGGCAGCCGGAGAACCCCGACCCGCACGTCTTCTACCTGCTCGATTCTGAGGCGAAGGGTACGGCGAAGGGCCTAAAGCCGCGCGACTGGGAGATCGTCAATCCGCTCGCGCCGCGTATCGTCACGCCGGATATCAAGGCGCGGTGGGATGCCATCGACCCCAGCGCGGCCTCGCGGCCGGATTTCCAGATCAACAGTCCGGTGACGAAGGAGATGGCGTGCTATTGGGAAGTGCCCCTCTCCAGCACTCCCCTGGAGGACCTGCTCCAGTTCGACCTGATCGCCGTGATGACACACGCCCAGGGTGGCTTCAGCCTGGAAGATAGCGCCAAGCTGCGCCGGCTTGTGGACCTCGGCGTGACCCTCTGGTTCGATGATTGCGCCGGTGCCCGGATCGATCCAAACCGGCCCTTCTTTATCCGCGACTTCAATTTTGATTCCAGCGTGAAACCGGCGTCCACGCCTGACCCCACCCTGGTGCCCGCGGATCGCTTCCACCCCTTGCTCAACAGCCCCTTCGCGCTCACCACGCAGGAGCTGGAGCAACTGGGCGATAAGGGCGCTGACCATTTCACGTACCGCATCACCAATCTTGCTCAGAGCGGGCCTCCCAGCCCCTTGCTGGCGCCTATCGTCAACAGCAATGGCGACTTCGGCGATGGCTTCACCTACCCAGTGATCGCGGGGGGCCGCTATGGCGACGGCGTCGTGTTGGTTACCTCCGGCGATATCGCCTGTGCGATCAACGACCGGTTCAGCGTCGGTTCGGACCCGTCCGGGGAGAACTCCGGGGCGTTTTGCGGCGACCTGCCTGAAGACTGGGACGAGAGCGCGCAGAACCGCCTGGAGAGCAACATGAAGTTCGCCTACAACGTCCTGAACTGGACGGGGGGCGAATCGAACTATCGGAAGGGCCCTCACCAGACGGCCCACATGCGCGATGAGGTCTCGCCTGGGCTCGATACGGCCTGGAAAGTGCCGCTTGGATCAAGCGTGCGCCTGCTGGGGCCACCGGTTGTGTGGCGCGACTTCGCTTTCTTCACCATCGTGGAGAACCAGGGGGCTGTCCTGGGCAGCCGTATCTTCGCGGTTGACATGCGCCCCTATGAGGACCGCGACGGCCGCGATGAGAACGGCAACCCGCGAGACGGCCTGGGCAACCCCAACGATGGGATGGAAGGCGGCTGGGTTGATGCTGGCGGCACGCCGATTGTCGACCTCACGCCGGAAAGCCCCTACGATGTGATCTGGCGTTACGATTTGCCGGGCATTGTCGCCTCGGAGCCCTACGTGGCCACGGTGGTTGTAGACCAGCAGCCGGTGGATGTGCTTTTCTTCACCACTCAGGACGGGCTGCTCCATGCCCTGCGTGCGATGCCGACCGTCCCCAACGCGGACGGTGAGCCGGTGTTGGCCGATGCCACGGCAGAACTTCCGGGTTACCCGATGACGATCGCCACCGCCCCCACCCGGATCTCCGCGCCGGTTGTGAGCAGGGAGCATGTCTACGTTGTCTCCACCGAAGCGGGCCATTACTATCTGAACGTGGTGGTAGCCTCTACCGGTATCGACAAGTACAAGGTGCCCGTCGGCACGGCGCCTGCCCCGGATCAGAGCACTCTCACCGCGCCGGCCGTGGTGCTGATGGGGAACGAGGAGCGGGGGAGCACGACCGAGGTGGCCTACGCCTCGCTGCCGCCAGGCCAGCTGATGGCGTTGGCTACCTACACCTACGACGAACGAGCGGAGCGCCTCCCCAATGACCCGGAGCGATTCCAGCTGCAGCACGCCTGGCGGCGCGATCCCGCGTGGCGCGCGCCAGACCCGGTGCCGCCGACGACTCTGAAGGTGACCGTGCTGGATACGCTGGGCTATCCCGTCGGGCCGACCAATCCCAACCCGAGCAACCGATGGGCCTATCAGGTTGATGACGTGGGCGTGGACCGCGTGATCCAGGTGCGCCGCCAGATGGATGAGACGACGCTGGTCCCGATCCCCGAAGGCTTCCGCGTGATCGTCGATTACGAGATCGATCCCCTCCGGGACGGCGGTATGCGCATGCCCTGGACGGTGGTGCCGGGCTATTCGCCCATAGGCTCCACGACGCCTCCCGTGCTGTCGAGCGCCGCGGTGGCCAGCAACGACTCCGTCGTCTATGGCTCGGCGAACGGCTTCGTGCAGATGCTCGCCGAGCGTGGCACCGCGAATGCCAACGGGCTCCTCTGGCGGTGCAACGTCAATGACTATGTGGCGGCCGGCACCGATGCCAACGGCTTCCCAACGTTCAGGCGCAGCTCCTTCACCTCGGCGGTGGATGGCACGACTTACGAGGAGATCACCTGGATCCCGGCCTGGTGGGATCCCGACCGCGGCTGGATCCCCCTGGCGCCCGCGGTGACCGACGACATGGTCTATATCGCCATGAACCGCTACGCGCTGAAGGTGAACGGGATGGAGCTGACCCACATCACCGGGTACGATGATGGCCTCATTGAAGGCGCTATCTTCGCCTTCGAGCGCTGGGACACCATGGAGGTGGACCTGGGTGACGTCACGGGCGCAGACCTCTCGAAGCTGACCGTGATGACGTATCTCCCCGAGGTGGGAAGCTGGACCGAGTCGACGCAAGAGCAGTGGGTTGGCAATCCCAACACCTACTGGCGACTGAAGACTCACACGGTGGATGGCCAGACGTACGCGCGGATCATCTTCGAACGCTTCCCGAACGAGCTGTCGCTGATGTCGAGCCTGTGGTATGACGATGCCGACGCGGATGCCCTCCCGAACAACCTCTGCTCGCCCATCTGGGTGGATCTTGATGGTCCGGGCACGGCCGTGCCCCGGCCATACGCGGTGAATGGCAGGAAGCTCTCCAACCTGGCCTGGCGCTATCCCGATCCGGAGTGGCACGGCGTGCCGCCCGCCGAAGGCACCGGACCGCGCGCGGAACGCGCGCTCTGGCTCGAGGGCGTGACCTCTTCCCCAACGGTCTCCGGGGGCGTCGTTTACGTGGCCGCGGGGGATGGCCGGCTCTTCGCCCTGGACGCGGACCCGCGCCAGGGGGCACGCGGTGCTGAGTTTATCCTGGTGGATGACGGGATTGCGGATGCCGCGGGGGCCGGATGGCTGCGCCAGGATCGCGTGCTGCCCCGGTCGTGGACTCCACGGGTGGAGCCCGGCTACCTCCGGGTGCCGCCTGACTTGCTGGGCGTTTGGCCCGATGCCGATCCGCAAGGCCAGCCTGTTATTGGCCGGCGGCCGCTGATCTTTGGCGGCGCGACGGCCACCTCGGCGATGCTCCTCCTGGGGCGCAACGAGGTGCAGCCCGATGGAACATTCCGCGGCAGCACGGTGTATGCGCTGTCGCGCCCCGTTTACACTGTCGCGGACGCGAAGCGCATGCTGGAGCTCGATGGCGAAGGCCGGGTCCTCTCCGGGATGTCGGAAGCGCGCGACGACACGGCGGAGCGCGCTCTGAACCACCCCGCGGCGGGGAGCATCGCCGGGCATTTCTCTAGCGACGGCCAGGCAACGCTTTTCGCGGATACGGGCAACCACCGCGTTGTGGCGGTGGACCGGGCTGGACAGGTTGTCTGGGAGGCCCGAGAGGTCTATGACTTCATGAACCTGCTCCCGCAGGGCGAGTACGAGGTGGTGAGCGAGCTCCGCAGGCCTCTTGTACCATTCACGGACCTCAACCGCGATAACCAGCCGGACCTCTTCACTGCCACCGGCACGGTGCGCGTCTCGAAGCTGCAAACGCCGGCGGACGCGCGCTCGTGGGTGACGTATGAGACGGACGGGGATGGCCAGCGGATCAAGGTGTGGCACACTCTGATCGCAGACTCGGGCAACTACCGCGTGATGGAGATCGTGGATAAGTGGGTCTGGAACGCGGCGGGGCAGCGCTGGGATCGCTATCGGCTCACCGATCCCGCGCATGGCAATCCCTACTGGTATCACGTGGTGGTATGGGCGTCGCAGACGCGGGCGAGGCACCGGGATGCATCCGGCCAGTGGCAGATGGGGCAAAACTACCGCTACACCAGCGCGCAGGTGGTGGAGTACGCTCAGGGCTACGCGCGCCGTGTGCTGTGCACTGTCTCTAACTACGCGCTCTACCGGGCGGGAGGCAGGCGCCATCAGCGAGCGGGCGCGTCTCTCGTGATGCTGGCGCCCGATCCGGCGGCCACCGGCGCGGACGCGGGCAAGGCCTACATCGTGGATGACCCGCAGGCGCCCCCGGGCTATACGTGCGCGATTGGCAATGTCGCCAATCCCTCGCAACCGCGGTATCTGAACGGGATGGGAACGATCCAGCGCTATCTCTACGGGTGGACGGCGGCTACCGGGCCGGTGTGGCACTATATCTACGCCGATAACACCGGGATCTACGAGTGGCGCCCGGCCGCGGGCCAGCCGCTGCAGCTCCCGCTGGATGCCGATGGGAACCTGGATGCCGCTTCTGTTCGCAGTCAGTTCTGGCGCGAGCACTACGAGAAGTTCCTGTACGACCCGGCGAATCCTGACTGGCTGCCGGGTGGCGACCCGCGCCAGTTCCAACCCGGCGCCGTCTCGGTCGATCCCGCCGGCGGCTGGATTGTGATCAACCGGGTGTTTGACCGCAGGCTGTCTCAGGCGCTGCGCCAGCGCGGCCGGCTGGATGAGATGCGGCGCATCCAGGTGTTCAAGATAGCGAGCACGCCGTGGCCCGCGGGCGATTACAATCCGGGCACGGCCAATTTCGGATATGGAGCGAGCAGCATTCGGTGGCTCTTCGGGCCCCAGCTCCTCGATCTGCGCTATAGAGACTTGAAGGTGGATCTCGCTCAGCCGATGTACGCGGTGCGATCGCGGTGAGAGCGTGGGAGGTAGTCGTGATGCAAGGCAGGAGAGAGCGTAAGCGGTGGTGGGCCGTTGCGGCCCTGGTGATGGCTTGCGCGGCGTTATGCTCCACCCGATCCGCCGAGGCTCAGCAAGCCAGCTTCTGGACGGATGAAGCGCTCACCACCGGCTGGAACGCCATGAGTGGCTCCGTGCCGCTCTTCGAGTGGGGCGATACCGGGTGGATGCGATTCCAGCGGCAGGCTTCGCCCTCGTGGTTTGTCTTCCGCCGGGGGCTCTACTCCGCGCCCATCATCCTGTCGATGCGTCGCCAGGGCACCCTGTCGAATTGGAACGATCCCAGGGTGTTCCAGGTGATCTGCAGCAAGAGCGTCGTCGCGTCCCGCGGCGCGGACTTTGCTACCTACGACCCGCGGCTCTCGCCCGCGCGGGTGGGGATCGACTTCGGGTTCTATTGCGCCCCCGGCAGCGACCCCAGCAACCCCGCCAAGTGGACCCTGGGCCGGGCGCAGCTCGCCAAGAGCTTCACGCCGGGCACCCCCCCGGTTGTCGCCGAGCTACCGGCGGCGGGGTTCTGGATTGACCCGGACAACAAGCCGGAGGCCGTGCTCACTCCGGGCGTCTGGGAAATCCGTGTGCATCAAAACGAGGATTTCGCTGACCGGAACGGCAGGTTCACGGATTTCTACCCGGAGCCGATCACCAATGACGTAAACGGCGACGGGCGGTATGACTATCCCGAGCCGTTCAATGATCTCAACGGCAACGGCGTTTGGGACGAGGGAGAGCCCTTCCTGGATATGGGCAACGGCTGGTACGACCCGCCCGAGCCGTTCGTGGACGAGAACGGCAACGGCGTGTGGGATCACGACGACACCAACGGCAACGGCATCGTGGATGATGGCGAGGATCACGAGCCGTTCACCGACTGGAACAACAACAAACGTTGCGATCCAGGCGAGCCGTTCAACGATGCCAACGGCAACGGCTATTGGGACCCGCCCGAGCCGTTCGCGGATTACAACGGCAACAACACGCGCGATCCCGATGAGCCGTTCATGGACCTCAACGGGAATGGCGTTTACGACAATGGCGAGACGTTCACCGATCAGGGGAACGGGAAGTACGACCCCGGCGACTCCTACACCGATACGAACCAGAATGGCCAGTTCGACCCTGGCGATTACTGGATCGATCTGAACGGGAACGGCGTCTGGGATATGGACCTCGGCGAGCCCAGGTTCGACCGCTACGGCAACGGGCGCTATGACGTGGGCGAGCCGTTCCTGGATGAGAATGGCAACGGGGTGTGGGATCTGCGGAGCGAGCCGTTCGTGGATGCGAATGGCAACGGCGAGGTGGAGCCGGGCGAGTTCACCGACCACAAGTATTTCGAGGCGGGTGGCAACGGCGAGTTCGACAGCGCTGTGGTCGGCCCGGAGACGATCCGCGTGATGAACCCGATCTCGGTGCTCGCCGGAGGGAACGCACCCCCGTGGGTGGATAGCCCCGCCGCAAACTGGGCGAACGGCAACCCGGACTTCCCCCCTGTGGCTGGCAAGAGGGTGCTCCCTGGGCTTCCCTCGGCGCCGGCCTGGAGCTTCGGGCGCGTTGGCCACGGTGCTACCTCGGCCTCCTACCGTTTTGCCGTCGTGGACCGCAGTCGCCTGGATAAAGTGCCCTATCTCGCGAGCGCGGGGGTCCGGCTGCGGTGCCGGATTGGCCACGGCGACCTGATCCCCACTCTCGATCCGGCGTATCCCCCTACCAATATGGATTGGTGGTACGACCTGGAGGAGTACCCGCCGATCTTCGGCGACCGCCTCGTCATCCGTAAGGTGGGAGACGCGCGCGACCCGCGACAGGAGGGAATTGACCTCCCGTTGCGCGGCGAGCCCTGGGTAGATGAGAACGGGAACGGGGAGTACGACGCCGGCGAGCCCTTCTCCGATGAGAACGGCGACGGCGTGAGAGATGCCGGCACCCTCAAGCCGGTCTACTTCGAGGCGTATGTGCGCGTTCCGAGGTACCAGCCGGATACCACGTATGGCACCGGATGGGATGCAATCCCCCAGGATCCGGCTCGGCTGCCCGCCATCACCGGGATTCCCGCGTCGGACCCGATCCGTGTGTGGTGCGACCTGGACGACGACGGGAAGCTGCTGCGGATACTCGCGCCGCACGCGACGCCAGACGAGCCGCTCCTGTGCGATCCGGAGTTCTACACCGATACGGCACGCATCGATGGCACCGAGCGGATGGCTGCCTACGAGGTGTATGATGATCCGACGGCGGCGGAAGCCCGGCTGTGGGCAGAGCCATACCGGGAGTTCAATCTCACGCTCAATGTTCCGCCGGACTTCCGCTTCCGCGTGGAAGAGCCGGCGCTCGATCTGGGGAAGCAGCCGCACAACACGGCGGCGAGCACCGGCAAGCCGCACCCCTGGAGCGCGCGCCCTCTCACGATTACCAACCTGGGCAACGTCAACCTGCTCAATCTGCGCATTGCTCCGGACCGCGCCTACCTCCCGGCGCGCGACCCCCGGCGCAGTGGGTGTCTCTACACGCCGGACTCGGATTACGACGCCCTCGCTCTCTACGACGGTGCAGCCGCCGATAAGGGCTCAGCGACGAGTGGCCTGGGAGTCCGCATTCCGTGGGGCACCCCCGAGCCCGCCGCCAGCGTTCCCCCGGAGAAGCCCGCGATACCCTACACCCGGAAGTACGTCTGGTGGTCTTTCGGAGGCGATGATCCGACAAACCCCGATCCGAACCGCTGGGAGGATGCCACCGGCACCGCCTTCCTCTCGGGCTCGCTTCGCAAAGCAAGGCCGGATGCGCCCTCGCCCAGCATTCTTCAGGGCCGATGGCACACGGGCGCCTCGTGGACCGAGTCGGGCTATGTCGGGCCGCGTGTGGGCGTGATCACCCCCTTCGGCCAGCCCGTGGGTGATTACTCGAACCAGTTCGTCCTCTACGAGGACCGCAACGATAACGGCATCCTGGACGCGGGCGACTACCCCGCGCTCAAGGCGTTTCAAGTGAAGGTGACCGTCACCGACCGCCAGCTCACCGAGGAGCCGACGGCCTATAGCATTGACCGGCCCGTGGTGGGCTCGGTTGGGAATGCCGACCCGACGCTCGACTATGCCGGCACCTTCGTTGCGTGGGCGATCCCGCACCCCTCGGATACGAGCAAGACGCGCTACATCTTCAGTAGTGATTCCCAGCCGGCCGCCGCGCGCTTCTGGGATCCGAGCACGGCGAACCACCGCCGCCTGGCGCTCTTCTGGACGAGCAATCGCCGGGATGATCTCTTCGGCGGCGGAGGGCGCCAGCCGCAGCCGCCGGCCGCGTCCGTGCCCGCGTACGAGCAGTCTCAGTCGTGGTACCTCTACGGCACGCGCTCCTACGAGATCAAGGACCATCCGGAGAAGTATTGGCCCTTCTGGACCAACCGCTCCCCGCACTACGACCTCTCCGACGCGGCGTCGCGGCTCGCCTCGGCGTCGCCACCGGAGTTGAAGGCGCCTGGCATCTCGCTCTTCGACCGGCAGCTGGCCAACCAAGGCACCCTCCTCTCGGAGCGCTACACCGCGCCGAACATTGTGCAGACGGTGGCAGCCAGTGGCCAGACCGGCCAGCCGTACTACCTCTTCTTCCAGGGCACGGGGCAGGCGAGAGATGCTGGAGGGCGCACCTACCGTGCCTCGCAGATCTTCTATACCACTCTGGGGTCCGATTTCAGCGTGAACAGCGCGACGCCCATCCCGGTCGGCCTGGAGCAGCCGGAGGTGGTGAAACACACTCCACGCGGGCTGAGCTACGTGGATGCCAGCGGCGTGCATCGGCTGTGGGCCTTCTGGCATGGCGGGGCGGAGAACGCCTGGCAAGGCTACTTCAGCCTGAACCGGGGCAACAAGGCGCTGGCCACCGACTGGAAGCTCGAGGATGGACGCGGCTTCGGCATCCTGCCCCTCTATGGTGATTTCGCCACCGTGCAGGACCTCGTACCTCTCTATCGCCCGGGCCCGCACACCAACCTCCTAACAGGCGCGACCACCTCCGCACCGATGATCGATCTCCTCTTTACGGGCTTCTCAAAGTCGCGCGGGAACGCGGACGTCTACATGGCCCGTCTAGATCCAGCGCAGCTGGCATGGGGCACGCGCGGATCATGGCGCGCCAAGCAACCCTTCGCACCCGTCGAGAAGGAGCTGCTGGTCGCCCGGAGCAATCGCGTTTACATCTCGCGGCATCTGGAATGGATGACCTCGCCGCTCTACCGGACCACCGCGAGCGGACGCCGCTTCGTCTTCCCGCGGATCTGGCGGCGGCCCGCGGGCAGCACGACCCTGCAGCTGATCACGCCCGATCCGGAGAACGCCTCGCACGCGCCTTCCAATCGGCGTTGGGCGACAGGGACCTGGCGCTACGACCAGGAAGGCACCCGGTGGATCTACGACTGGAAAGACGCCCCCACGGCCTATGGCGTGGGCAACACCATCACCATCTACCCGCTCGCCGGCCAGGTGGTCTTTGCCAAGCCGCTGAACCCGGGCGATGAGATCTACGTGGATTACGTGCCCACGATCTTGCGCGTGGCCGGCTCGCCGCAGATGGATGCGTCACCCGCGGCGTTTGTGGATACGCGCGTTGGCCCGGCGCAGAGCCCGGTGGATGGCACGCGCATCTACCGCCAGCGCGATCGCCTGTGGCTCTTCTGGACTCGTATCGCGCCCCAGGTCTCGAAGCCGACGGTGTGGTACAAGACGATGCGCCTGATGGTCCAATTGCCGCGGGCTATCCAGCCGGGCACGGAGGTCACCGTCACCGACGAGTTCGGGGCGGCGATCACGCAGTTCACTATCGACACCGGGGTAAACCCGACGACGGGGCAGATCCTCTACCCAGGACGGCTCTACTTCCCGGCAAGCCAAACGGCTGGGGTGCCGCGTGGTCTGGAGGGTCGGCGAATCATCGTGAGCTATACCGAGGCTGGCACGGGGGCAGCGGGACCCCAGCCGGTGGATCCTTATATCCGCTGGCATGACGAGCGCCCGGAAACACCCCTGCCGATCGATGATGTGGCGAATGAGGGCAGCCTGTGCGCGATCCCGGATCTGCCGCTGGCGGATCCTGATTCGGACAGCGAGTACCTGAGTGACGCCGGCGCATGGCGCGTGTGGCTCTTCTGGACGTCATCGCGACCGAAGGCGACCGTCTATGACGCCTCTACGGGGCAGCCGCGGCAGTTCTCCAACGACACGGACCTGCGCTATATGACGATCGCGCCGCGGCTGGACTTCCGGCCGACGCTGCCGGGGGCCACCTCGCCATAGCGGGAGGGGGAGTCAGGGGAGTATGGGCTAGGCGCGATCGACGACGCGGACAAACTTCGCCTCGGCAGAGGCGACCAACGTGCCGTCGTCGCGCTCAGCCCGGGCCGTGCATAGGATCAGCCGGCCGCGCACCTCGCGGATGCGCCCGGAGACACGCAGCCGCTGCCAGACGTAGGCCGGACTATGGAACGACACCTTCAGTTCGGCGGTGACGGCGTGATGGCCCTCGTGCCAGAGGTAGTGCCCCATCGCTTCATCGAGCAGCGTCGCGAGGATGCCCCCATGCACGATGCCGGCGAAGCCCTGGTAATCGGGCGTTGGCACGAACTCGGCGACGTGCTCTTCGCCGATGGTGCGAAAGCTCAGGTGCAGGCCTTTGGGATTGTTGGCGCCGCAGGCGAAACAGCCGTCGCTATCGGTGAGTTTCAAGAGAGCGTGCCTTCTCGAAGAAGAGAGAGCCAGCAATCCGGAGATAATCGGCGGTCATGTCTGGGGACCAGCGGTCCTGCCGAATCGCTTCCATGGTCGGAAGTTGGGCATCGACGGGATGGTCGAGGAGGCGAACGAACTTCGCCTTGATGATGGTGAGGTGCTCGCGTTCTCCATCACGGTTCGTGAAGATTTCGCGCTGAAGCAAGCCGATGACCGCGACCCGGGAGCCCTTGCGCAGGTGGCTGATGCACCACTCCGCCAGGTTGTCCCAGGTGTCCACGAGGAACATGTCCGTCATTCGTTTCTCGCTGGTCGGCGAGCTGGGGCGCTCCACCTCCACCGTAAACTCTGTCTTGGGCAGCCCGGATGGTTTCATCCGCAGAACGGGTGCCTTGGAGACCTCCCCCACGATGATTACCAGATTGACATCCTGCATGCCTAAACCCCCCTGGCGGCACACCCCGATGATGCAATCAGCCCGACACTTCATGAGAGCGTTTGCCCCATGAATGGACTGAGATGGGTGTGACGCCCCATCCACTGCACTCCTGGTCTGCCGAGGATGGAAGTGGGAACCATCGCCGCCGGCTTCTCAGCATGTGCCTGGCGACTTTGTTCGCGCGGGGCGGTAGCCATCGAGGCATCGCGCTCTGTGGCCTGGCCGCGCCATGCGCAAAGCTTCTCCTGCAATAACCTTACAAGGCTGCCCGTGTCCTCCAATGCGCGACAGATGCGCCGGGCAGATGCCCTAGCCGAAGGCACTCTCGTCCTGTGAAATGAGCGGACGTACTCGTTGTGCAGAAACCAACCGTGCACGGCACATAGCCGGCCGCGCCCATGCGCTGCTTCGGTAACCAGAGACGCTGTGACAAGCGATGGATATGTGTATCGACCGGAAGCTCCGGCCGGGCTAAAGCGCGATACGCACTCGCTGTCGTCGGCCCGAGCCCAGTAGACCCGGGCAGATCAACGGATGCAATCTGGGTCGACATCGTGCCAAGAAAGGAGAGACTTGTGCATGGTTTGCCGCTGGTTCTCTCGCCAGGATGCGCTCACCGCGGGCGCCCTCGTCTCTGCTTGTCCACCCGGTTGAAGGTAGGCGCGCTGCTTCAGAACTCCGTAACCCGCTTTCCTGCTTCCTGACGCCCGCCAGGCTGCCGCCAGCATCTGGCATCGTATCCTATCATACCGCATCCTGGTCACCGCTGTCAACTCTGGCAAGCAGGCTGAAGCAGCCAGAGTGCTTGAGTAGGACATTATCTGTCCGTTTGCATGGCGAGCGGCCCTTTCTGGAGGTGAGGGGCCGGCGGGTGCGCAGCAACCGATCCTCGGGGGGCGGTAGCACACAGAAAGCAACAGGGGGTGCCACGCAAGGGCACCCCCTGTTCGATCCTTGTCTCCGTCGTGGGTCTACTGCTGGTTGGCGATCGCCCGAACCAACTGGCCCCACTTCGGATGGGCCTTCACGAACGCCAGCTCCTCATACCCGGTGTAGTACTGGGTAGGCGAGGGGAGGTAGACCGAGATCCCGTGCGAGCGGTCCACGGCCGCGCCCGAATGCCCCTCAGCAATCACCGGTCCGCCATTGGTTCCCGCCATGCCGGCCATCACGGCATCGGCGGCGCTGGCTAGCGCTGGACTGGGAATGGCGGCCTTCACCTTCTCTGCGAAATCGTGCAGATCGCGGTAGTAGGTGTAGGCGTAGGGTTGTGAGCCGACACGCGCCGCATCGACCTGCTGACGGTGGAGAGGCACCAGCGGGAGGAGCGCCTCGGCGAAGGCGTTCACTTTGGCGGCAAATGCGTCGAGCCGCGAGGTTTGAATGAGCGCCTGGGTAACAGCGTCTTGCTTGTAGCGCGCGAGGTGCTCCTCGACGAAAACGCGTCCCAGTGCCTCGGTGCTCATGTTCGGGTTGGCGACTAGGCGTGCCATGATCGTGTCGTAGGGATAGCCCGGCCCAGGGGGCGACTCTTCAGACGCCGTGATATAGTCGCAGTGGTCCTTGATCTCGTAGAAGACTTCGAGCATCCCCATCAGGCTGCAGTCGATGGCGATCAGGTCGAAATGCGTGCCTCCGGCCTCGAGCGCTTGCTCCAGCTCTCCCATCGTCAGGTAGCTACCAGAGGAGTCGTCGAAGATGATCCCGCGCGAGGCGGCAGCGCGCGAGCGCCAGCCCGCGCCATGGTTCCAGAGGACCAACACATAGCGATCGGCCGGATAGCGTGCTACCGTCCATTTGATGAAATCAGTCAGGGCCTCCGGGGTGCCCATGTCCACCTCGCCCAGGTTCTGGAGCACGGGCGAGGAGATCAGCTGCTTGTTATCATCTTTGGTCACCAGGAAGCGCCGGGTATCTTGCCAATCGCCATTCGTGGCATCGAAGCCGGGCCCGCGGTCAAACTGGACGACCATGTTGATGTTGGCGTCGGAGCCCAGCGTCTCCATCTGGTTCATATTGAGGATGCCGTACTCCTCGAGGTCACCGTCGCCATCCATGTAGACCATCACCGTCCACTTGCGGCGCGGGCTGGCGCCGGCCGGCTCCAGGATGGTCTGTCCGTTGTTGATGCCAGCGAGGGTGGTGGCGCCGGCCTTCACCTCGACGGAGAAGGATGCGGCGGTGTAGCCGTCGCTCGCCACGGACACGGTGTAGGAGCCGGGTTCCAGACCGAGGAAGCGGAAGTAGCCGCCCTGGCCGCGGCGGTCTACCTCTGTCGTCACCTGGCGACCGCCGGGCTCCAGCGTCACCAGCGCCCCATTGAGCGGGACGGTGCCCTCGGGTGGGGTTGTCTGACGGCCGGGCGCCGCAAGGGCGGAAGGAGCTTTCGAGGAGGCTCGACCGAACACATACCCTTCGATAGCGCCCGTGGTCGCCATGTTGCCGGATCCGCCGCATCCGACGAGCGCCAGTGCAAACAGGATGAGCGCGGGAGCTAACCGGAGCCGTTGACGAAGCATGCCATTCCCTTCCATGCTATCGGAATGCAGACACACACTCTATGGGACGGTCGGGTGACGCCGAAGGTTCAATCAGGCGCCACCCAAACGGCAAGAAGTATGCCGGATCAGGCGCTGTCGAGGAGGTGAAGCACGCGCTTGCGTAGGGTTTCAGGGACGCGCAGAGCCTGGGCCCTCTCGCGGATGTGGGTCGTGAGTGCTTTCTCGAAGCGGTAGTGATTCATACACAACTCACACCACTGGAGGTGCTCTTCTACCTCCTCCATCTCCGCGGGAGAGAGCTCGCGGCTCAGGTAATCTCCCAGGGCGTGCATGATATCCACACAGGTTTCGTAATCAGGGCTGTGGTTCATCAGTTGGCCTCCTGGAGGTAACCCCACAGGTTGCGCTGTAGCATGTGCCGCGCCCGGTTGAGCCGAGAGCGCACCGTGCCAATCGGGCAACCGAGGATGTCGGCGACCTCTTTATAGGAGAGGCCCTCCACATCCGCCAGCGTCACCACCATTCGGTAGTCGTAGGGCAGGCGGTCGATTGCAGCGAGGACCTGCTCGTGCTGCAATTTCCGCAGGACCACCGTCTCCGGGTTACCCATCTCCCCTTCATCGCTCTCCACCAGACGGTTGTAGAGGATGAAGTCCTCGCTCTCGTCGTAGCTGAGAGTCTCTGGCTCTCGCACGCGACGGCGATACTGGTTGATGAACGTGTTCGTCAGTATCTTAAAGAGCCAGGCGCGGAAATTAGTTCCCTGTTGAAACTGGTCGTAGAACTGGTAAGCGCGCAGGAGCGCATCCTGGACCAGGTCCTCGGCGTCTGCTTCATTGCGGGTCATCCGCATCGCAGAGCGGTAGAGTGCGTCGAGGTTGGGCAGGGCGAGTTGCTTGAACTCCTCCCTCTTGGCGGCCTCAAGTTCGGGCATGCGAAGTATCCCTCCGTAGCTTCTGAAGGAGCAGCGGCGAGAGGCTCCTTGCCACCACACATCCTATTGTAGGTGATGGCGGCCAGGCGTGTCAAGGCGTTGCGCATGCCGCCGCGATTCCGTGATCGGCGCACGCTTGCCGGGCAGGCGCGTGTTGGCGCGCATAAATTGACAGTCTGCGCACGTACCCTTATAATACACGCGAAAGGAGCGACTTGATGGAGGAACTGCCGAAGGCCTATGAACCGGGCCAGGTGGAAGGGAAATGGTACCAGTACTGGACCGAACGGGGCTATTTCCACGCTGAGGTCGACCGCTCCCGGCCGCCCTTCTGCATCACGATCCCGCCACCCAACATCACTGGCTCGCTGCACATGGGCCATGCCCTTTGCTACACTTTGCAGGATATTTTGACGCGCTGGCGCCGCATGCAGGGCTACAACACCCTTTGTCTTCCTGGCACCGACCACGCGGGGATTGCCACGCAGAACGTCGTTGAGAAAGGGCTTGCCCGCGAGGGTCTCACCCGGCATGACCTGGGCCGCGAGCGATTCCTCGAGCGCGTCTGGCAGTGGCGAGAGGAGTATGGCAACACCATCATCCGTCAGTTCCAGACGATGGGCTACTCCTTCGACTGGGACCGGCTCCGCTTCACCCTCGATGACCACTATGCCGACGCCGTGCTCGAGCAGTTTGTGCGCCTCTACCACGAGGGGCATATCTACCGGGGCGCTCGCGTAATCAACTGGTGCCCGCGTTGCCGCACCGCGATCTCCGATATTGAGGTGGAGCACGAGGAGAAGGCTGCCCATCTCTATCACATCGCCTATCCCTTCGAGGATGGCGAAGGCAGCATCACCGTCGCCACCACGCGCCCGGAGACGATGCTTGGCGATACTGGCGTGGCTGTCCATCCCGAGGATGACCGCTATCTTGGCGCGATCGGGCGCTCGCTGGTCCTCCCGCTCGTGGACCGCCGCATCCCTGTCGTCGCAGATGAGCACGTCGACCCGGAGTTCGGCACCGGCGCCGTCAAGGTGACCCCCGCGCACGATCCCAACGACTTTGAAATCGGCCTGCGCCACCGGCTGCCGCAGGTTGTAGTGATCGGGCCGGATGGCGCGATGACCGAGGAAGCCGGCCATTACCAGGGCATGGATCGCTTTGCTTGCCGCAAGCAGATCACCGAGGATCTGAGGGCGCGGGGGCTTCTGGTGCGCGTGGACGACTATACGCACTCCGTGGGCCACTGCGCGCGCTGCGGCACGGTGCTCGAGCCGCTTCTTTCCGAGCAGTGGTTCATGCGCATGGCCGAACTGGCTCGCCCCGCTATCGACGCGGTGAAAGAGGGCCGCGTCCGCTTCGTGCCTGAGCGCTATGCCCGGGTCTACCTCGAATGGATGGAGGGGATCCGCGACTGGTGCATCTCCCGGCAGCTGTGGTGGGGCCACCGCATCCCTGTATGGACCTGTCCGGAGGGGCACTACACGGTCACCAAGACGCCTCCCGAGGCGTGCGCCGAGTGTGGCAGCCGCGAGCTGACCCAGGACCCCGATGTGCTCGACACATGGTTCTCCTCCGCGCTGTGGCCACACGCTACGCTCGGCTGGCCGCGCCAGACGGAAGAACTGGACTACTTCTACCCCACCAACGTGCTTGTTACCGCGCGCGACATCATCTATCTCTGGGTGGCGCGGATGATCATGACTGGGCTGAAGTTCGTGGGCGACGTTCCCTTCCGCGACGTCTACATCTATCCGACGGTGCAGAACTGGGAAGGGAAGCGGATGAGCAAATCGCTCGGCACCGGGATCGACCCGCTGGACCTGACTGCCCAGTATGGCACCGATGCTACGCGCTTCGCGCTCACCATGCAGGCCGGCAAGACCCAGGATATGCGCTTCGACGACGGCCGGCGCAAGCCGGGCGATCCGATTCGCGCCCCGCTGGCCGAGACCAGCCGCAACTTCGCGAATAAGATCTGGAACGCGGCGCGCTTCGTCCTCATGAACCTTGGAGAGGACGCGGGGCAGGGGATGCCTTCCGTGCCCGACCCGGTCGATGAGCTGGCCGACCGCTGGATCCTGTCGCGGCTGCACCGCACCATCGGAGAGGTGAACCGGGCTTTCGAGGAGTACAGCTTCGACGAGGCGGCGAGAGCGATCTACTCCTTCCTGTGGAGCGAGTATTGCGACTGGTACGTGGAGCTGGCCAAGCCGCGGTTGCGCGCGGGCGATGCTACGGTGCGCGCCGTGCTGGTGTATGTCCTGGATCAGTCGCTGCGCCTGCTCCACCCGATGATGCCGTTCATCACGGAGGAGATCTGGCAGAAGCTCCCGGGCACCGGCGAGAGCATCATGATCGCGCAGTTCCCCACGGCGGATCCCGCGCGAGTGGATGAGGACGCCGAGCGGCGCATGGAGCGGGTGATGGCGATCATCACGGCGTTGCGCAACGCCCGCGCCGAGATGAATGTGCCGTCGTCCAAGGCGATTCCGACGGCGATCCTGGGCGCGACGCCTGAGGACCGGGGAGAGCTGGAGCCCGTGGCCGGCTATATTCGATCCCTCGCCCGGGTGGAGAGCCTGCAGTTCGAGAGCCCCGAGGCGATGCACCAGCACAAGCAGGCGCTCTCGGCGAGTGCCGATGGCGTGCAGCTCCTCGTGCCCCTGGCCGGCCTGGTGGATCTCGAGGTGGAGGTGCGCCGGCTCAACTCGGAGCTGGAGACGCTCGAAAGCGAGCTGAAGCGGGTGAACGGCAAGCTGGCCAACGAGCAGTACGTGACTAAGGCGCCCGCCGCGGTTGTCGAGCGGGATCGCCAGCGCCAGGCGGAGCTGCTGGAGCGCCACCGTGCCCTGCGCCAGCGCCTGGATCTGCTGAAGGGGTAGCCCCGGCCTCCCCTGTGTCGCTCTTGATGCGAAGGCACAAAGACGCGATGTGATGCGTTCGTGTCTTAGTGCCTTCGCATCGCTCGTCAGAACCCCACGCGCCGTCTGGAGGGCCGCATGAACCTATCCGAGGCAGTCTCCTACCTCTCCTCTCTCTCCCGGTTCGGCATGGTGCTGGGCCTGGAGCGGATCGAGGCGCTCTGCGAGCACTTTGGGCACCCCGAGGCGAGCCTTCGTGCCCTGCATATCGCCGGCACGAAGGGCAAGGGCTCGGTGACCATGATGCTCTCCTACGCCCTGCATGCCGCGGGCAAGCGGGTGGGCACCTTCATCAAGCCCCACCTCTACGATGTCCGCGAGCGGGTGATGGTCGATCTGCAGCCGATCGCCGGCGAGGAGTTCGCGGCGCTCATGTCGGAGATCAAGCCCGCGGTTGAGGACGTGTCGGCCAGGGGTTTCGGCACGCCGACCGAGTTCGAGGTGAAGACCCTCCTGATGTTCCTGCACTTCGCGCGCGTGCCGGTCGATTATGCGGTGGTTGAAGTGGGTTTGGGCGGCACCTACGATTCGACCAACGTGCTGGATCCGCGGATCTCAGTGATCACCAACATCAGCCTCGACCATGTGGAACGCCTGGGGCGCACCATCCCGGAGATCGCGGAGCAGAAGGCGGGGATCATCAAGCCGGGCCGGCCCGTCGTCACCGCCGCGCGCGACCCGGAGGCGCTGGCGGTGATCGAGCGCGTGGCCGCAGAGCAGGGGGCTCCTCTCTGGCGCATTGGACGCGAGTTTGAGGCGCAGCGCCTCGGCTATGGCGAAGGCTGGCAGCGCTTCTCGGTGCGCACGCCTCGTCGCGAGCACGCCGATCTGATGATCCCCCTGGCGGGCGCGTTCCAGGTGGAGAACGCCGCGACGGCCGTGGCTGCGCTCGACCTCCTCGGCACCGTGGAGGAGGAGATCCCCGCGGAGGCGATCCAGCGCGGCCTGGCCAAGGTGCGCATCGCCGGGCGCATGGAGGTGCTCCGGCGCGCTCCGCTCTTCCTCATCGATGGCGCGCACAACGCAGCCTCCGCCACTGCCCTCGCGGGGGCGCTGCGCGAGCTTTATCCTGGACGGAGGCGCATTCTCATCCTGGGCGTCTCCGCCGACCACTCCGCTGCCGACGTCGTGGGAACGCTCGCCCCGGACGCCGCCATCGTAATCGCGACGCAGGCCGACAACCCGCGCGCTCTTCCGGCGGAGGCCGTGGCC
>JAAZEM010000006.1 GCA_012512265.1 Armatimonadota bacterium | reverse complement strand
CTGACCCTACTGCCTTCCTATGCGTTGCCGCCCGGCCGCGAAGTGAGAACACTCAATGCGCATTGGCACATGGAGCCTCTCTCGCTCGCTCTACGCCATGCGCGTTGCAGGGTGAAGTGGGGGCGGAGAAGAAGGCGCACAGCCTGCGCCGAGGCGCTCTCCGCGGCATGCACCGCCCATCGGATGCGCTTCCCTTTCGAACGCGCCGCCTGGGCATCGAACCACGAGACGCGCGCGCGTTCGCGCCAGAGAAGGTAGGCCATCCGGCGACGCTGGCCCAGGCTGAGGGGCATCGTTGCCAACGCTTCGCGATAGAGCCCACACGCGGCTTCCAGCCGCCGGCGACAATCATCGCTTAGGCTCTCCTGGCGCACGCGGTATAGGTAGAGCGGCTCCGCCACGAAGGAATAGCCGTATCCCCCCACAAGAAGGCGCAGCCACAGATCGAAGTCCTCGTTCACCCACAGGCCTTGCCGGAAGCCCCCCACGGATTGGAGCAGATCCCGAGGGGCCAGTATCGCCACATAGGGCCGGTTGTCATCCAGCAGCCGGTCCATCCCGCGCAATCCGGACGGCGGCTCGGAAACTCGGTAGCGGTCGATGCAGTTCACGCCGTCCCATAGCCAGGCATCGCAGACCGCGAAGCGCGCTTTGAAGGCTGATGCGTGGAGTGACTTGCGCAGCATCGTCACCCACTCCGGGCGCACTTCATCATCGGCATCGAGGAAGGCCACATATTCGCCCCGGGCATGCGCCAGGCCCAGGTTGCGCGCGGCAGACGGGCCAGCGTTCGGCTGGTAGAGATAGCGCACGGCGTCACCAAACGCCCGGACCACTTGAGCCGTGTCGTCCGTCGAGCCATCATCCACCACGATGACCTCGATGTGGCGGTGCGTTTGCCGCAAGGCAGAGCGAATCGCGCCGCCGAGGTACTCAGCGCAGTTGTGCGTCGGGATCACGATGCTGACTAGTGACATTTCCGCCGCCCCTCCAAGAGGTTGTCCCGCTTCGGACGCTCACCCCCTCCGGTACCGCCGGAGCCGCGTCCTCATCTCTCGCACCGCGACGTGAAGACGCGGGTGGCGCCACAGCGCCGGTTTGGCTTCCACCGCCCACCACCAAGCCAGTCGCCCGCGAAGAGAGCGCCGGGCGATGACAATCCGCTCCAAAGGGCGCACCTTCTGCGTCCACGAGAGCTTATACTCTTCGTCTCCTCGCCCGAAGTCATGCTCCTCTGCGAGGCCCTGCCCCTGGATCTCCTCCACAACCGATAGGATCAGCAGGTGGATCGGGCTGAACCGGGCGTACTCCGGTGCGAAGACATACGAGTAGGGCATCAAGCGCGACCCAAACAGCGTGTAGATCCCAATGCTGACGGTATCGCCACCTGCCGCCAATCGGTACAGCCGCAGCTGGCCTCGGCGTTGCAGGCCGTGGCAGACATCACGCAGGAACTCGCGCGTCTCCTGGAAGGAGTAGGCGCTGGTCTCGCCCTTTGCCCGCCATCGCTCAATATGGAAACGTGCGAACTCCTCCAGGAGCGCGTCAATCTCCGCCGGGGTCTGAGCTCTCGTCAGTGCCAAACCGCCCCGCTCCTCGAGACGCCGGCGGCGCCGTAGCCAATCCGACCGGTGCCCCTTCCCCACTGTCTCGCGCCAGTCGATCGATAGGTCCAGATAAGGCGCCACGTCTTGCTGCGCGCGATGGATCCGCCATGCGTGGGGGACCTGATCGCACAGCGAAGCCAGGGCCGATCCCGGGCGCACGTAGTGGAGGTCGATCACATTCCAGGGCGCGTGCCCGAGGAAGTTGGCCCAGGCGGCCGGCAGATCCTCCGGGTAGTCGGGATCAGAAAGCGCGTCGCAAAAATCCGAGTAATCCGTGGCCACACGCAGCGTGCGGATCCCGAACGCCACCGGGCCGACATCGTGTGCGCAGAGCGCCAGCGCCGCGGTGAGGCGGTCGTCCCGCCTTGCGGTGAGGACCAGAGGCCGGCCTTCCGGACGATGCCGGATCCAGGACGAGACCCACGGGTAGCTCTGAAACAGGTGGGCCCCCGGACTGCGCGCATGGAGCGCGTCCCACGCGCTCTCCAGCTCGCCCAGGCGCTCGGCGGTGGTGACGCACTCGAAGATAGGCCCTCCCGGCACTACCCCATCAACCGGCTTCTTCGCCACGTTTCCCTCCGTTCACCGCCGCGCAGCGCGCTACGCCGGGCCGGATGCCGCGCCCATCCCGGCCGCGAGGGCCCGAGCCGACCGCCGGAACGTCATGTCGCGGATCAGCCACCAGAGGATGCGCGGGTTTCGTGCCATCTGTGTGAAGCAGTAGGGAAGCCACGCATGCCCGTAGGGCACGTATACCCGGACGCCCACCCCCAGCTCGCGCGCCACGTTCAACACTGGCACCATCGGGAGCCCGAAGAGGAGCTCCAGCTCGCATGGCGTTCCCGCCTTGAGCAGCCGGGTCAACCCATCGCGCACCAGCACGGGATCATGGGAGGCTACCGCCACGCGCTGGGCATTCCCGGCAAGGCACTCGATGACCTCCAGGCAACCCAGGCGTGGGTCGCGCTCGCGCCGGCCTGGCTCTCGCCACTGGCCCTTTACCACCCGCACGCGCACGCCCCACTCGCGAACGCGCTCCGCGTCTCGCAGGCTCCGCTCCCATCGCCCCGGCAGGGTGCACCCCAGTGGAGAAGCGCCCGGCAGCAACCGCTCCACCAGATCAAACGTGGGATCGGCGGTCTCCGGGCCGTGGGAATCGAAGTGGACCCCGATCCCAAGCTGCCCGGCTGCGGCGACCACCGTCTGGGTGAGCTGGAGCGAGTAGTCGATTTCAGGCGCCTTGATGGAGAGGTACCAATCGAGCGCGCCAGATGGAACGCCCCTGAGCGCCGCGTGATACGTCTCGGCGACTTGCTCAGCCGGGGTATCGGGCGAGTTCCAGGGACAGAGGGTCACGCCAAACTCGCGGCGTGCGAGCATCTCGCTCACGCGCAGGGCATCGGTGAGGTGAGGCCCGGCGACGTACCCCTTCGCCGCGATATGGGCCACCGGCATCCACACCGTCCACAGGGCATCGCGCAAACGCGCCTTCATCCCTTCTGGCGAGCGGCGGTCGCTCGATCCCGAAACTCCCGCCTTCGATTTGCGATCTCCCATCGTGGCTGCGCTCCTTGCCAGATCCGGCGAGCAACCACCTTGGCGCAAAAACCATGCCAACCGCGTGGCGGCCTCCACGCGCGCGTTCCCCGAACGCTCCGATTTGTGGTATAATGCCTGCGCCCCACCGGGCGTTTCAGCTCCCCGAAAAGTATCACCCCCGTGAAAACAGGCGCTCGGGCAACTTCCGGGGAGGCACGAGGGATCGCGCTCCTCGGTAGAGGAGGCCGCGTGCAGGCAGCACGCCTGGTGGAATATGCGCGCGCTTTCGGGGAACTGCTTCGGGGTGCCAACACCCCCCAGGAACGGCACGCCGCCCGACCGGAAGAGCGCCCCCCGCGGCATCTGGAGAGAGGATTGGGATGCGAAGAGTCAGCAAGTGCGCCTTCATTGCCCTTCTGGCTGCTACGCTCGTTGCTCCGGCCGGCGCGGCCCCAGAAGAGCGCGTAGTGATCGATGGCTATCTCCAGGCACGCGCGGTCATCACCGAGCGGCCTTCCGGAGTGTACGATATTGAGGGGAGCACCTTCACGATACGCCGGGCGCGGGTTCGCTTCCGGCACGCGACGGAGATCGCTCGCTTCGTGGTGGAGCTCGAGGGCACGGCGCGCACGGGTCCCGTAATCCGCGATGCCTACGTGCAAATCCCCTTCCACATCGGCCAGGCGCGCGGGCCATTCACCTTCTGGGTAGGACAGTTCCAGATACCATTCGGGTATGCCGTGCCGAGCAGCTCGCGCCAGAATCTCTTTCCCGAGCTACCCGTGGGCTTCGTGGAGGATACGGTTGGTCTCGCGCTCTTCCCCGATCTGCGCGATGTGGGCCTACGCCTCTCTTTTGAGATGGGGCGCACGCAGGCAGATCTCGCGGTCGTCAATGGGCCGGGGCTTGCTGACGCCGATCCTAATCGCAGCAAGGAGTTCTACGCGCGCATCAAGCGCCGCTTCGGATCCTTGGAGGCGGCCCTCTCCGGACGCATCAGCAACCAGGTGATCGCCGGCGTAGACCGCCAGCACAGCATCTGGGGGATCGGCGCGAAGGTAACGCCCTCCTTCGGCGGCGAGTTCACCGCCGAGTTTGCCACCGGGCGGGATGCGGCCACTGCCACATCGCACACCACGCCGCGCACATGGTACATCGAGTATGACCGCCCCCTGGGGGGCGGGTGGCTCGTGGGCGCACGCTACTCCTCCTTCGACCCGGATATTGACAATGTTGGCGTCGCTGGCAACACCGGCGAGGAGCGTGGGGCGGCGTTCGCGCTCGCCTATCAATTCGACGAGCACCTGCGCCTGACCGGTGCTCTGGAGTTTCCTCGCGTCACCACATCGCTTGGCCGGCAGACAGCGACCGCGGGCATCTTCCAGACCCAGTACTCCTTCTGAACGGACGGCCGTAAACAGGGGGGAGAGGATGCAGCAGACGATCCGAATAGCCACCCGGGGCAGCGCCCTGGCACGCACCCAGGCCGCCTGGGTCGCCGAGCGCCTCACCATGCACCACCCGAACCTGAAGGTGGAAACGCACATCATCAAGACGCTGGCGGACGCGCACCAGGAGATCCCCCTTCACGGCTTTCGCCAGCGCGGCGTCTTCGTCAAAGAGATCGAAAACGCGCTTCTCAATGGCGAGGCCGACCTGGCCGTCCACTCGATGAAGGACTTGCCGGCCGACATCCCGGATGGCCTCGTCGTGGGCGCGGTACCCCCTCGGGAGGACCCCCTCGATGTGCTGGTCCTCCGCGATGAGCCGGCCCCTCTTAAGGCGGGCATTCCCCTGCCCGAGGGCGCCCTGGTCGGCTCTTCCAGCCTCCGCCGTCAGGCCCAGCTTCGCCACCACCGCCCCGACCTCCGCTTCTGCGACCTCCGCGGCAACGTGGATACGCGCCTGCGCAAGCTGGATGAGGGAGCGATGGATGCCATCATCCTCGCGGCGGCAGGCCTGATCCGCCTGGGGCTGGCGGAACGGATCTCGGCACGGTTGCCCGAGGAGATCTCCCTTCCCGCCGTGTGCCAGGGAGCACTCGCCATCGAATGCCGCGCCGATGACGAGTCAACGCTCACGCTGTTGCAGCCCCTCGAGGACTCTGAGACCCGCTGCTGCGTCACCGCGGAGCGCGCTCTTCTCCGGGCGCTCGGCGGTGGCTGCGCCGTGCCGGTGGGCGGCCTCGCGCGCATCGAGGGAACGGCGCTCGTCCTCCAGGGTGCCATCGCCGCCCCGGACGGAACCCGGCTGGTTCGCGAGATCCAGACTGGATCGCCGGACGATCCGGAAGGACTCGGTGCTGCCTTGGGCGCGCGCCTCCTCGCGACCGGCGGCCAGGAGATCCTTCAGGAGATGCATTCCCAGAGGGGAATCCAGGATGCGTGAGAACGGCTTCGTCTATCTCGTCGGCGCCGGCCCGGGCGATCCGGGGCTGATCACCTGCCGCGGCCTGGAGTGCATCCAGACCGCCGATTGCCTGGTCTACGACCGTCTGGCCAGCCAGCGACTTCTAGCCCACGCGCGCCCGGATGCCGAGCGCGTTTACGTGGGCAAGGAGGCCGGGCGTCATGCCCTGCCCCAGGAGGAGATCAACCTGCTTCTCATCGCGCGCGCGAGAGAGGGCAAGCTGGTCTGCCGGTTGAAGGGCGGCGACCCCTACGTCTTTGGTCGCGGTGGCGAGGAGGCCGCGGCACTCCACGCGGCAGGCATCCCCTTTGCTGTGGTGCCGGGGGTCACCTCCGCCATCGCCGTGCCGGCTTACGCGGGGATTCCGGTAACCCACCGCGGGGTGGCCTCCAGCTTCGCCGTGATCACCGGCCATGAGGATCCATCCAAACCACACTCTTCCCTCCGCTGGGAGCACCTCTCCACGGCCGCAGACACGCTCGTCTTCTTGATGGGCGTCGAGAACCTGCCTCAGATCGTCGCGAAGCTGATCGCGCACGGTCGCCCCGAGAGCACACCCGTCGCGGTGATCCACCAGGGCACCACGCCGCAACAGCAGACGGTGGTCGGCACCCTCGCCGATATCGCCGCCCGGGTGCAAGAGAGCGGCCTCCGCCCGCCCGCCGTGACGGTGGTTGGCGAGGTGGTCTGCCTGCGCGAGCCTCTCCGCTGGTTCGACTCGCAGCCGCTTTTCGGCAGGCGGATTGTGGTGACTCGGGCGCGGGCGCAGGCCTCCGATCTGGCGGCGCACCTGGAGCGCCTCGGCGCCGAGGTGGTGGAGTTTCCGACCATCCGCATCGTTCCCCTGGAGTGGGACGAGGAGGTGGCCGGATACGATTGGCTCCTCTTCACCAGCGCCAACGGTGTCGCCTGCTTCTTCGACCGGATCTGGTCTCGCGGCGGTGATGTGCGCGCCATCGGTCCGGCGCGCCTGGGCGCCATCGGCCCCGCGACGGCGGCGGCGCTCGAAGCGCGCGGGTTGCGCGTGGACTACGTGCCACCCCGCTTCGTCGCCGAGGAGGTGGCCGACCACTTCCCGGAGGATCCGCGTGGCAAGCGGATTCTCATCCCCACAGCGCGCCAGGCCCGCCCCGTGCTTGCCGAGCGCCTCACCGCGCGCGGCGCCACGGTGCGCGTGCTCCCGGTTTACGAAACAGTGCCCGATGCCGCGGCCGCGGATGAGATCGCAGCCCAGATCCGCGCCGGCACCGTGGACTTGGTCACCTTCACGAGCTCCTCGACAGTGCGTCATTTTGTCGATGCCCTGGGCGCTGCCCTCGCGGCCCAGGTTCCCGCCGCCGTCATCGGGCCGCTCACCGCCGAGACGGCGCGCGCGGCCGGCCTCAAGGTCGCCATCGAAGCCGGCGAGCACACCATCCCCGGCCTGGTTGATGCGGTGGTAGCCCACTTTTCGGCATAGTCAGGCGGGATCCATTGCCAGCGATCCGCCGGCGTGGCGCTCCCCAACCCGGGTTTCTGCCATCCAGCCGGTGGGGTAGATCCCGATCGGAGGTGGGCGATGGATGACCGGGGCAGAGCAAAGGAGTATCTGGTTGACCGACTGAAACGCGACGGGGTAATCAGCGGCACGCCCGAGGCGCTGGCCGCCGACGCCGGGTTCACAGCGCGCGCCATGGAGGAAGCACTCGCCGAGCTCGTCGCCGAGAACAGAATCCAGCCTTTCCAGGATGACGAGGGCAATCTGGAATACCAGTGGAAGGAGTATCAGCTGTTCTGAGCGCCGGCGGCGATCCCACGGATGACGGGGACGGGCACGGATGGCGAGGGCGGGCTACCCAGCGCACGGTGATTTGTCTCCGCGCGAATGCGCCGTTCCCATCCCACGCCGCTGCGCTTGCGTCGGGAGTGTAACCCGGCCTAGCCCGACACGACTTCGCTCACAAGCAGCGCGGGGAGTCAACCCCGCGCGATACCACCGACCGCCAGCTTGACCCATCGCCAGGACTCCGGTATAATGCGGAAGCATGGAACACACAGTGGAATCGGCGATGGCGATGGAGGGCGAACGCTTTCGATCTGGCTTTGTACTCCTCTGGGGGCGGCCCAACGTCGGAAAATCCACGCTGCTCAATGCCATTCTCGGGCGGAAGGTGGCGATCGTCACCCCGAAGCCACAGACCACGCGCAACCGCATCGCGGGCGTGCTCACGACCAAGACGGCGCAATTCGTCTTTGTCGATACCCCGGGGATCCATGCGCCGCATGATGCCCTGGGAGAGTATATGCTCGCCACCGCGCGCGAAGCACTCCCCGATGCGGACGTGGTGCTCTTTGTCGTCGATGCATCCTTGCCCCCGCGGGAGGCCGACCGAGAAGCGCTGCGGCTGCTCCAGTCGATCGAAACCCCGACGCTGCTCGTCCTGAATAAGATCGACCTCATCACGGAAGAGATACTGGCCGAGCGCCGGGAAGAGTATGCTGCTCTTGGCAGCTTCAGCGACACAATCGCGGTCTCAGCCGTTCAGGAGGCGGGCACGCAGGGGCTGCTACAGCGCACGGAGGAACTCCTCCCCATCGGGCCGATGTACTATCCGGCCGAGATGGTGTCGGATCATCCCGATTCTTTCCTGATCGCCGAATTGGTGCGCGAGCAGGCGCTGTTGCAGACGCAGAAGGAGGTCCCCTACTCGCTGGCAGTCATCGTGGAGGAGATGGCGCCGCGCCCAGAGGACTTGATCTATGTGCGCGCGGTGCTCTACGTGGAGCGCGACAGCCAGAAGAAGATCCTGATCGGCCAGGGGGGCAACAAGCTGCGCGAGATTGGGAAGGCGGCGCGGGCTCAGGCGGAGGCTCTGCTCGGCAAGCGGATCTTCCTGGATCTGTGGGTGAAGGTGCGCGAGCACTGGCGCGATGATGAGTCCGTGCTGGCGCGCTTTGGCTACCCGATTCCCAAAAAGCGCAAGAAACGAAAGGCGCGCTAAGGCTATGAGCGGCCGCCTCCAGTTAGACGGCGCCGCGCCACCGCGCGCGAGAAGGTTGCTCGTCTACCGCTACTGGGGGTGGTCGCTGGGCATCACGACGGCGCTCCTGATCCTTTACCGCACCCATCCCTACTACGTGCGGATTCTCGGATCCCCGAACGCGCCGTTGCCTGAGTCGCGCGTCCAGCTCGCGCTACTCCTGATCTACCTGGCCTACCTTTTCGTTATCCTCAGCGCGCCCTTCCGGGGCGATATCTCCAAGAGCCGGATCTTGCTGGTCGCCAACCTGCTGGAGAGCCTTCCCGGACGCCTGCGCCAGTATGCGTGGGGCCCACAACCAGCCTATGAGGGGCTGGTACCGCTCACTCCTGAGACCCGGACGGCGCTCCTCAGCCTGGTGGTGAAGGCGTTCTTCCTGCCGATCATGCTCGACTTCTTTCTCGAGCACCTGGCGGGGCTGCAACAGGCGGGGTACCGCTGGATGAGCAGCATCGGGCCCCCGACACTCCACATGGGGCTGGACGTGGTAATACAGCTGCTTTTCGTGGTCGATACGGGGATCTTCGTCTTCGGCTACGCGGTGGAGTCCGAGCGTCTCGGTTCCACCATCCGCTCGGTGGAGCCAACTCTCCTCGGTTGGGTCGTGACCTTGGCGTGCTATCCCCCGTTCAATGAGACGACGAGTCAGCTCCTGCCCACCGATGCGGGGTACGCCACGCTCACCCACAACGCGACGGTGCTCCTCTTCCTGCGCGTGCTCACCGTGGGGCTCTATTTCATCTACGTCTGGGCATCCGTGGCGCTGGGCCCGAGGGCAAGCAACCTGACCAACCGAGGAATCGTATCGTGGGGCCCGTATGCCATCGTCCGGCATCCGGCCTACATCGCAAAGAACCTGGCGTGGTGGCTGGAAAAGCTGCCGATGATGTCCACGCCACTCCACGCGCTCTCGCTTCTGGGCTTCAACACCCTCTACTTCCTGCGCGCCCTCACCGAAGAGCGTCACCTGCGCGCCGACCCGGACTATATCGCCTACTGCCAGAAAGTGCGCTACCGCTTCATCCCCGGAGTGTTCTAGGCACGCTCGCCCTACCGCCGCTGGCGCCGGCGTGCCAGGCGCTGCCCGACCTGCGCCCCCAAGAAGAGGCCAATCACCCCCAAAACAATCGCCACTACCTCACTCGCGCCGGTCGCGTTATAGATCAGAGCGCCCGCGACCACCCCCAAAATCAGGCCCAGAATCGCCCCCTGGCATCCTCCCCGGCCCTCCTGCACTCTCCGCGGCTGCGTCCTCCGCATGCTCTCCTCCTGCTGGCCTCTAGGACCTCTACTCCATGATGAAAATCCACTACCTGGATTCCCACTTCAGGCGCCACCCTCCTGCCGGCAGGCAGGCAGCCGGGCGATCCACCCCCGGCAGAAGACCCCCAACGGGATCACCGGCGCGTTGACGCTGCCCCGTGAAAGTGTTACAATGAGCGCGTCGGCCGACCGGCCGCTCAACACGCGCCGCCTGGGGCGAAGCCTTCTTTCGGTGTTCTACCCCAACACGCTGGAGAGCACCGCGGAGGGACGCCCAATAGGCGCCCGCACAGAAGGAGCTGGCAGATGATACGTCTCGGCATCGTCGACTTTGATACCTCGCACGTCGTGCAGTTTACCAAGCGCCTGAATCACATCGACATCGCGGAAGAGCAGTGGGTCGAGGGCGCGAAGATCGTCATGGGCTATCAGGGCACCTCGCGGATCACTCCGCAGGAGAGGATCGACGAGTACACCGCCCAGGTGAAGGCGATGGGCGTCGAACTGGTGGACCGCCCCGAGGAGATGATTGGCAAAGTGGATGGCATCCTGGTTGAGTCCCAGGAGGGCGCCGTCCACCTGGAGCGGGCGCGCCCCTTCCTCGAAGCGGGCATCCCCTGCTACGTTGACAAGCCCTTCGCCACCTCCGTGGCGGATGCGAAGGCGATTGTCGCCCTCGCGAACAAGCACAACGTGCCCGTCTTCTCTTCCTCGTCGCTGCGCTACGCGCTCGAGATCCAGAAGCTGCAGGAAGAGGGCGTGGGCAAGATCTTCGGCGTGGATGCTTACAGCCCGGCCAGCCTGCACGAATACAACCCGGGCCTCTTCCACTACGGCATTCATGGCGTCGAGACGCTCTACGCGC
This sequence comes from Armatimonadota bacterium, assembly GCA_012512265.1. Lineage (GTDB taxonomy): Bacteria > Armatimonadota > JAAZEB01 > JAAZEB01 > JAAZEB01 > DUUU01. The sequence goes on along the minus strand of JAAZEM010000006.1, from coordinate 50,947 downwards.
TGATGGGCCCCGGGTGCGAGTCGGTGACGTGCACCTTCACCGAGGGCGGCGAGGTGACCACCGGCCTCTGGAAGGATGGCCGGATCGGCGTGATGCGCGGCACACGCGCCGGCAGCCATTCCTATGGCTTCGTGGCGTGGACCGAGAAGGGCGTGCGCCAGGTCACCATCGACGCGAACTACATCTATCGCGAGCTGCTCAAGCGCATCGTCCAGATGTTCCAGACCGGCAAGAGCCCCCTCGACAACGCCGAGACGATCGAAATCGTGGCGTTCCAGGTGGCGGCACTCCAGTCGGCACAAAAAGGCGGCGAGCGCGTCGCGCTGGATGTCTGAGAACCACCGGCTTGCTCAGGCGAGCCAGCCGCCCGGGGCACCGGAGCAGTCTCCCGAGCCCCGGGCGGCTCGCCTGGGCACTCGCAGGATGGCACGGGGCAAGGCTCGTACCTGCCTCATGCCGCCGCGGCAGGCTCTGCCTTGCGTTGCTTCTGGCACTGCGGGCAGAGCGCCCGGCCAAATGACTTCACGCTGAACTCATACTGGCCCTGCGTCATCGAACGACCACATTCCGCCTCGGAGCAGACCAGGGATTCTCCCCCGCCGCCCGGAGAGCCTGCTGCCATGCGCGCCTCGCCCCCACGCACCGCCGCCGGGGCGATCTTGTGCGCGGCAGTCGCCGCCGTGCCGATCCGCCCGGAGGCTACGGGCCGGCCCCCCACCGGGTGTGGCGAATCGACGATCCGCTCGCCCTCTTCCAATTCCGGCGCGAACTGCGTGCCGAAACCACACAGCGCCAGTGCCCGCCCAATCGCTCCCGTCTCCGCCTTCTCGATATAGTCTGGAAAACCACGCGCCGTCTCCATCTTCGTCGCGCGCGCCATGATCTTCCCGCTCTCGTTGATGACCGTCGCCGAGAAGACGGCCAGCCCCGCGTCGATATCGAGGACCTCTATCTTCGTCTCGATGCCCCAATCCGGGTGCGCCTCGCGGAACCACACTAGGCGCTGCGCCACCGGGAGGTACTCGCGGTTCCCCTGGATACGGATCAGGTGCTTCGCCGGATCATATGCCATTTCTTCCTCCTCACACTCGAAAAGCACCAACCGTGACTATTGTTCTATGCGAACAGGCGTTTTCCTTCTTTCCGCTCTGCAGGAGGCGAAGCCATGGAGAAGGAAGAAGGGAGGTGGGGAGGAGTGGGAGATGCATTCAGATCTGCCTGCGCCCGCGGGTTATTTCCTGGAGCGCCTGCGCGCGCTCCAATTGGCGCTGCGCGACCACGTCTGCGCCTGCCGAGATGCCGCATCGCCCGAGGCGATGGCTGCGGTGGGTGAAGCGCGCGACGGCGATACGCTCTACGCCATTGACCTGCACTCCGAGGAGATCCTGCTGGAGCATTGCGCGCGCTGGGCCGAGGAGATGCCGCTGGCGCTGATTGCCGAGGGCATCCCGGGCAATGGGTGGCGGATCTTCCCGGAGGGATGCGCGCCGGAGGCGGCCCGCTTCTGCCTGATCGTCGATCCAATCGATGGCACGCGCGGCCTGATGTATGACAAGCGGAGCGCCTGGGTGCTCTGCGGGGTGGCGCCCAACCGAGGCGAGGCCACCACGCTCTCGGATATCGTCATCGCGATGCAGACGGAGATCCCCACAACGCGCCAATACCTGGCGGATCGCCTCTGGGCGGTCCGGGGAGAGGGTGCCCGCGCCGAGCGAAGCAATCTGCTGACGGGCGAATCGCGTGCCTACACGCCCCAACCGAGCCGGGCCGAGAGTCTCGCCCACGGCTTCGCCGGGATCACCAAGTTCTTCCCCGGGGCGCGCGACCTGGTGGCATCCCTCGAGGAGACCCTCTTCGAGCGGATCCTCGGCACGCCCGCGGATGGCAATCCCCTCGTCTTCGACGACCAGTACATCTCCACCGGTGGCCAGCTCTACGAACTGATCGTCGGGCACGACCGGTTCAACGCCGACCTTCGCCCTCTGGCGCTTGCCGCGAAGTATCCCGCTGCGAGCCGGCACCGCCTCTGCTGCCATCCTTACGACTTCTGCACGGAGCTGATCGCACGCGAGGCGGGCGTGATCGTCACTGATCCCTGGGGGGCGGAGGTCACCTGCCCTCTGGATATCCGGGTCGATCTCGCGTGGGTTGGCTATGCCAATCGGAAGATACAGGCGCAGGTGGGGCCGGTGCTACAGGAGCTGCTTCGGAAGTGGGAGGGTGGCGTGCCGGGATAGTGGAGAGGCGGGAGAGGCGTTCCCCACCCCTCCACGATCCCGAACCGGGTTCTATTGCAGGAACAGATCGTCGAGGCGAGCGGTGAGGCTCACCGCGGGATAGCGCATATCCATCGCGCCGGCGCTCAGCGTGAAGCGGTCGCGCCACTGGTACTGGGCGCCCACATGGAAGAGGTAGTCGCCCCGCCCGTAGGAGAGGTTCTTGCCCCACTCCACGAGGAGCCGGGTATTGCGGGCCACGCCCCACTCGATCCCCGCGAAGGGGCTGTCGCCATAGATCCCCGAGCCAATCCCAAGATGGCCCCAGAGCGGATGGCGGGCTTCGCCGGTGAACTCGTCGCGTGGCGACCAGAGCAGCTTGCTCGCCACGAGATACACCGAGGGGTCACTCACCACCTCGCCGGTGATATCAGTCACGCCGATCGCAACAGCGGGAAGCCTGTCTTTTTCGGGGAGCGCCAGCCACTTGCCATGCACCACGATGTCTCGCGCCTTCCGCGAGCTGTAGGCCACATGGGAAAGCCCCACCTCCGCCGTGCCGAGGAGCCCGAAGTTGACAGAGTACCACTCGTTGTCCTTCGTCTCATCGTTGCGGTCAATCCAGACGGCGCTCACGGTTGTCTGCAGCCTTCCCTCGGGAAGTACGCGGGCATGCGGCACCACCAGCCCGCCCGGCGTGCCCAGCATCGAGGTATCCGCCCACCCGCCGGCACCGGCGAGAGAAAGGAGAAGAGTCATCACGAGAGCCTTGCGTTTCATCATCTATTTCGTCCTCCGTCAACGCGCGTCCCGCGCGGCCCAGCCCGCTTTAAGACACGCACGGGTCTCCCCTATTCGCGTCTCCACTATCGCTCATCCGCACCGGGAAGCACCGCCCGCACCGTGAAGTCGCCCGTAGCAGCTCCACGTGAAGGCGGGTAGACACAGAACCAGGCCAGGCCGGCCAGGACCACCAGGGTCACTACAGCCAGCAGGAGCAAGAAACCACGGCACTCGCCTGGTCCGGCGCACTCCTCGAAACGCTCCCCATGCTCTAGCGACACGTCTCCACCTGATCCGTTCGCATTCCGATTACTGTAGCTTCACCTTCACCGAGGCTATTTCGGACCGGTGCCCCACCGGATCAATCGCCACAGCCTGAATCGTCACAATCTCTCCCTCTCGCCGGGGTCGAGGAACCTGAAGCTTGCCCGTGACGAAGCCGCCGTCGCTATCCACCTTCACCTCCTGCGCGGCGAGCACGTCGTGATCGCTCCACAGGCCCAGAGTGCGCGTCTTGCGCACCACCTGCACGCGCACGGTCACTCCCGGTTGGGCCTTCCCATGGACAGTCAGCGGGCCCTCGACGACCTCATCTTCCGAAGGAGCGGTGATCGAGGGGGCGCGCGGGGGCACCGTCAGGATGGTGATCGGCTCCGAGCACTCGCGCGTAAACTGCTCGCCCGTCTCCGTGACGAGTTGCGCCACAATGCGCGCAGCATAGGCCACGTCGCCCTTCTCGGCGGTGTAGCGGCCCTGGTAGATGCCGGGTGCCGTCTCAGTCATGGGGATCCCGGTCTTCATCGTCCCGATGCTGAAGGTGGCGGTCCCTCGCGGCTTGCCGGCCATCGTGACGGTGAAGCTCTGGCCCAGACCCACCGGACGCGCCGCGTTGTGGGCCACCGAGGCGATAGGAACCTCGGGAGCGTTGATCGTGAACTGCCATTCGGTCTCAGCCGTATTCCCGGCGCGGTCCGACAGGACCACGCGCGCCGTCACCGGACCGTTCGCGAAGGGAAGAATGGGGCGGTAGGTGATGAACCGGGGAGTGCGCGTCGCCTGCGTGGTGACATCCTCGCCCGCCACGATGAGCTTCACCTGCTCCGGAACGACCCCGCTGCCCTCCGCGTCTTCGAACACCACGTAGATCATCGGCTGCGGGTCTTCCACCAGCGCTTCGCGCGCCGGCTCCACATCGCTCACCACCGGGGGCACCGAGTCGATTACGACGGGCACGCCCGCCTGCACCAGGGGCGACTCCTGTCCCTCACGCGTCAGCTTCCCGAAGACCGAGACGCGGCAGTTCACGCCTTCAGGGATGGTGAAGGTGCCGACGTACTTGCCGGGAGCGACTTCCTGCATCGCCAGATCCTCACCCAGGTCCCCGATGCTGAAGGTCGCCGTCGCGCCCTCATCCCCTTCCAGGGTGACGGTGAGTACGCTGCCGGCACGTAGCGAGGCCCGGGCATCGTGGGTGAAGGAGGTCACCTTCAGCTTCGACTCCGGCGCGGCCGCCTCCGCGGCAGACGGCGTCTCCACGGCGGGGGACTCGTCCTTCTCGGCGACCGAGGTAGCCGGCTCAGCCGGAGTCGCACCCTCAACCGTAGTAGCACCCGGCGAGGTCACACGCGTGGGGGCCTCCGCCTCCGTCACGGCCGGCTGGGTTCCCCCCGTGGTGGGCGCGAGCGCCGCCGCCGTCTCCGGCTGCGTGGTCCCAGCAGCGAAGGTGGCGGCTCGGGTCACCGTGATCACCGTGGCGACGCGCGTATCCGGACGCATGCGCACCCGCACGAGGTCGCCAGCACGGAGGTCGCCACTTGTGCCCTGCCTGCCGTCCGGCAGAACAACGGGCGTGCTCCCGGTCAACATCACCGGCTCGCCCTCCGTCAACGAGAGGAGGTCCGTGTCGACAGAGCGCACTTCGCCTTCAACCTGGTCGTACTGCACCACCAGGATAGTGATCTTGCCGCTTACCGCGTCGCGCTTGCCCAAGACGCGGTCACCCGGGTAGACCTCCTTGAGGCTGCTCTCTTGGCTCCTATTCCCGGCGCGGCCGAGCACCACCGCTCCATCGGCCAGCGGATACTCGACACTCTTGCTATCGCTGAGGATCGTGATCGTCTGGGGAGTGCCCTCCGTGTTGACCGAATCGACCGTGCCGGCGACCGTCTGGCTGCTCACTACGCCATCGCTCGTCGGGGTTGGCTTCGGCGCTGGCGTCTTCGCCGGCTGCTGAGTCTCCACGGCGGGCGCCAGGACCGGCGACGTAGTAGTCACACCGGCGGGCGGACTCACACGCGGCCGACTCGCGACCGTGGTTCGCTGCGGCGAAGGGAGAACGCGCGTCGCACCCGTCGCAATTTGAATGTGGCCGCCTGCTTCCCGAACGCTCACCCCGAGCGCCTCCGAGACGAAGCGCAGGGGCACCATGACGTTGCCCCGCATGATCATCGCGGGCACATCGAGCGTCACCGAGCGGCCATTCACGGCGGCGCTCCGCTGCCCCACGGGAAGCTCAAGGCGCACTGAGCCCCGCTGCGCGACCACCGTCTTCGAAGACGCGGACCACTCCACCTTCGCGCCGATACGCTCCAGGACCCCTCGCAACGGCACGAGCACGCGCCCGGATACCTGAACCGGACTCATCCCATCAAACTGAACAGGCTGGCCATCCACGCTAATGCGATACTCTCGCGCTGCCGCGCAGGGGGCCGGCAGGAGGGCTGCCAGCGCGAGCGTTCCGAGCACACTTCCTGCCCCAAGTAGGGCCGGCAAGACGCGCGCCTGTCCGAAGAGTTCACCAAGACGTACTTTCATAGGGCTTCGGGGGTGCGGCGGCCGATAGCCCCCCCGGCCTCCCGGCGGGGGAGGGATAGCCCCCTGCAATATCTCGCGTTTCATGGCCCCTCCGTTCGCGGTATACATGGTGTAAGGCACTCCACTTCGCAGAGCAACGGTTTCATCTGCCCTGGTGCTTGCTTCCTGAAGCCCCTAGGGGTGCCGGTTCGCGTGGAAGAATCTCCACGCGGCATTGATGTTTCAACACCGGGCTCTGCCGATGGGCGGCCTGGCCGTACCCGCCAGACCCGCCACTGCGCGGCAGCGGCAGGCCTAACGATCCTCCGCCGCTGGGGACTGGACGGATTTGGCAGACCAATCGGCGCTGACGCTGGCGACCTCTGCTCCAAGAAGGAGCATGACGGCAGACAGGTAGACCCACATCACCAGGATGACCAAGCCACCAAGAGAGCCGTAGATACTGTTGTAGTCAACGAAGTTCGCGACGTAGAACGCAAACCCCTGCTTCGCAAGCTCCCAAAGCATCCCCGCGGCCACGCCGCCGATGAGCGCCGGACGCCAACCGATGCGCCTATCTGGCAGGATCAGGTAGCAGAGCACGAACACCAGGATCGAGAGCGTTGCCGGCACCGCCCACCCGACCAGCTGCCATAGGAACGGGATCTCTCCAGAGCGGATTCCCAGCCATGGGATGGGGTATTCCCGGATGATCTTCAGAACTTGCGTGATCCCGAAGGAGAGGAGCGCCAGCGTGGCAACCAGCATCATCATGCCCACGGCGATCAGACGACTCGCGATAAAGCCCCGGCGCTTTCCCGTTTCCCAGGCCACATCAAGCGCGGCGGTGATCACCACAAAGCAGTTGGTTCCTGCCCAGATCCAGCTGACCACGCCCACGATGCCAGCCACCCCCGCCGGTTTGACCAGCGTTTTCTTCAGATAGCTGCGCAGGCCCGCGCCAGCCACCTCCTCCGGGAGCAGCGTCGCAGCCAAGTCCTGCGGCAGAAGCTGGATCAGGAAGGCGTAGACCGCGTCAAATGCCCGGTCGTTGCCGAGCACATACCCAAAGGTGGAAAGACCAACGAGGAGCAGCGGCACGAGCGAGAGCAGGGCATAAAAGGAGATGGCTGCGGCCATCAGCCGGCAATCATCACGCATATACTCGCGGTAGACCGCTGTTAGAAACCGCCAGAGATATGTGATCTGTCCTCCGGCACCCACTCAGCACCCCCCTGCCGGAGGCCGTGCCTCCGTGGCCCATTATAGGGAGGCTGCTCCCGATTGTCAACCCTACGCACGTCTGCCGGGCCTGGGAGCCGGGCCGTCGGCGCCTCCCATCCCGCGCCCGGTCCCTTCACCCGTGGCAGCACCCCTCGCCTGGCGGTCACTCCCGGCGGAGCCGCCATTCTCCCTGTGCGGGCGCGACCGGCTTCCCATCCACGAGCAACTTCTTACCGCGCACCAGGAAGGCCTCCGGACCGGTGGACTTCAGGCTGACCACGGCCACCTCGGCATCCGTCTCGAACACCTTGCCAGCGGCCTCCACGCGGCGTGCGACGCCCGCTTGTCCACACAGGAGCACGTGGACGATCCCATCGACCTCGGCGATGGCCCCCGCGCTCCCGTCTTGCAGCGGCGTCACCTTGGCCGGCGCGGAGTTGGGGACTTCCTGGTCCGCGGTCAGCTCCACGTCGTCATACCAGCACTGGCCATCGCCGAAGAACTGGAGCGCCAGGCAGACCTCCTCGGTACCCTCCGGCACGACATCGGTGAGCGTGTACTCCTGCCACTCGTTCACGGTGGCCGCCGGCCCCTGCTTGCTGGCGAACGCCTTGCCACCGCGCCAGTAGTAGAAGAGGCTACTCGCGCCCGTGGGCGCCGAGCACTTCGCCCACCAGCGCGCGGTGATCCGCGTGCCAGGCGGCACCGTGAAAGGCTGCGAATAGTAGTAGCCGCCCCGGTCGATGCGCGCCGAGGCGTTCCCGGTGTGCTTTACCTCCGTATCGATGACGTGGTTCTCCACGAAACCGGGCACGCTACGCGGGCGCCAGCCGGCCATGCCCTTTTCGAAACCGCCATTGGCGAGGCGCAACGCCTGGCGCCTCGGCACGAGGACGCTGGTGATCGTCGTAGCCGCCGTCCGGCCGGTCGTTGCGGCGAGATAGGGGCCGTATCGCTCCGCGCCCGGGTAGGATGCGGTGGTATAACGGATGCCCGCAGGCGAGAAAACGTGCGTCTGAAGCACGTTCTGCGCGCCGATGGCATCCACCCCGTCACCGTTGATCTGGAACTCGCCCCCGGTTGCCAGATGGAGCAGGAAGGAGAAGGCGTGTGGCTTGGGTGCGGCGAGCGTGTCGCGAATGAAGAAGAGCCGCGGCTTCACGAAGACGACCTGTCGGTCGAAACGCTCGAGCACGCGCTCCTTGTCGCTGTTGTACGCCTCGGCGGCCTCGCCCAGGATGTAATCGAAGGCGTTGCTGGTGAAGAACTCGGCGATCCGCGCCTTGTTGAGCCGAACCTGATCGCGCCCCAGGGTATAGACCGCCTGGCTCTTCAGGTACTCCTCGTCCAGGTCGAGGAGGATCGTGTTGTGTCCTAGGGTGCCGGCGGTGTAGCGGCGCTCGGGCGGGTTGAAATAGCTGCGGTAGCCCGGATCCCAGGCAATCCACTCCCCCGCGTAGTTGATCACGAAGCTGTTGTGGTCGTGGTGATTATGCCCGACGACGGCCTCGGGCGGCCCGCTCTTGAATGCCAGGAAGGCGGAGCCTGGGTTGTAGCCGTCGCGCAGGATCGCATAGCCGACATCCACGAAACACCCCGAGGGGTTGTAGACCGGCTGCCTGGGCTTCAGCTTCGCGGGGTCCAGCGCCAGAAACTGGCGGATGCTATCCGGGCGGAGGTAGTTCGCCTTCTCGCAATACCATGCCGCGTCGGTGTCGCCACGCAGGGCAAGTGCGAGCATCAGCCGGGTGAAGCCAGCGCCGGGGCCGCCATCGCCAAAACACGGCTGCTGGTGGTTGTTGGGGTTGAGTAGGGTGACGCAGTAGCGGGGCAGCGTCTTCAGGTACGGGTGCTCGGTGAGCGCGGTGGGGATCCCGGCGGTCGTCAGCGCCCAGATCATGTCGGCAATGTTATCCGCCGCGTAGGTCCCGTACATCGGGCCTTCCATGGCGCCGCCATCCTTCCCCTGGGCGTCAAAGTTGAGCTGGATCCGGGCGACGGCGTGGTCGATCCACCCCCGGGCGCGCTCGTCCTCGCCCAAGACGGCGATCCCGCCGATGCAAAGGCCCGTCGCGAGCACGGCGGTGAAGTTATGGTAGGGCGACACGCTGTCGATGTACTCATTAATCGGCGCCAGCGCCTTCTCGACGAGCGCGGTTCGCACGGTCTGGCGTTCGGCCTCGGTGAGCGCGTCGTAGCACCAATCGTAAAAGATTCCCACCCACGTCGCGGCGTGGCCCGTATCCAGACACGGCTTGGCGCTGCCATAGCTGGGGTCCGTCCAGATTCCCGGCCAGGCGCACAAGCTCAGGACGATCTCCTTCGCCTTCTCCAGGTAGCGCGGCTCTTGGGTTACCAGGTAGGCTCCCGTGAAATACTGGATTCGCGTGGTGATCGAGTCGGCCCGCTCCTGAAACATGGCGGTCCAAACCGGGTAGTGCCGGCTGTCGTCGTGGCGCGGCGGCGGCTCCTTCGAGAAGGTGTATTCCCACGGCGTGCTCGGCCCGCCTTCCTGGCCAGGGATGTTCACCCGGTAGCGGTAGGGCGTGGCCGCGAATTGATCCGCCTTCCGTTGCAGCTCCTTCCACGCATCCGCGGGCGCGTAACCCAGGGCGCTTTTCGTTTCATCGCGTGCCATCGCCCGCAGGCGCGGCAGATCATCAGCGGTGATAAAAATCCGCGGGCGCCCGGGCGCGGCCCACCCGCTTGCGGTGGTCAGTAGCAGCATCGCGAGCCCCAGAGACCAACGTGAGCCCATCTCCATCTCCTCGTCCTGAGCGTGGTTGGGTGCCGGCCAGGCACCTAACCACCCTTTCTCCCCGGAGAGGCGAGAGCCCTGCCCGAGGGGCCGATTCCCCTTCGGGCGCGAAGGTCCGGCGAAACGGTTCTAGCGGTGCGCCGGGCGATCCGGCAGCGCCGTCGCGCCCGTTCAACCGCCAGAGGGCACGTTCCAGACCAGGAGCGTGGTGTCCTCGCTGGCAGTGAGGAGGCGCTTCCCATCGTGCGTGACGGCCAGGGCATTCACCGCGCCGGTGTGCCCTTCCAGCTTCCGCACCTGCTTGCCCGTGGCCGCGTTCCAACAGGTGATCGCGCCGTCTTCACCCCCCGCAAAGAGGAGGCGGCCATCCGGCGTGCCGGCCAAGGAGAGGACGCGCCCGCCCGGCACCATCTCTCCAACGATCCGGCCACTCTCCACCGCGCGCTTCAGGATGCGTCCGTCACGCCCTGCCGAGTAGGCAAAGCGGCCGTCCGGCGAGAAGAGAACCGCCTCGACCCAGCCGCGGTGCCCCTCCCAGGTGTGGAGCAGCGCCGCACGGCGCCAGTCCCACAGCCGGACCGTGCCGTCTCGCCCGCCGCTCAGCACGAGCGTGTCGTCGGGAGAGAGCGCGATGGAAAGCACTCCGCCCCGGTGGCCTTCGAGCACCTTCTCGGGCGTGTCGCCCTCTCCCCAGATCCGGATCGAGCCGTCGTCGGCGCTGCTGAGGAGCTCCCGGCCCGTTCGGATGTAGGCCACCGCGCGGATGTAGCCGCGGTGCCCCTTCCGCTCTCGGACCACGCGGCCCGCGGCGAGGTCGAACTCGCGCACAATCCCATCCTTGCACCCGGCGGCGGCCCGGCCGCCATTGGGTGCAAGCGCCAGGCAGTAGGCCCCCAGGGTTGCCCCGGAGAGTGTCTTCCGGCACTCACCCGTGCCCGGGCTCCAAAGCCGGAGGGTGCCATCAGCGGACGCGCTCGCCACCTCTCCCGTGGTGAGCACGCTCACGTCGCGCACGCCCTGATGGTGCCGCTGGAGGTCGTGGCGCGGCGTGCCGTCGGCCAGGCTCGACTCCGCCACCAGGCCTCCCCCGTAGGAGAGGACCCACTTCCCATCCGGCGAGACGCGGATGCGCGTGACATGGCCGTTGTGCGGCACCCATCGAAAAAGCACCTTGCCGGTCGCGCGGCTCCACCGGCGGATCGAGCCATCGCGCGACCCGGTCAGCAGCTGGTCCGGATCGGCGCAGTAGGCGACGGCGGTGACGGCGTGGCCGTGGTGCCCGGTGAAGGTGCCGAGCGGCTTCAGGCCTTCCACCTGCCACTCGGTCGCCTTATGCCGGCTGCCGAGGAGGAGGCGCTGCCCGTCAGGCGAGAGGGTAAGGCTCCGCGCGTGCGAGTAGTAGTCGTTGAGCCACTCCTTCAAGAGCGTGCCGCGGGCAAGGTCGTAGTGCGCCAGGATTGGATCGGACCCGGCGCTGCCGCTCACGAACGCCGTCCGGCCATCCGGGCCATACACCGCCTCGCTGAAGGAATGCATCTTGCCGGTGATGGCGGCCAGCTCCTTCCCGCTCTCGCGGTCCCACTCCTTAAGCGTCGGCGGCGCGCCGCCGGTGGTGAGCACGCGCTTCTCATCCGGCGAGTAGCGGGCCACGCGTAGGCCTCGCTGCCCGGTCGCCCACTGGCGGACCACTTTCTGCGCGGCGAGATCCCATTCGAGGACGTTGCCGGCGGAATCGGCAATGAGGAGGAGCTTGCCATCGCGGCGTGGCTCCACGCTCACGAGCGCCGCGCTGCCCACGCGCTGTTTCGCCGCCGGCAGCCCCGTCTCCGGATCCCAGATCTCGAGGTCACTCCCGGTGGCGACAAGCGGCCGGCCATCCGGCAGGTAGCAGAGGTCGCCAATGGAGCGGTAGCGCATCCGAAGCGTTCCGAGGCGCTGGACGGCGCCCTCGGGCAGGGGGTCGCCGAAGCGGTCCGTGGCCGGGACCGCCGCGGCCACTACGAACAGGAGGAGGAGTGCGTCGCGTATCATCTCTGCCCACTCCAATCGAGCTCAGGCGGGCCCGCGCAGGGCCCGCGGGCGAAACCGACGCTATTCTTCCAGCGTCTTCTCCGGGCCATACACGTTGCGATAGACACGGGTGTTGCCGCCCGAGACCACCTTCTCCGACGCCGGTCCCGAGAACCAGTTATGGTGCACCTGGGCGCCCTGACAGGGAACGCCCCGGATGACCACGTGCCGGTGTTTACCCAGAAAAGTGTTGTGGTGGATATGCATCCAGTCGCCGGCGATGTCGGTGCTGTCGCCGCGGTCTCGCCCGCCGTGCATGTCGAAGTGGTGGCTGGTGGCGTTGGGGCCCACCAGGTTATAGGCGGCCTCGTAACCCGAACCGGGGGTGCCGCTAGACGCGATGAAGTGCCGGCCATGGTCGAAGCGATTGGCAATGATGCGCACGTCACTGGCATTGGTGGAGACGGCGTACCCCAGCCCCCCGAGCTGAATGTGGTGCATATCGTTGTGATGGATGTGCGCGCCCATCGCGTTGGCGCTCACGCCGACGCCCGAGAGGTTGAAGCTGTAAACCTCGCAGTTGTCCACTTCGCACCCGTAGTGGGCCACCGAGAGGAAGCGCGAGTCGACCGCCACGCGCTCTGGGCCGGCGTAAGCGCCCTCGAAGCGCAGCCCGGTCAGGCGCACTCCGTCCCCCGCGGTCGAGAACATCAATCCTTTCTTGCGCTTTGAGACGAGGAGGGCCCCCACCGATTCGCCCGCTCCGCGGCTGCCGGCGAGCGTGACGCCCTCGGGAATGGCGAGCGTTTCAGTCTCGGTGAGATCGATCCGGGCTCCCTCGGGGATGTAGACAACCTGCCCCGGCTTCGCGGCTTTGAGCGCGGCGACGAGCTCCTCGACGCTCTTCACGGTGATATCGCCGCTGGTGTAAATCCGCCGGTAGCCCTTGCCGCCGCCGATCGGATCGCCCGTCGGGTTGGCCTCGCATCCAAAAGCCTCTGGCGCCTCCACAGCGGGAGCCCCGTACGCAAGCCGCCCAGTGATCAGCGCGGCGCCCGTCCCCGCGGCAACCCTCAGAAAGGCACGCCGAGTCATCTCTGCACGCATGCGTCTCTCCTCTCGCCTGCCCGGAAGGCTCTGAACTGGGCACGATATTGCCCTTGCGTTCGGCGTGGCCCTATCGGTTCCTGCCCGAGGCCTATCCGCTCCTGAGAAGCTTAGCCCGCGCCTGATCCGGGCTCCCATCACTGGCAGCAATGTTGCAGTGGGATCGCTGTCTCCACCAGGGCCAGAAAACGCCTGGCATTCGTGGAGCCTGCGCCCGGCGGCGAGAATCGGACCCGGTCGCCACGGTGAGGGGAGTAGCAGGTGGACACGGGCAAGTCGATGGCGCGAAACGCGGCGGCCATGATGGTCTCTCAGGGAATGACCTGGGCGTCCACTCTGCTGCTTACAATCTACCTCCCGCGGATGCTGGGCGCCGCCGACTTCGGCAAGCTGCAATTCGCCCTCGCTCTGACCGGGATGTTCGCGATCCTGGTCGATTTCGGCACCACCATGCTGATCACCCGGGAGGTCGCGCGCGACCATAGCCGGGCGCCCGCCTATCTCTCGAACACCCTGGCCCTCAAGCTCGGCACTGCTGTCGTGGCGTTCATCGCCGTGATGGCGACTGCGCGCGCGCTGGGCCGTCCCCCAGAGGTGCTGAACCTGGTGATGGTATTCGGCATCGCCATGGGGATCTTCACAACGACGAGCTTCCTCAACAGCTTCCTGCAGGGCTTCGAGCAGGTTCACTACCAGGCATGGGGCCTCGTCATCGAGAAGGCGATCAACACGGCGCTCGTCCTTGCGCTCCTCTTCGCCGGATTCGGGCTGACCCCCATCGCCTGGGCGATGCTGGCCGCCGGCACGGTGAGCATGCTCTGGAGCGGCTTCTTTGTGCTCCGCCTGGCACGCCCCAGTTTTGCCCTTCTGAGCCTGGAGTTCATGCGCGACCTGGTGAAGGCATCGCTCCCCTTCTTCATGTTCGCCGTCTTCGCCAAGATCTACGACAAGATCGACGTCGCGATGCTCGCCGCCATGACGAGCGACACCGTGGTGGGGTGGTACGCGGCCGCCTACCGTCTCTTCGAATCGCTCTTCTTCCTGCCGCACATCTTTAACACGGTGACCTTCCCGGTGCTGTCGCGTCTCTCCGCAAGCGACCCGGAGGCTTACGCGCGCGCGGTGCATCGAGGGTTTGCCGTGCTCGCAGCCGCCGCGGTGGGCGTGTGCGTGCCGCTGATTCTCCTGGCCGGGCCGGTGGTGGATCTGCTCTACTCGAACGTCGCATATCCTGGAACGGCGCCGACACTCCGCATCCTGGCCCTGGCCCTCGGGTGCATGTATCTGAACACCATGTTCGTGATGGTCCTGGTGACGAGCGACCGGCAGGGCGAGTGGATGAAAGCGGGAGCCGTGGCCGCGCTGATCAACCCGGCGGTCAACTACCTGCTCATCCCCTGGCTGGGTCATCTCGGCGCTGCCATCACCACGGTGATTACCGAGGCAATGCTGCTCGGCCTGGCGCTGCGAGCCTGCCCGAGAGGGATCATCGGCCGGCAGGAGACACGGGCGCTCCTGCGCTCGCTGCTGGCCGGCGTGCCGTTGACGGCCGGCCTCCTCGTGGGGCTCCGGTGGGGCGTCTTCGGCGCCGTCCTGCTCGGCATGCCGCTCTATCTCGCCGCGATCCTGCGTCTGGGGGTCGTCTCGCGAGCCGATCTCGCACTGATGGCCAGCGCGTTCACGGCAAAGCTCGGCCGGCGAAAGGGATAGCGCCTCCGGTTCGAGGGCAGCGCGCCCTTCGGGCTGGGTCGGCCCCCGCCAGCAGGGATACCACGGATGGGGATGTGCGGGCACCCTGGGTTGTGCGATCCCCCTCGGGGTCGAAACCGGGCCAAAGCGGGGCCATGGTAAGAGAGGCCGAAGCGGTCCGGCATTCGAGCTGGGCGTCTCTATGTCCCGGGATCGGATTTCTCATCTCGGAATTTTGGGAGAATTCCCCCTTGACGGATTCGGCAAGATGGGGTATAATACGGGTGACGTTGGGGCGAGGCCCCAGCGCGAAGCTGTTGAACGGGAAACGCGGGAGTAGCTCAGTTGGCAGAGCGCTAGCCTTCCAAGCTGGATGTCGCGAGTTCGAACCTCGTCTCCCGCTCCAGAGAAGTTTGGGCGCTCAATATGGAGCGCTGGCACGCGGGAGTAGTACAGTGGTAGTACGTCTCCTTGCCAAGGAGAAGGTCGCGAGTTCGAGTCTCGTCTCCCGCTCCAAGAGGGCAGGTTCGATGAACCTGCCCTTTCCTTTTGGTTGATGCTCCGCCGCGCCGGATCGGGGGGCCTACTCGGCGGTCAGGTAGGGGCGTAGCTGCTGCTTCAGGCGCGCTCGCGCGCGGTGGAGACGTGCCTTGACAGCTGCCTCGCTGATCCCCAACGCCTCGCTCACCTCCGCGGTGGAGAGATCCTCCACATCGCGCAGGATGAACACCTTCTTCCAGGAATCCGGGAGGTTGGCAACCTCGCGATCCATCGCATCCCGTAACTCGCGGCTGAGGAGAGTCTGCTCGGGGCTCTCGCTTGGGTCCGGCACCTCGCGAGGCGCAGAAACGCCCCCAGACTCCGTCATTTCATCGAGAGAGAGCGCGGCAGTGCGCCGGGCTTGCTGCCGCTTGCGCAGGCAGATATTATGCGCGATGCGATAGAGCCACGTGGAAAACGCGGAGAGACCCTTGAACTGGCCGAGCGCCCGATAGGCCTGCACAAACGTCTCCTGAACCGTGTCCTCGATCTGCTCCGTATCCATGCACCGGCTGTAGAGCTGGCGATGCATGTGATCGCGGTGACGCTTGACGAGCTCATCGAACGCCGCTGTGTCTCCCGCCAAGGCTTTCTGGATCAAGAGCGTATCGGGTGCGTCCATCCTCCTCCTCACCACTACACCTGTTTCCACCGTTGCTGGCTCGCCACGGAGCGATCCAGGATCCGCTGCGGATGAACTGCCGTCGCGAACCGCGCGCAATCGCGCATTCCTCTGACCGTGGCGATAGCTCATTATAATCGGGCGGCGCCACGCGGTCAACCTCGCACTCGGGAGATCGAGATTCCGAATGGCGGCATTCATGGCGTCGCTCTCCACCGACCGCCCGAGAGCTACAGCGAGCGGAATGCGCCACCGCCCCGGCCATGAATGGCCTCTCTACGAGCCCCAAGGCGCCGTCCGTTGTGCCGCTTTCTACTGCCCCAAGCCCCCCTGCCAGCCGACCGCGGGGCCGGACCGGCGGCCGATGAAGGAGTTCACCGGTGCCCGACAGAACACAGGCAAGGAAGCGTGCTCGTACCACCGGGCCCGACGGGTTGAGGTCCAAGGCATGATTGAGACACCTCGCGTACGTGGCGCCGCCCCTGGAGATCGGTCTATCGATGATTATCCACACACTCGCAAACGCTCGGGTAGGATTGATCGGCAACCCATCGGATGGCTACTTCGGCAAGACGATCTCACTGACTATCAAGAACTTCTGGGCTCAGGTGACCTTGTGGGAGAGCCCAACGGTGCAGATCCTGCCGCACCCAGTGTACGATCCGCTGGAGTTCGACTCCCTGGAGTCGCTGGAGTCGGTCGCCGTCCGAGACGGCTACTACGGCGGCCAGCGTCTTCTCTTCGCCGCATGCAAGCGGTTTGCGGAGTACTGCCGAACGCACGGGATTACCCTCGACCGACGGGGGTTCACTATCTCGTACGATACGAACATTCCTCGCCAGGTGGGCCTGGCCGGCTCGAGCGCTATCGTCACGGCCGCGGTGAAGGCCCTGATGCGCTTCTACGACATCGGGGAGAGAGAGATTCCCAAGGCCGTCCTACCCAACCTCATCCTCAGCGTTGAATCGGAGGAACTGGGCATCGCCGCCGGTCTCCAAGACCGCGTGATCCAGGTGTATGGCGGCATGGTATACATGGACTTCGCGCGCGATCTGATGGAGGGCCGTGGCTACGGGGAATACGTTCCCCTGGACCCGGAGCTGTTGCCGGGACGGCTCTTCCTTGCCTATACGGAGAAGCCCAGCGACTCCGGCGTGATCCACAGCGACGTGCGCTTTCGCTTCCGCCAGGGTGATCCCGAGGTTGTCAGCGCGATGCGGGAGTTCGCACGCCTTGCCGACGAGGCACGCGAGGCCCTCGAGATGCGCGATGCGCGGCGGCTGGGCGAATTGATGAACGCCAATTTCGACCTGCGCCGACAAACCTTCGGCGACGCGGCACTCGGCGCCCAGAACCTTGAAATGATCGGCATCGCGCGCGCCCTGGGGGTGCCCAGCAAATTCCCAGGGTCGGGGGGTGCTGTCATCGGATTGTTTAGCACGGACGAGGAGGGGCGCGCCCTGCACCAGGCCTACACAGAAAGAGGCTATCGTTTTGTGGAGGCCAAGCCGGCTCCGGCAGATGAGGGTTCGCACCGCGAGCCGAATCCGGAGGAGCGGGGCGTGCCCGCCCGAGCGCTTCCCGTGGGCCACCGCGGTCGGATCCAGATAACCCGAGAGGAGAGATAACCGTCCATGTCTGCCAGTCTGCCACGTGTGCGAAAGGTCGTTATCCCGGCGGCGGGTCGTGGAACACGCTTGCTTCCGGCCACTAAGTCGCAGCCCAAGGAGATGCTCCCGGTGGCGCGCAAGCCCGTCATCCAGTATGTGGTGGAAGAAATGGTGGATGCCGGTCTCGGTCAGATCCTGATCGTCTCCGGGCGGACCAAACGCGCAATTGACGACCACTTCGACCCCGATCCCGTGCTACAGGCAGAGCTCTCGCGCAGGAATGACCGCGAGCTTATGGCGCAGTTCGCCTTCGAGCACCTCGATGCGCACTACTTCTACGTACGCCAGAGCGAGCCGCGCGGCCTGGGGCATGCGGTGCTTCTGGCCGAGGAGTTCGTCGCCGGCGAGCCTTTCGCCGTGGCCCTTGGCGATTCAATCGTATGGAATGGCGGCGGCAAGAGCCTGATGCGCCAGCTCGTGCAGACCCACGTGGAGACCGGCGCGGCGGCAACGATTGCCGTCGAAGAGGTCACCGCTCAGGACGTGGTCAACTACGGCATCGTCAAGCCGGTGGACAAAGTGGGCCATGTCTTCCAGATCTCAGACCTAGTCGAGAAGCCCTCGGTCGAGGATGCGCCGAGTCGTCTAGCCATCGCCGCCCGCTACATCTTCGGTCCGCAGGTTTTCAGCGCGCTGCGCGACACGGCACCCGGCCACGGCGGCGAGATCCAGCTTACCGATGCCATCCGCATCCTGCTCTCGGCCGGCTGTCCCGTCTGGTGCGTGAGGCTGGAGGGCGGGTGCCGGCGTTATGACATCGGCAACTTCGACAGCTACTTCAAGGCATTCGTGGAGATCAGCCTGCAAGACCCGGAGCTCGGCGAAAGCCTGCGCGCTCACCTCGCGTCACTCCTGAAGGAGGAGGCTTAGGGCCCGTTCGCGAACAAGTGCCCAATCCGTCCCAGGGTCTGCCCCGCGTAAGCGCACCTGGGTCCGGAGCTCTTAAACGCCGTGTCCCATCCAGCTGTTCCCGGAGCGCGAAGGCTGACACCTGGACGGCTGGGGGCCCTCGTGGCAGCCCGTCCATCGTTGCCGGCGCCACGGCGCGTGCCAGCGTGCGCCAGGGGTCGGGCGTTCTCCGGGCCGAACGAAGGCATGGGAAAGTCTGACAGGTGATACACATGAAGAGGCATCGACGTGTTCGGGTCCGTCAAGCGAGCCTGGGAGCGCTGCTTCTCATCCTGGGATGGGCAGGATGGAAGACCGGCCCGATCCAGGCGGCACCAGCGGTGGGAGGAGCGGCACCGATGGCGGCACCAACGGAAGGCCCGGTCAATTACGAGGCGTTCGGCGCGGTGGGTGACGGCGTGGCCGATGATCTCCCTGCCATCTGTAAGGCGCATGAATATGCCAATGCGCACAACCTGCCCGTCCGATCCAAGCCCAACGCGACCTATCACCTCGGCCGCCAGGCGCTCACGGCGGTCATTGCCACCGATACGGATTGGAGCACCTCGCGTTTCATCATCGATGACACCGACGTAGAGAACCACCGCAAGGCGCTCTTCGAGGTGCGCTCACTGCTGGCGCCCGTGGAGTTGAAGATTGAACGGCTGCGACGCGACCAGGCGCAGGTGGATGTCCGTCCGGAAACCGACTGCTGGGTGCAGGTGGAGAGCGACGCGAAGAGGGTTTACATCCGGCGGGGCCTCAACCGCAACAACGGCACGGCGATGCGCGACTGCTTCATCGTGCGCCGGGATGGCACGGTGGAGGGCGCCATCGACTGGGATTACGACACGATCACCCGCATCGAGGCCCGCCCGATCGATGAGAAGCCGCTCTTGATCAAAGGCGGGGTTTTCACTACCTTCGCCAACCGGATGAAGCAGGAGAAGGGCTACAACTACTGGGCCAGGAACATCGTCATCACCCGTTCGAACACGGAGGTGGACGGCCTCACCCATTATGTCGTGGGAGAGACGGCCGTGGGGCACCCCTACTCCGGCTTCCTCAGCATCAGCCGCTGCGCCAACGTCACCCTGCGCAACTGCTTCGTCAGCGGGCACAAAACCTACTCCACCATCGGCGCTGCGGGGAAGCCGGTCAACATGGGCTCCTATGATCTCTCGGCCAACCAGGTAATCAACCTCCGCCTGATTGGCGTCCGGATGAATCACATCCTCGACTCCACTCGCTGGGGCGTGATCGGCACAAACTACTGCAAGAATATCCTTCTGGAGAACTGCGTGCTCTCGAGGATGGACGTGCACCAGGGGGTCTCCGGCACCTACACGATCCGACGCTGCGAGCTGGGCTACGCGGGGCTCAACGCCATCGGCCGCGGCACCCTGCTGGTCGAGGACTCCACCCTGTACGGCAGGGCGTTCATCAGTCTCCGCAGCGATTACGGCAGCACCTGGGAGGGCGACGTGGTCATCCGCAACTGCCGTTGGGTGCCATCCGGCGGACAGACGTGCTGGCCGCACCTAATCCATGCGTCCAACGACGGCACGCATGACTTCGGCTATCCCTGCTTCATGCCCCGGGAGATCCGGATTGATGGGCTGTTCGTAGATGACAGCAATCATCCCGAGGAGTATGAGGGGATGTACCTCTTCACCGATCCTGATGGTGCGGCGAAGAGCGACCAGGCGCGGCCCTTCCCCTACAAGCTGACCGAGAAAGTGATCATCCGGGGGCTCAAGACGGCCAGCGGAAAGAAGCCCCTCCTCTCGCCAGATCCCGAGATGGCGAAGAGCACGATCGTGATCGAGCAGTGACGGCCCTGCCGCTAGCCCGCATTATTCATCAGAATAATGAAAAGAAGTTTCTCTGCCAGGCGCCACGCGGGTTCGTGGGCACTGTCCCGAAAACACTCTGCCACCGGGCGCTTGCGGCGGCAACGGCGTGCCACCAGGCAAGAGGCTTCTTTTGAAGTATTCTGGGGAATACTTCGGGCTAGGCGAGGAGATGCGTCCGACGCCCGCCGTCGAAACGGCCCGGAGCCGGACCGACGCTCATCGGCGGCGAAACACTACGCTCCGTGGCCGAGGCGCGCGAGGACAATGCCGCCATAGATCCCGGCCTGGTGACCGAGCTCCGCGATGAGGATCGGTGCCATCGGCAGGATCTTGCACCACTCGTTGGCCTTGCGGCGCAATGGCTCCATCAGCAAGTCGCCGCGCTGCGTCATGCCGCCCGCCAGGATGATCACATCCGGTCCGATCAGGTTGTTCACGTTGATCACGCCCTGGGCCAGGTAGCCGGCGATCTCATCCCAAAACGCGGGATCGTCGATCTGATCCGGGCGCTTTCCGGTGCGCGCCTCAATCGCCGTGGCGGAGGCGTAGGCCTCCAGGCAACCGCGAGCGCCACACCCGCACACGGGACCCTCGGGGTTGAGCATCTGATGCCCGCCCTCCACATCGAAGCGGCCATGGTAGATGTGCCCGTGCATAATGGTGAAGAACCCGATGCCCGTGCCCAAAGTGAACCCAGAGACGATTTCGGCGCCACGGCCGGCACCCAGCACCGCCTCGGCCAGGCCGGCCACGTTGGCGTCGTTATCCACGTAGACGGGGCAACCCAGCGGCTCGCCCAACTCGGCGTACGAGATCTCCTTCCAGGGGATGTTGGGCGTCCAAAGGAGCTTCCCCGCGCGCCAATCGAGCGGGCCGGGCGAACCGATGCCCAGGCCGCGTGGCGACCCGCCGGCCATCTCTCGCGCCAGAGCGATGATCCGCTCGCGCGCTTCCGGATAGCTCGCCGGCGTCTCGAAGCCGCGCACCTCCAGCTCGCCATTCCGGATGGTGCCCACCCGGATCGACTGGCCACCGATATCAACGCCCACATAGCCCTCGTAGTCGGTCATCTCCGCCATCGTTGCCCTCTCCCGCATGCGAGGTTGGATGGGAGAGCCTCGCGAAGCACCTTCCCGCCGCGCCGGCCAGCTCTCTGACCAGGCTCGCGGCGCGGGATCCCTCGCTGCCCGGCTCTCCCCCTCCAACGCGCTACAGCTTAGCCGAGCAGCTTGCCGACGCGACCCTTCACCTCGGCGGCAAAGCGATCGATGAAGCCTTGCACGTAGCTGGAGACATCCAGCGACGGGTCATTCACGAGAGGCGTCAGATCCATCGCGAAGTTGAGTTGGGCCGTGTCGTCAACGCCGTGCGAGGCGAAGTAGGTGGCATGCGCGCGCCGGCGGCCCATGGTCGCCAGATCATACCGCTTGCCGCCGCAGATCTGGGAGTCGAAGACGCCCAGGAGCGCAGCCGCCAGGTTCTCGTGCGCCGCCACGTCGAGGGGCACCTTATCCTCGTCGGTCATCCAATCGAGGTCGCGCCACACCTCGCAGCCGAGGACGCGCTTCGGCCGGGCTTCCTCAGGCAGCTCGCGCATCGCCTGGATGAGGCGCAGCGCCGTGCCGACGTGGGTGTCGTGCTTGTCACCCAGGTTATGGGTGTAGACCACTTCCGGGCGCGCGGCGAGGAGGATCTCCTTCAGGTCGGCCACCACATCCGGGTTGCTCGCGTCCTTCACGGCAGAGCTCGGGTGATCCAGCAGGAACTGCGCGGCGTACTCGCCGACGAAGGCCGCCTTCTTCTGCTCCTTGCGGCGAACGACCATCATCTCCTCGTCGGTGTAGTCCTTGTACAGGTCGTCGCGCGGGCTGCCGGCGCCATTGGTGACCACCACGCCCAGGAACCACTTGTCGTCCACGCCAAAGCACTCCAGGATGCCCCGGAACGCCATGATCTCCAGGTCATCCTGATGGGCCGAAACGCCCATGTGCGTCGTGCGCGCCAGCGCTTCGGCAACCGGCTTGCCGTCCGGCACGAAGATCTCGGCAGTACTGTTTCTCAGCTTCATTTTATTCTCCTAAGTGCAGTGTAGAGGGCGCGAAACGGAAGCGGCATGCCCTGTCAGCCTGCGCGATAGCTCGCGCGCGGGACCACCCCTTCCATCTCGCGCCCTACGTTGTTACTTCAGTTCCGGCAGGCTCGCGGCTGCAATCGACTGTCCGACCCGCTTCGCCTTCTCGTCCGGCATCGTCACGTTGAGGCGCTCCGCCAGCTGCGGGAACTCTGCCCGCAGGACCTCATACGCCTTGTCGATGATGATCTGGCCTCCGTCGCCCGAGGTGACCCGGCCGAGGATGAGCGCATGCTCCAGATCATAGAAGTCGGCATAGTGCGCCATCGTGTAGCCCAGATAGATGCCGATCGTCTCGTACACCGGGCGCGTGCGCGGATCGCCGTTCTTGTGCAGCTCCTGGAAGCACGCCAGGCGCTCGGCAAGGCCCAGGTTTTCATCGAGCGTGATGCCGGCCACGGGCGCCAGCCGGAAGATCGCCTGCTGCGAGAAGTAGAGCGCGCCCACGCCGCGGTCGCCCGACCACTCATCCACGGGGGCCGTCGGGGCATAATCCACGGGCGCGAACGCCAGCTCGTTCAACCAGTTGGTGATGGTGCCTTCCGGCGTGACGTAGCCGGCAGCCTCGCTGGAGCCCATCGCCACGCCGAGGATGGAGTTGACGCCCAGGCTCATCGAGCCAGCGAGCGCGGTCACTTCTCCATCGTTGACCACTTCGAGCGGCACACCCCACTCGTCGCGGATGCGCAGGAAGAGGTCCTTCACCTTGGCCTCGAAGAGATCCCGAGGCACGCCACGGAAGAGCGAAGCCACCATAACGCGGTTGTTGATGTAGACGCCCGCGGAGCTGACGCCGATGGCATCGACGCGCGGCATCTGCGCCGCCGCGCGGTGCAGCGCGCTCATGATCTCATGATAGTGGTAATCCGGGTTCGTCTGCGGGCGGGGGTTCCAGATGACTTCCTCGCTGAGGACCGGCTGGCCGTCGATCACCGCGGAGACCTTGCGGTCACTGGCGCCCGCGTCGAAGCCGATGCGACACCCATCCAGGTGGCGGCCCAGCGCCTGGCTCATCTCGGAGGCCGGCGGCACCTTGTCGGCATCCGTAATCTCGACGACGAACTCCTTCTCATAGACCTGCCGGCCCATGAAGTCGTAGTCGAAAGCACGCTCGCCCTGCGGCGAGTAGACTTTGGCGATGTGCTCGCCGATCTCGCGCGGGCCGCCAATGATCACCTTGTAGCCGCCGCGCTGCCACAGCAGGAACTTGACGATCCGCTCGACATAGGCGAGGTTCTCCGCGGCGCGCGGCGAGCCGGGCGCGAAGACCTCGGTGTCGTAGCGGGAGCGCGTGCCGTCTCTGCGCTCCAGGGCGATCGCCAGGGGAACGCCCTGACCGGAGGCCTTCACACCCTCCCGGAATGAGCGATTGGCGAGAGCCGCCGGGCGGAAATCAGAATCAAGAGGCGGGACAATCTTCGGTTTGATGAGTTCCATGCGTCTTCCCATCCTTCATCCAAAACATGATGCGCCAGCCGAGATCCGCAACCCGCAATCCGTAAACCGTAAAGCCACGGCAGGCCGAAGTCAGCCCGTCGCGAGGGGCTGCAGAAGACCGCCTCCGACGGCACAGGGCCTTACGCCTTGCGGATCACGCCTTGCGGTTCATGCTTCACGCACCACTTTCTCAAGCGGCTCAACCGCTCTTCGAGCGAGAGCATGTTGAGCACATCCGCCGGCCCATGCCAGGCGCGGCGGGCCGTATAGCCCCCCATAGCGGTGGGAGCGACAGGTGCTACCGGTGGTGGGCATCCGAGCCCAGGGCGAGGCGCACGTCCTGTTCTTTGGCCGCGCGTGCATCGATGTCGCCGCATCCTGGACACGCTCCAGACCAGACGATTCGCGCTGGCGGATGAGGCGGCCCGTGGGATGTCCCAGAATATGGACGCACCCCGTCCCTAACGCGTTCACCACGCGCCCAGGTATCTCCTTTCGCCTCGTGCCAAAGCGAGGGACGCATCGGGTTAAATCCAGGGCCATACGCCGCATGGGGCGAGGGATGGCTCGCACTCTGCCACCGCCGCTTGCCCGACACCGCCCGAGCGTGGTATCATCTGAAGAGAGTTGTCCCGGTTCAGCTGGCGCACGTGGCGCCTGAACCCCAACCCTTGAGATCCTGAACCCAGCGGGAGACCTTATGTCCGACGAGAAGCTCACGCCGATGCTGCGGCAGTACCAATCGATCAAGCAGCAGCATCCGGAAGTCATCCTCCTGTTCCGCCTCGGCGACTTCTACGAGATGTTCGGCGACGACGCCGTCACCGCCGCGCCCATCCTCGACGTCGTGCTCACCGGGCGCGATGCCGGCGCCTTGGGCCGCATCCCGATGTGTGGCGTGCCCCACCACTCCGTGGACAAGTATATCGCAAAGTTGATCGCCGCCGGGCACCGCGTCGCCGTGTGCGATCAGGTGGAAGACCCTCGCTTCGCTCGCGGCCTGGTGCGCCGTCAGGTCACCCGCGTCGTCACCCCCGGCACCGACCTCGAAGACTCGATGCTCGACGCGAAGGCAAACAACTACCTTGCCGCGGTCGCTGGCGACGTCGGAGGCTACGGGCTCGCGATTGTCGATATCTCCACGGGCGAGTTCCTGGTGACGCAGCTTACGGGGGAGACCGCCGAAGCGGATCTGATGGAGGAGTTGCAGCGCCTCGCGCCGGCGGAGGTGCTGGTGCCCGCCGATGCGGAGGGGCTGGCCGGCGCCATCCGCAAATCGCTGCAGCTGAACGTCACGCCACGCGAGAAAGCCGCGTTCGCCGAGGCCACAGCGCGCGAACGCCTGATGAAGCACTTCGGCGTCGCCTCGCTGCGCGGTTTCGGGTGTGAAGAGCTTCCCCTCGCAATCGAGGCAGCTGATGCAGCCCTGGAGTACCTGCGCGAGACGCATATCGCTTCTCTGGGGCACCTGAAGTCGCTCGGCACCTACTCGGCACAGCAATACATGGCGCTCGATGCCGCCACCCGGCGCAACCTGGAACTAAACCTCTCTCTGGGCGAGGGCACCAAGACAAAGAGCCTGCTGGGCGTGCTCGACGCGACTCTCACCCCGATGGGCGCCCGCCTGTTGCGCCGATGGCTAGAGCAGCCGCTCCTTCACGTCGCTGAGATCCGGGCGCGCCAGGAGGTGGTGGCGGAGCTGCATGATCACCTGTTGATGCGCGAGGAGCTGCGCGCGGCCCTGCGCAAGGTGGGCGATCTGGAGCGGCTCATCGCGCGTATCGCCACCGGAACCGCCAACGCGCGCGATCTCCTCTCGCTGCGCGCCTCACTGGAGCAGGTGCCCGTCGCGCAGGAGGCGCTGGCGTCCGCCGAAGCAGAACCGGTGCGCATCCTCCGGGATGGGCTTCGTCCGCTTCCCGAGGTGACCGATCTGATCGCCCGTGCCATCCGCGAGGATGCGCCGCTCACCCTTCGAGAGGGCGGGCTCATTCAGGAGGGCTTCGACGAGGAGCTCGACCAGCTCCGCCGCAGCAGCGCCGAGGGCAAGGCGTGGATTGCCGGCCTGGAGGCAAGCGAGCGCGAGCGCACCGGCATCAAGAGCCTGAAGGTGGGCTACAACGCCGTCTTTGGCTACTATATCGAGGTGAGCAAGCCGAACCTCCAGTTCGTGCCGGATAACTACATCCGCAAGCAGACGATGGCGAACGCGGAGCGCTTCATCACCCCAGAGCTGAAGGAGTATGAGGCGGCGGTGCTGGGAGCCGAGGAGAAGGTGGTCCAGCTAGAGTACCGCCTCTTCCAGCAGGTGCGCGAGAAGGTGGCATCGCGCGCCGAGAGCGTGCTCGCGTGCGCGCGGATCCTCGCTCAACTCGATGTGCTCGCCGGCTTGGCTCAGGTCGCTTCTGAACGCTACTACGTCCGCCCCGAGGTGGACGACGGCGATCAAATCCAGATCACCAACGGCCGGCATCCCGTGGTGGAGAAGTACCAGGCCGAGGAGCGTTTCGTGCCCAACGACGTCTTCCTCAACACGAGCGACCACCGCCTCCTGATCATCACCGGCCCCAACATGTCCGGGAAATCCACCTTCCTCCGCCAGGTGGCGCTGATCACGCTCATGGCGCAAATCGGCTCGTATGTGCCCGCGGACTCCGCCCGAATCGGCATCGTCGACCGGATCTTCACCCGCGTCGGCGCCCAGGATGACCTCGCGTCCGGGCAGTCCACCTTCATGGTGGAGATGAACGAGACCGCGAACATCCTCAACAACGCCACCGAACGCTCGCTTCTCATTCTGGATGAAATCGGCCGGGGCACAAGCACCTACGACGGTCTGGCCATCGCGTGGGCGGTCGCCGAGTACATCAACGCCATCGGGTGCAAGACGCTTTTCGCCACGCATTACCATCACCTGAACGAGCTGGAAAAGAGCCTGGAGGGCGTGCGCAACTACCGGATTGCCGTCAAGGAGGAGGGCGACCGCATTGTCTGGCTGCGCAAGATCATGCCGGGAGGAACCGACCGCTCCTACGGCATCGAAGTGGCCCGCCTGGCGGGCCTGCCCGCGCCAGTGATCGCGCGCGCAAGAGAGGTTTTGACAGCTCTGGAGCAGAACGGCGCCAGCGCGACTGGGATTCCGAGCGACCGCGCCGTCATCCCCACGCACGCCGAATCGCTCCAGCTCAAGCTGTTTGATATCGCCGAGCATCCCGTCGTTGAGGAGCTGCGCCAGCTCGATATCACGACGATGACCCCGGTTGAAGCGCTGACTACGCTCTACAACCTGCAAAAGCGGGCGACACGCGAGTAGGCTACGGGGGAGATCGGATGCCCTGGCCCAGGGGAGAAGCAACCGGTCGGCGCAAGCACTTCCCGGCGCCCACTCCTGAAAGGGCGCGAATGGGCCGCGAATCGTTGAGGCGCCTTCACGCGGCGCATCCGGCTGGGACCCGTCCACGAGGGATCTGGCCGATATGGTATAATAGTGCTGAGGAACAATAGGGAGAGCCGGATGCGCCGCGTTGATCCCCTGCTGCTGGCCATCGTGATCGCCGGGTTGGGCCTGCGCCTCATCGGAATTGGATGGGGGCTGCCCAACATCGATCGCTACCATTCCTATCACCCCGATGAGGCCCTGCAGGTCGGGGCCACGCTCCGGGTAGACCCCCTGGGCGGAGACTTCGATCCGGGCTTCTACAACTATGGCTCGCTGAGCTTCTTTCTGACCCGCCTGGCCTGGGAGTTCTCGGAGGGGATCTCGCCGTCAAGCCGCGAGCCCTGGGCGCTCTCGGCGCGGCTCCACCTGGTCGGCCGGCTCTGGACCGTCTTTTTTGGCACCCTCACGCTGCTCCTGGTGTTCGATATCGGCCGGCGGTTGATCCGGAACGACCGGCGCCTCTCTCGCTTCACGCCGCCAGCGGATGCGAGCGGGGCAAGTAGCGAGCCACCCTTGCCCGAGGGTGGAGTCCTCCGGCGCGCCACCTACAGCGTGTTGCTCACCGCGGCAGGCCGGGGCCCCGCGTCGGAGACAGGGGTCTCCTACTGGCGATCCGAGTTGGGGGCGCGCGTGGCCGGCCTGTGCGCGGCCGGGCTACTGGCGATGGCTCCCGCGCATGTGGCGCATTCGCACTACTTCACTGTCGATATTGGCGCCGCTTTCTGGGCCACGGCAGCCGTCGCCGCGGGACTGCGCCTGCTGGAAGGCCCTCGGATCCGCGATGCCATCCTTGCAGGACTCTGCGCCGGCCTCGCGGCAGCCACCAAATACAACACCGGTCTCGTGCTCCTCGCGCCACTCATGGCGCTGGCGCTCTCCTATCGCGGCCGGCTGGCCGAGCAAGGACCACTCCCCGCTGAGGGCGCAGAGAGCGCGTGCCCGCCCCTGGGCAAGCGGGTGCCCTTTGGGCGCGGCTTCCTGGTGCCGGCGCTGGCATGCATCGGGACGTGCGCCGTGGCGTTTCTGGCGGGGTGCCCCGGCGTTGCGCTCAACACGGCTGCCTTTCTGCGCGATTTCCTCTTCGAAGCGCAGCATGTGCGGACCGGTCACGGCCTGGTCTTCGTGAGGACTCTGCCCGCCTGGATCTACCACATCACCACGTCACTCCGGTTCGGGCTTGGCCTGCCGCTCCTGGCAATCGTGCTCCTGGCGATTGCTCAGGCCGCGAAGCGGCGCTCGCCGGCCGATCTGGTCGTGGCCGCGTGGGTGATTCCCTACTACCTGCTGATCGGCTCCGCCCAGGTGAAGTTCCTGCGCTACACTCTCCCGCTGCTCCCGATGCTCGCAGCCTGGGCAGGCGTCCTCTGCGCCGACTGGCTCCTCAACACCAAGCGGTCGCGCTGGCGCGCCCTGGCCACCTCTGCCCTCGTCGGCATCGGCTTCTGGACGCTAGGCGCCGCGGTCTCCTATGATCTCTTCTTCGCTTCGCCGGACCCGCGCGACCGCGCCGCGGGAGCGATCCGGTCCGCTGTCACGCCCGGCGCAACCGTCGCCCTGACAACCGAGCCGTGGTTTTACACCCCGCCGCTCGTTCCCTGGAACGGTGGCCCTCAAACACGGATAGAGTTCGAGGCGGCGCGCGAATCCTGGCCCTACCAATTCCTCGTCGGAGGCTGGAGCGCGGAGCGGGTGGCGCGCGAGCGCCCGGAGTGCTTCATCGCCAGCAACCTGGAGGAGCAAATCCGCGATGGGGTGCGCCTCGGGCTCCCGGAGGCAGAGCAGCTGGTCGCCATCCTCGAGCGCGAGTATCGCAAGGAGGTCTTCGCCCCGGTGGCGTCTTGGCCCGGAACACTCGGCCCCGGTCATGCCCCCGAGGACTGGATGTACCCCGCGCCAACGATCACCGTCTACCTGCGCGACGACATCGGTGGCCGGTAGTGCCTCATTTCATACCCCACATTTCCCTCCCCATAGCCTGTCATCGCTTTTCAGCTTCTGTCTCGCCCGGAGGAGCGGCCTCCGGGCTCCGTTTATGCCCGGGGTCCGTTGGGTAAATCTTTGCCGGACGGGGTCTTCTTGCGGATACCGCCGTCACCAGGCGCTCTGCAGCGGTTTAGCAGCTTGCCATAAAGAGGCAACCAGCGCCCGGATACTCGGGATGCCGCCACAGAGCGCACCTGACCGTGAAATCGCCCGGCGGCCTGCAGGGGCTGACCGGGGTGAAGCATAGGGGTGATGGGATGCCGGGCGCGGTGTGGGCCCGAACCTGAGGAGAGTGAGGAGGGACGCGCTAGCAGTGGCAGTCACCAAGTGGGAAGAGAACAGCCGCGGCATCATCATCGTTGAAGTCCTTGCTCAAACGCTCACTCAGGCGACGCGCGAGGCGCTTGCTGAAGCCGCGTCCCGTGGCTACGGCGAGTGTGTGGTGTTGCCCTGGCGCCATTCGCGCAGCCCGAGCGACGAACCGGATCTTTTCCACTTCTCCTTTCCTATCCGGCAGAAAAAGGAGAGACGGGGCTTTACTTTCCGGTAGCGCCGGAACCGGGGGAGCCGAGGGATCGGCGAAGCTCACTCTGCCCACCCGCCGGCTCCCCCGCCCCTCTCGCTTTCCCCCACCCCATACGGCCGTTCGAGAGACCCTTCCACCACCCTGTTGCACGCGACGCGCGCCAGCCGGGCTTCGTGCGGCCCTTCAGAGCCGTAATCATGCCACCCGAATGGCACTGATGGTGGACCCTGAGGCCGCCCGCATCTCCAGTCCGGGGCTTTGACCACCCGGGGCTTCGAGCGGGGACTGCCCGGAGGGCGAAGGCTTCCGCGCAGCCTGTCATAGACGCGCGCCGTGGGCATCCGTCTTCTCGCCGCGCGGGCAGGCAAGGAGGCGTTGACATAGGAGGAATCTTATGGTATAGTCATACCTGCTATTGTTGGCCTCCGATGATCAGGCAGGGCCAGATGATGCTGTATCCGCATGGAGGCCACGCCGTCGTGGAGCACCCCGCCGCGAACGCAGCGGCGGATGGCCAGACTCCATTGGATCCGGAAGGATTGTGCGCTCGCTGATGATTGGTTCTCACTGTTCGGGTCAACCCCTCGGTAGCCGTGCTTCATCCTCTAGCGAATCGGAGGTGCTCGACCCGAGGGACGCAGAGGCTGCCAGTCGCAACCGTGCATTGGCAGTATGGCAGGAGAGAGTTCGGGCCTGTCGCGAGGATGCGTGCCAGCAGATGGACCACTCTACGGCACGGGTGAGTGTGCCCCTGGAATCTTCCGAGATACGGAAATGGTGCTCTGATCTGCGCGCCGTTTCTCGGGCACACGGCTGGCGAGAGGGCGATGCCCTCTTCCTCCAGTTTGGCCGCTTCTGTATCTTCGTGCGCGGTGCCGCCCACCGCAAGCTTCTCCACCCTGTTGTCCTCGCCCCCAAGCAGGATTTCCTTTCCCTCGTGCCGATTGTCTGCCCCCCAGGGCATTTCACCTATATGGATGCCCAGGCGGTCACCGATGAGGTGGCGCGTGACGACGCAGTGACCCGGCTCATCAGCTGCATCTACCGTTTCGCCAACTCCTGCGAGCAGATCCGCTCGCGCCCGCTGCCGCCCGGGCCGCTTCCAGAGATCGGCCTCAGCCCGGACGCCGCCGCGGAGCTTGAGACGCGCATCGCCGAGAAGGTACGCCGGCTGCAAGACCTGGCGGACAGCACGACGCGGCTGCTGAGCGCCGCCTTCAACAGCATCTCACCCCAGATCATCCTCGATGGTCCCCTCGCAGAGCTGACCGCTGCCATCGAAGACCTGGTTGGCAGCCGGATGGCGGATATCGCCGTACCGATGATCGACACGGCCGATATGCTCGCTGAGGGAGGAGCCCCGATCGGCTCGCTCATCTCCGGGGTGATTGAAAGCCCTGCGCCCCAGCCTGAGTCCGACCCCCTGCGCGACATTTGGAATGATGTCGCCGCGCTCCGCGATCTGGTGCAGTCGCACTTGACCGCGGCCGAGAAGCAGCGACGCCTCTCTGCCACAGCCGAGGCGCTTCAGGCGCGTGTGATTCAGGCCGTCGAAGCATCGCTCCCTGCCACCGTTGCCGCGGCCAGCGCCGTTGAGGGCCCCCGGCTCGATGAGTTCAGCGATGCCGTCGTCATCCGGGTCAATTTCGAACGGATCCGCCAGGCTGTCGCCGAGCTCCACACAGCCCTCGGTCGCGTGTTGGATCTCGCCTCGCTCGAGGCCCAGGCAGATGCTCACGAGCGAGCCCTGGCAGAACGGATTGGTGAAGCCCGAGCCCGCCAGATCCGCGAGGTGTCGGAACGCACCGTTGAAGGGGAGCGCGCCATCGACCGGACCGTGGACCGGATGCTGGAGGCGGCCGCCGATGAGGCGGGCGTTCGTGCGCATTTCGCAGTTCTCCGCCAGCAGGTCATCGATCTGGCCGGTGAGGAAGAGGGAGAACGCATCCTCGCGCCGTTGAGTGAGGTGATTGATCGCCTGCCCGATCCCAACGGCCGCCAGAGCCTGCGCGAGCATGGGGTGGGCTTGCTCATGGCGCTCTCATCGCGCAGCGAGCGGAAACTGGAAGAGCTGTTTACCACCGCGGATCTGGGGGATGAGGCGGCGTGGATCGCTCAGGAGCTTCAGCGCACCCTGGTGGGCACGAACATCGCCCGGCAGATCACGGAGATCCTGGGCCGGCTCGATGTATGCTTGACGCAGGAAACGATTTCGACGGAGGCGCTTCTCGCCGATAAGCAGGCGCTGTGGAGCCTGGCCTACGAGATCTTGAGTTGGGTCGAGACGACTCGCGTGGCGGCGCTTGTCATGGCGAATGCGCAGCCCCTCAACGTGCCGGAAGGCACCTTCTCGCAGATCTGCCTGCCATCGGGAGAAACGCTGCATGAGCTGGTCGCGCGCGCCACCGGCCTCACCGAGACGTTTGAAGACGCGGTGCCGGTGAACTCCGAGGCGCCCGTGCTTCTCTCCTCCACCGGCGAGCTGCTCCTTCCCGAGCGAACCCACCGGGTGATCGGTGGGATCACCGACGCGGGCACATTCCGCCTGTCGCGCCAATCCACGCGCTGGAATATCCGCGACGCCGCGGAGTTGATGGCGTGCACCGACGCACCGGCCTGGGTCGTCTTCCAGAACTCCCTCGGCACCTCCTACCCCTCACCGGATGCGATTGCCAACGTTCTCGATGGCGCCGAGGCACTGGCCGGCGTTGGGAGCGCCGCCGAGGTCTGGTGCGGGCTCATCCGGCACCCCTTATCCGCCGAGACGCGCGCATCACTCGCCGCATATCGCCCCGACCCCGGCCAGCGCGAGGCGATCCGGGCTGCAGTAAGCACCTGCGAGCGCCTGCTCATCGAGTTCGACCGGGTCTTCGAAGCGAAGATAGAGGAGACCGAGGGAGAGCTGCGCGCCACCGGGTATGTGCCCAGCAAAATGGTCACCGGCTATCGTGCGGCGGCCACCTCGCTCAAGGAGATGCTGCGCGTCTTTGCCCAGGAGCATCTGCCTGCCCTGGGTGACGAGCGCTCGATGATTCGGGCAAGCGAGGAGGTGGATGCCTTCTGTCGCTTCGCCGTGCTAGCCTTGCAGAACGCCCAGCGGCAGAGCATCCGCAGCCGGCAGAACGGCACCCGCGCTTTGATTGCCGCGCTTTATGAGATCGACAATCGGCGAGTGCTTCTCCGACATCTCCTCCGTGGGATTGTCAGTGATGCCGCATGTGAGGAGCACCTGATAGCGAGCGGGCTGCTCGCGCCGGTCCAGTTGGAGCTTGTGTGCGATGCGCGGCAGGCCATTCAAGAGCTGCCGGTGGAGCCGGGGCAACTGGACGATCTCCTTCGTGCCGCGTTCGTTGAGTCTCACGCCGGTGCCGGGGCTGACGAGGAGCAGCGTCGCCGCGTGTGGGCGTTGTGCGACCTGGCCGCCTCGCTTTTCGGCAGCCAGGAGGAGCCCGGGCCCGCTTCGGCGCTCCTGTTCGATCTCCTCGCGCCGCTCACACCCGTGCTGTTCGCGCGCGAGCACTCGCATCCGATCCTCTCGGCGGATGTCTTCGATGTCTTTGTCGAAACCCTCCGCGGTCGGAGCGAAGCGATCCTCCACTACCTCAGCCAGCGGCCCGCTGATTCCGCGCTCTCGGACGCGGTCTTCCTCGCCTTGATCTTGCGGAGCATGGAGGTCCGCCGGTCGTCGCGGATTCCGCTGTGGGATGCCCTCACGAGCGCCTTGCGTAGCGGCGAGAAGCTAGGCGGCCAGCGCGCCGACGACCTGATCCACCTGAGCGACGCCGCCGAGGCCGAGCGCCTCTTCGAGCGTCTGCGATCTGGCGATCTGTCATCCGATGGGCGTCTGATCACCCGGCTCTGCGACGATGTGGCGAAGGAGCTGGGGATCGACTTCCGCGCGGCTTCCCTGGAGGAGCTGGCGTACGCGCGTGACGACATCCTGGCCATCCTGCACCGCAATCTGACTCGCCTCTGCGAGCGGCTTCAGCCCGACCGTGACCTGCTCCTTCGCCTCGCAGCCGGCACGCTCTCCGAGGAGGAGAAGCAGTCGCTGCTGAAATCGGCTGCCACTCCGCGAAAGAGCGGCGGCCGGCACGCCCGCCGGCCACGGCACGCCAGTAGCCCCCAAGAGGCTCCATCAGACCTGGAGGCACTCCGCGCCCGGCTCACCGAGAACGCCCGCCGCTACGCGGAGTATGAGCACCTTGCCACCGCATTGGCGCCCTACGCGGAGGATACCACCGCGTCTCTCTACGATGCCCTGTTTGCGGCCCTCGCCGGGCGCCCGGCCGAAGTGGTGCGTCCTCCCCTCTCGGTGCTGACTCCGCTCGTGCAACACGCGCCCTCAGGCGAAGAAGCGACGAGCGAGAAGGCAGCCCCTGCTCCAGAGCAGGCCGATGCCGACGAGGAGCCCGAACGCAAGCCTGTTGGACCGGTGGATGAGTTCCTGCGAGAGTTCGATCATCTGGGCAGCGATGCCCTTGCCGCCGACCTCGTGGAGGCCACGCTCGTGCTCTTTGGGAATGACGAGCGCGTGCGCGAGACGCTTTCGCGCAACCGAAAGCAGGTCCTCGATGCCATCCTGGCTCGCGAGTTTCCCGGCGTGATGAAAAGCACCCGGATGCAGATCGTGGTCTGCGCCGAGCCGCGGGGTCTCCGTCTCCACGACATCAGCGACCTGTGCAAGATGGTGAGTGAGGGGGGCGTCAGTCCAACCGAGGTGCGAAACCTCCTCCAATCGATGTGACACTCGCACGGACGCTTGCTCGGAGCGCCGTCTACCATCGGTAGCTCGATGCCGCGGGTGGAGACGCGACCCGAGGGGGGGTGTTGAGCGTGCCGCCGGGGAGCCAATGCCCAGGATCGTGCGCTCTCCCTCTGGCTCACTGTTCTCGCGTCCAGAGCTGTCACGCTCAGGAATGCCGGTTTGACCTGGCTTTCCCGCGATGATATAATCGCTCTATGGTCGCATTCCGAAGTTCTCTCACCAGCGCGAGCATCACTCGCGCGAGCGCCTTGCTTCTCGGTCTGCTGGCCGTTTCGGCACTGATCCTGGGGGCAGCGCCGTTGGCTGCCGCGCCCGCGGCTGTTGTGGGCGATCTGCGCGCCACGCTCACCCCGTTTGATGGGGTCACGCCCGGCGCCGGTCTGCGCGTCACCTATCGCGGCCTGCCTTTGATCACCCGGTCGTCCATCAACGTGGTCTCCCCGGACTGGAAGAAGACGCACCTCACTCTGGGGCGTTCGCGCGCGAAGGTGGTGGCATCGGACCTACCTGGGGGGAAGCGACTGGCGCTCTCTGCCGCCAACCAGGCGTTCGAGCTCGAGTACGCCATCGACATCCTGGAGGGAAACCGCCTCATCCTCGACCTGCGGGGCGTTCTTCACGCGGATGAGCCGGCCATCATCGAGTACTCGGCAGGCTATCTCTCCGCGGTGCTACTCGCCGGACAGCCGTATCGCGCGGTTGTCGCCGAAGGCGAGCGCTCGGGGCTACTTCCCTACACCGGATCCGGCACGGACCCCCGTTCGGCGTTGGTGCTCTCCCCCTTCCGCCGCCTGCGCGTCGACTCGCGCGTTGGCACCATCACAGTGGAAGAGGAGCGCGCCCATCAGGGGCTGGACCTCTTTGATGCGCGCAAAGTGCCCTCGCCCTGGCTCCAGGCGAGCCCGACCCTCTGGCTCGGCTATCTGGAGGTACCCCTGGAGAAGGGCAAGCCGTTTCACTCGCGCGTGACCTTGACGATCGACCCGGTGGAGATGGCGGAGCGGCCGGATCGCTCCAGTCCGTCGGTGAAGCACCTGCCCGTGCGCGATGTTCCGGACGCTCGGCTCTCTTCCGATCCAGATGGCCGCCTGATCCCCACTCCGCGCCAGGTGCGCCCCGGAGTCGGAAGCTTCGCCCTCGATGAGCAGACGCGCATCGTCGTCGGCGAGGATGCCGCCAGCCGTCGGGCGGCGCGCGAGTTGCAGGAGCGTGTGAGAGAGCGCTTCGGCCTGCGCCTGCGCACGGCGCCGGTCTCACTCTGGCGCGAAGAGGGCAACGTCATCGTCGTCGGAACGCGAACCTCGCCGGCGGTGCGCAAGTGGCTCGCCCGGGCCGGCCTGCGCGAGGTAACCGAGCGTGACGGGTACGCGCTGCGCGTAACGCCGGACTGCGTGGTGATCGCTGGCGCCGATGCGCCGGGCACGCTCTATGGTGCCTTCACCCTGCTCCAGGCAATCCACCCGGATACGGCGGCCCCGGCTCGCATCGCCGCAACCACTATCCGCGACTGGCCCGCCCTGGCGACACGCGGGGTCCACCTCCTCACTGATCACTGGTCTACCTTCCTGCATCGCGACC
Source organism: Armatimonadota bacterium (assembly GCA_012512265.1). Classification (GTDB taxonomy): domain Bacteria; phylum Armatimonadota; class JAAZEB01; order JAAZEB01; family JAAZEB01; genus DUUU01. The sequence goes on along the minus strand of JAAZEM010000006.1, from coordinate 14,929 downwards.
TGATTCGCGACGTGCTCGCGCCACATAAAGTGAACACCATCGTGCTCGAATGCGAGTACGTGAAGTGGGAGAGCCACCCGGAGCTACACGCCTCGTGGGGCATGCCAAAGGAGGAAGTGCGCGCGCTGCTCGCCCTGGCGCGCGACTATTACATCGAGGTGATCCCGCTGGTGCAGACGCTGGGGCATGCCAACTGGATCTTCCACAACAACCAGCACCTGGATCTGGCAGAGGACCCCAAGGCGAAGTACGCCTACTGCCCCTCGAACCCGAAGACGTACGACTTAGTGTTCGACATCTTTGAAGAGGCGTTGGAGCTGTTCGGAAACCCGCGCTACTTCCACATCGGGCATGATGAGTTCCATCACCGTGGCGAGTTTGCGCAGCACGAACCGTGCAAGAGCAAAGGGGTGGATCAGCTCTTCATCGAGGATACCCGAAAGCTGCACAACTTCCTGGCGGAGCGCGGCGCGCGCACGCTGATGTGGGGCGACATGCTCCTCGGGCCGGGCGAAGGCGGAGACGCGACGAACGCGAAGAGCGTGGCCGAGGCCCGGCGGCGGCGCGAGCAACTCCCCAAGGAGATCCTCATCACCGACTGGCACTACGCCGTTGCCGATGACTATCCGAGTATCCGGATCCTGCGTGAGGCCGGCTTTGAGGTCTGGGCCGCCACCTGGTACGAGCCGGAGAACGTGCGCGGTTTCGCGCGCGCCGCGGCAGCGCACGGCTCGGGCCTGATCCAGACGACGTGGACGGGCTATTACGGGAACATGACCGCCCTCCGGCGGGAGTTCCCCCAGTTTCGGGCCTACCTGCTGGCAGCGGGCTACGCGTGGAACCCCGAGTCACCCGCGCTCGCGGAGGCCACGGAAGCGGCCGCGCAACGCTTCCTAGCCTCGTGGCCGGCTTTCTCCCGAGCGCCCGGGAAAGAGCCCGGCTTCGTGGTAGACCTGGCGCCCCTGGGCAATATGCCCTGGTGTGATACGCCCTCGCGCGACGGATGGCTTGGTTACGGTCCCGATCATGACCTCTCCGCGCTGGAAGGGGGAGTCCGACGCCTGGGGCACTCCCTCTTCCACCTGCCGGGGAATAGCCGGGCCGTTGCGCTGCATGGCCCCCTCCTGCCGATGCGCTATCCCAACTCTGTCACCATTCCGCTTGGCCGGCGCGCGTCGGAGCTTCTTTTCCTGATGGCCACCGGATGGGAGGTCGCCGAGGGAAATCCGGTCGGGAAGATCGTCGTGCGCTACGCGGATGGCACACAGATGCCCTCCACCTTGCTCTACGGGGCACATCTTCGCGCCGCGCATGATCCGCGAACCGCGGTCTATGCGCCGGTGGCGTGGCAAGGCCGCACCACGGGAGGCGAGCCACTCTACTTGCGTGTCTACACACTGCGAAACCCGTTCCCGGAGAGGGAGATCACCGAGGTGACCCTGGTTGCCGACGACACCGCGGCATCACCGGTGCTTTTCGCGCTGAGCGGCGTGGCCCCGGAACGCTGAGCACGAGTCCGCAGGGGCACTCCTTCCCCCCGGTGGAGTGCCCCCGGGGATGCATCGCGCAAGGATCTCCGGCGCTCGATGGCCAATACAGTTTTGGATGAGTCTTGCGAGGGTAGCATATCTATGGCGGGATCGCAGCACGCCTGCCCCTCTCAATACACTCGCGCTGCATCCTGTCAGCTGGATCTGCTTCCTCGGCAACAGGAATCGCGTGGGGGAAGGGCAAGCGTATGACGGATTCCGTTCTAGATATTGAGGTAGTACGGGAGAACTCCTCTTGTCCGGTCATCCGGCTTGAGGGCGAGTTGGATGCCTCGACAGCTCCCGAGCTCAAGAGCACCGTGCTGGCCCTCGTCACAGAGGGATTCCGCGACATCGTCATCGATATGGAGCGCCTCTACCTGCTGGATAGCCTGGCGCTCGGGGTGCTGATGAGCGCGTGCCAGCGCGTGCCTGGCAAGCTGACGATCCAGAACCCGACTCCACCGGTGAGGCGCGTCCTCGATGCGGGCGGCGTGTCGCGGCTCATTGAGATACGGGATGCAGCGGGAGAGCAACAGCAGCTCCTGAACTTTGGGATCACGATTGAAGATACTGCCGAAGGTATCCCCGTGGTCTATTTGCGCGGCGAGCTAGACGCCTACAGCGCCGCACACTTTCGCGGGGCATTGATTAGCTTGACTCAAGAGGGCCACCGTTTCGTGGTGCTCCACCTCGGAGCGCTCGACTTCATCGATAGCGTTGGTTTGGGAAGCATGGTTAGCATCTATACACGCCTGAAGAAAGCGGGCGGCTGCTTCTACATCGCTGCGCCCAGCGAGCAGATCTCCAAAGTTCTCCACATTACTGGCCTCGATGCCCTCTTCCCGCTCTATCCCAGCGACGCGGAGGCAATGGCGGCCGCGGTACGAGTCGCGGCCGGCTCTGCATAGCGCCGGAGCGACGCAATGGATGCATCAGCGCAGGCGCGCATCCTGGTGGCGGATGATAGTCCCCTGATACTGGACATGGTCCGCCAGGTCTTAGAGGCCGCCGGGCACACCGTCCTGACCGCGCCCGATGGCCTCGCCGCCATCAATATGGTCCTCCGTGAGCGCCCGGATCTGATCATCTCCGACGTGGAGATGCCGGAGATGACCGGGCTGCAGCTGTGCCGTCTACTCAAGGGAGATTCGCGCACCCGCGGCATTCCCTTCCTGATCCTGAGCGCGCACAAGGAGCAGTACGAGCAGTTCTGGGGCCGCGAGAGCGGCGCCGACGATTACCTGCCCAAGCCATTTGGGCCGGGGGCGCTTCTGGAGCGGGTTCAGGCGCTTCTGGCGCGCTTCCCACGCTCCTCGGAGACTGGGAAGGCGATAGAGCTTCCGATCACGACGCGGATCGAGGCGCTGGAGAGGGTGAACGCCTCTCTGGAGCGCCGGCTCTTCGAGCAGACGATTATCCATGGCATCAGCGCCATCGCCGCAACCGCGAGCGGTGAGCGTGACACGGCGCGCGCGGTGCTCGAGCGGCTTTCCCGACTGGTGGAACTAAGCGCCGGCGCCTTCGCCTTCGCGAAAGGGGGTACCTCCTACGTCCTCGTCCGCGGCCCGGTGCACCCGCGGACGCTTCAGCAGCTTCACGCGGCGATCGTAAGCCGTCTCCAGCTTTCTGGTAGCGAGCTGGCGGCGCCCGTCCTCGTGGCCGGCGCCGAGTACATCTCGGAGCGGCATCCCAACCCCGAACCAGCTATCGCAGTGCAGGTGCTTCAGGCCGCGGGTCACCCCGTGGGCTTCCTGGCCGTGGCCCGCACCTCCGGGCGCGACTTCGACGAGCCGGAGCGGGAGCTCCTCGATCTCGTCGCCGGCCAGGCCGCGCTCGTATTGGAGAATGCGCGCCTGGTGGAAGCCGAACGCACCCATGCGCAGGCACTGGCCAAGCAAAACGAGGAGCTACGCCGGCTCAACCGCACCATCACCGATCTCATTGCGACCGTAACGCACGACTTGCGCACCCCTCTCAGCTCAGTGATCGGTTATCTGGAGCTCGTCCTCGAAGACACCGAACTCCAGGAGGAGACCGCCGAGTTCGTCCGGGTGGCGCGCCGGAACGGCGAGCGCATGTTGCAGATGATCAACGACCTCCTCGATCTCAGCCGGCTGGAGGCCGGGCGAACCCCCATTACCCCCAGCCCGGTGTCGCTGGCGCCCGTTCTGAGAGAGGTGGTCACGCTCCTCCGCCCCGATCTGGAGGCCAAGCGCCAGGTCTACACCGAGGAGATCCCCGCGGATCTGCCGGCGCTGATGGCCGACCCCGACCGGCTCCACCAGGTGCTCCTCAACCTGCTCGGCAACGCGTCGAAGTACACCCCCGAGGGGGGGCGGATTCACGCCAGCGCGCGGGTGGAGGGCGACCGCGTCCGGATCGCCATTCACGACACGGGCATGGGCCTCTCGGAGGAAGATTTGCACATGGTATTCGACAAGTTCTTCCGTGCCAGGCGCCCCGAGATGGCCAGGATCACGGGCACCGGGCTGGGTCTTGCCATCGTGAAGACGGTCGTCGAGCTCCACGGCGGCGAGGTGTTCGCCGATAGTCGGCTGAACGAGGGGAGCACCTTCGGCTGCCTCCTCCCCATCGCCCGCGCGCCCCGCTGAGCCAGCCGCCCTGCTATCAGCCAGCGCCGCGGCATCCCAGAGGCAGCACCCGCTCATTTGGAGAGCGTGACCGACCCATCCTCCTCGCAGGCATCTCCACGCTCGCAGAGGAGATCGATTCCGGCTCGGATACCCTCTCTGACATTTCGGCCCACGCGCTGGAACCCCAGCGCCCGGCCCGTTTGCTGGATCAGGTCGTCAGCCGGCATGCTCACCTGCCCCTTCAGGACGTGCAAGGCCGCGTTGGCAATCTCCTCGGGCGGGATGTCACTGATGCCTCGCTGCGCGTCGGGATCTTCTCCGGCAGCCCGGAAGCCGGTGTACTCCGCCGGGTCCAGACCCTCGGGCCACAGGAACGCCTTCTCTCCATGGGGAGTACGCCGGCATCTCGCGCGGGGGGCCAGTTTCTTGATGCGTTCTTCGACGCGATGACCCACGCGCCGGATACCCCAGCACGCGGCCACCCGCCTTGCCGCGAGATCCAGGCTGACCGGCCCCTCGGCTTCGATGACCGCTTCGAGCCGCTCCAAGATCTCCTGGGTGGAGCGAGAGTCGAGGAATGCGTTTAGATCTCCCAGCTCCTGATCCACTTGATACGGGACGTAGACGGGGATCTCCGGCGCGCGCCGTGGCTCCGGCTTTGGCGCCGTCGGCGCAGGACGTGGCTCCGACTTTGGCGCCGCCGGCGGGGCGACAAGCGGCGCCGCAGGAATGATCGGCGGCGGGGGAGGCGCAGGTTGTCTCCTCTGTTTCTTTGCGTCCTCGATGGCCGCCTCGATGCGCGCCAGCTCCTCAGCCGGCCTCTCCCACCAGTCCGTGGACCAGACCCGGTGCAGGCGCCAGCCTAGGTCGCGGAGGACTGCCTCACGCAGCCGGTCGCGGTCGCGAGCGGTATGCGCACTGTGGTAGGTGGCGCCATCGCACTCGATACCGAGAAGATAGCGGCCCGGGTGTTCCGGATCCACCACCCCGAGGTCGATCCGGTAGCGGGAACACCCAACCTGCGGGTGTACCATGTAGCCACGCTCTCGCAGCGCATTGCAGACCTGCTGCTCGAAAGGCGACTCGCACTCCGCTCCGGGGTCCACCTCACGTCTCTCAGACAGCGCCCGCGGGCCACGTGCCGCATAGTCCAGGAAGCACTTCAGGTCCGCTACGCCCTGGGCGCGCGTGCGCGAGAGGTCGATCTGGTCCGCACGCAGAGTGGAGAAGACCACGATCTCCTGGCGGGCACGGGTAATCGCCACGTTCAGCCGGCGCTCGCCGCCATCGCGGTTCAGCGGGCCGAAGTTCATGGAAACGCGGCCCTGGGCGTCCGGCCCGTAGCAGACGGAGAAGAGGATCACATCGCGCTCGTCGCCCTGCACGTTCTCCAGGTTCTTCACGAACACCGGCTCGGACACGCCATCGCCACCATTGAAGAACGGCTCGATCTCCGGGTGCTGCCGGCGCGCATCCTCCAGGAGGTCCTCGATCAGTGTCTGCTGCGCCATGCTGAAGGTGACCACGCCGATGCTGGCGTGGCAATGCTCGGGGCTGGTCAACCGGGCGATGATTTCCGCCACCACCGCGTCGGCCTCCGCGCGGTTGGTGCGCGCCTTCGAACGGTCGTAGTGGCCCGACACTGGCCGCAGCGAGAGGGCGGTATCGGTGTGTGGCGATGGGAACGTCAGCAGATCATTGCTATAGTAGTGGTAGTTGCTAAACGCAATCAAGCTCTCGTGCCGGCTGCGGTAGTGCCAGCGCAGGCGCAACTCCGGGAGCTGGGCAGCGATGCAGGTTTCGAGGATGCTCTCCAGATCCTCCACTACGCTCTCGTCGGATGTCTCATCATCCTCCGCGCGGTTGAAGAAATTAGTCGGCGGCAGCTGCTTGGGATCGCCGACGATGATTGCCTCTTTCCCGCGCGCGATTGCCCCCACCGCATCCCAGACCGGGATCTGCGAGGCTTCGTCGAAGACCACCAGGTCGAACGGTGGGTGCGCGGGATCCAGGTACTGCGCCACGGAGAGCGGGCTCATCAGGAGGCAGGGCGCCAGGCGGGGCAAGAGGTTTGGGATCTTCTGAAAGAGCGTTCGGATGGGCATATGGCCACGTTGCCGTCGATTCTGATGCATCAAGATGCCCACCTCCGAGTTGCTGCTCATCCGGTCTCCCGGCCGCGGCACCTGCGCCGCAAGTCGCGCCTGGATGACGGAGCGAGTGAGCGCCGTATAGCGCTCGTCGATGGCGGCGAAGTCTCGGATCTTGCGCTCGAAATCCTGTCGGTGAAAGCCGCGCAGTGTCGGCTCGGAGTCGATCACACCCTCGACCCACCATTGCGTCGCGCTCCGCTCGAATGCCTTGGAGATCTGATCCGCGGCGATCTGCCCCTGCTCGTACGCGGTGACCACGCCCTGAAGCCCCGCGGTCGCTGCTTGGCCTCGCACCGACTGCCAGTGGCACCAATCTCGCAGTTGATCCAGATGCTCCAGCCAGTCATTCAGCCGAGCATCGACGGTCTTCAGGAGGTCGGGATCGGAGCGTGCGCCCCAGGCAGCCATCGTATTGAGGTGGAGTACGGTATTCAGCCGCTGGCGCGCCACAGCAAATTGTCTCGCGGCCTGGAGAAAATCCTGGAGGCGCCTGCCGATAGGGCCATCCGACCGGATCTGTTCTCGCCCTTCCTCAACCAACCGGGCCCATTCTTGCCGCAAGGTGGCCGCACGCTCCAGGTCTGTACCAGCGATCCGAGTGGCCAGGGAGCGCAGGGACGCGGTCCAATCACGCACCCGGGCGATCTCTTCCCAGTCTGCCTCGCCTTCCCGCCAGAACCGTCCTAGAAGGACGCGGGCGCGGTCGCCCGCCTCAGCGACGGCGTTCTCCTCGTCGCGCAGGGAACGAGCGGCCAGCAGATCCCCCTTCAGGCTCTCTGCCGCTACGGGCTGGCCAGATTGGGCCACGCGCGTCAAGGCGCGACGCACCTGCCACCGGCCCAACGCGCGCGGAAGCGCCCACGATGCTTCCGCGCTGGCAAGCCGCTGCCACAGGGAGTCCAGATCAGTCTGCAGGATGCCCTCGGTGTAGCGAGCGTATAGCTGCTCGCGCAGGGCGTCACGCCGGCGGCCATGCTCCAACCAGGAGTTCACCGACTCGTTCAAGGCATCCCAGTCGGGCTCCACCACCAGCGCCGCCGGTGGCTCTGGCGACTCCAACAGCGCCTTGGCGACGGAGAAGGTGTTCTCCAGATCCTCCTCGCTCCAGCCGCTGCTACTCAGGTGTAGCAGGGGGGCTGCCGCCTCGGCGGCGCGCTGCAGTTCGCCACTAGCGGCCTGTAGCGCCTGGATGGCGGCTTCCACATCGCTGCGCCAGGCGTGGCTCCACTCATCGCACTCGACCGGCCCCCATACGTTATTGGATGGATGAGCAGAGCCCCGCGCTGCCCCCTCCAATTGGCGGGCGATCTCTCGCATTTGATCGCGCGTCTCGCGGTCGAGTCTCCGGTCGCGTTGCCAGCTCAGATCCACCCGTGGGGCATCGCGCAGCCCGATCAGCCGCGACATCCCCTGAAAGGCGCTCTCTCCAGTCTCACGGACCCGGTGAAGCGCTCCTGCATAGTCGTTCAGCTCGCGGCGCAACTCCGCCAGGCGCGCCGCCTCACGCCGCCACTCGTCCTCGGTGCGTGCCGCCTCACGCCGCCACTCGTCCTCGGTGCGTGCCGCGAAACACTCCATTGTCTCATAGAGCTGCCGAATCACCTGCACCTTGTGGCTCTTGTTGGAGTGCAACGCCAGGCAGAAGGGGCCCAATCCGCACTTCTTCAACCGCTCATGCACCACGTTGAGCGCCGCGGCCTTCTCGGAGACGAAGAGCACGCTCTTCCCCATCGCGAGCGCGTGCGCGATCAGGTTGGTGATCGTCTGCGACTTGCCCGTTCCGGGAGGCCCGTGCAGCACAAAGCTCTTCTCCTCCGCGGCGGCGTACACGGCGGCAAGCTGCGACGAGTCGGAGCTGAGCGGGCAAAACGTCTCCAGAGGCGAGTGTGTCTCATCCAGGCGCTCCGGGTTGGGAAACTCGCCCTCGTATGGAAAGGGCTCGGTGGGCGTGTTGATCAGGTGGGAGACGATCTGGTTCTGCTGCAGGTCATCCGCACGCACCTCGAGGTCACGCCACATCAGAAACTTGGTGAAGGAGAAGTGGCCAATGCAGGCAACCTCGACAACTTCCCAACCGTCGATGTGCAGGACGGCCTCCCGGAAGCGGTGCAGGATGGCCGGCACGTCGAGGCCCTTCTCGTCCTGTGGTAGCGGGTCGAGACCCGGGACTTTGATGTCGAAGCTTCGCGCGAGGAGTTCCAGGAGCGTGGTGTTCACGAGCGGATCATCATCGCCCCGCGTGATTGAAAAGCCCTCCTGTATCGACCGGCGGGCTATCTCCAAGGGGAGCAAGAGAAGCGGCGCGAAGTATGTCCGGTCGGCTCCGGGTGTCTCTCTCCACTTGAGAAATCCGAGCGCCAGGTAGAGCGTGTTCGCTCCATTCTCCTCCAGGCTGGTTCGCGCTTCTCGGTAGATCTCCAGGAGGCGCCGTTTCATCTCGGCTTCGTCATGGTGCGTGCGCAGGCGATGCGCCTTGAGCTCCTCGCGCAGCAGCTCGATGTTCAGATCCTTTCCCGTTCGCCAACGGTGAATGGCCGCCGCTCGCGGCTGGCCTTCCTGCAACTCCAGCGGCAAGGGCAGGATGCTGAAGCGTTCTCCTTCCGCCAGGGCATCTTCCAAGGCGGCCAGGTCGGGGCAGAGGATCGGGAGCGACTTCTTCGTCTCCTTGAAGTTGAGGAGGCGGTTGCGCAGGGTCAGATCGAGGAGCCGGCTCTTCCAGCGCTCGAGCCGGGCTGCTGGATTCTCGGTCGGAGCTGCCTCGCCGTCGGGAGCTGGCTCGGCCACTCCGGGAAGCGCCGCACTCGGTGGCCCAGAGAGGGTGGGGGGCCTCCGGCTGTTGGGGCTCTGCGCCCTGGGTCTCGGTGGAAACACGCAAGGGCAAGGGGCGGATATGGCTCTTTCGGGTGCGAAGAATGTCGATGGCGTAGATGAAGGCGTTCGGGTTGTCGAGGTGCCGCCTTCCCTCTTCCAGGGCCCGTTCCACGGGGCAGGCGGGGGAACGCGTGAGTGCGGTTGCCTCGAAGACGCACAGCTCCCCCACATCCACCCGCTTTCGCAGATGCACGGCGTCGTCCATGGCGCAATCCGCGAAGCAGTCGTCTACCAGCCACGCCCCCGGAAAGGCATGGCCGGCGATGATGACGACCAGCGGGTGGATTCCCGCCTGCTCGAGGCAGGCGGCGCTCAAGACTGCCAGATCGAGGCAGGTGCCCAACCGGTGCTCCAGGATGCGGTCTGGTAGCCGGATCTTCTGGCCCGCATCCTCGAAGCTCGCGGGCGGTTCGCTGTATCGGATCCCACGCCCCTGCAGGGCGGCATAAATGGCCCCTACCGTGAGCAGCACTCGGCTGCGATCACCGCTCTGGTAGCCCGAGAGAGAGGTATCGCCCGTCCATTCTCCCAGGAGCGCCGCGGCATCGGCCAGCACGGCTTCAACGGCCGGGTGGTTGGGCGTCACAAAGGATGCAAGCATCTCCGGCGGCGCTTGGGAGCCACTCCATTCGTCATACGCCAGCACATCCAGGCGCTGGTGATGGCAAGCGAGGGATCGTTCTCCCTGGGCGACCTCGACCTGGAGGGCACCGGCGACGCGCTCGGTCTGTTGGGCTAGAAAGGAGTGCGAGAGTGGCAGATCCACCACGCCCAGATCGCGGGCTTCCCCAGGCCTCAGTTCGGCAAGATGCAACTCCCAAGGCGCCGAAAAGCCGGGGTCGGTGGTGATGCGCACGTGCAGGTCCCGAAGGCTTGCATCCCCGGCATTGGCGATCCGCAGCCGAGTGACCACCGGCACATCGTTCTGCTGCATTGCATAGTTGACAACTCGGGTGGTTTCGAGCTCAACAGTCACGGCAGGGGCGGGACCGGTCCCCCAGTCGCCAGCCGGCAGCTGAGGGGGCACGCCCTGGCTATCTCGAGCCTGCATACGCTCTTGTCTCCCAACCGCATCAAAGTCCCCGCCGGGCACGCAGGCCGGGCGGAAGGGGCGCTCGCGCGCGGCCATCCTCAAGGCGAAAGGGAAAACGGTCGTGCCTGTGGGAAGACCGCGGAAAGCCCCGGTTGCCTATGGTCGTTCGCCAGGCACACGCGCGATCCCTTCTCAGGGGCACTCCGCTACCGGGATCAGGAGGGGTGGTTGGCCCGGGCATGGGCCTGGTCCACCACCTGGTCGATATCCGGGCGTGGGCCCTGGCCGGGAATGAGGTGGATCAGAAACTCGATATTGCCCTCGGTGCCGGTGATCGGCGAGGGGATGAGCCCGGCCACGCGGTAACCGAGACCCTCGGCCACGTCGGCGATGTGGTGGAGCACCTCTCGGTGGACCTCGGGCTTGCGCACGATCCCGCCCTTCCCCACCTTCTCCGGGCCCGCTTCGAACTGCGGCTTCACCAGCGCGATGATCTCGCCCTCCGGGGCCAGGAGATCGCGCACAGCGGGGAGGACCTTTTCAAGCGAGATGAAGGAGACATCGATCACCGCAAGATCCGGAGTGTCCGAAAGCGCTTCTGGGCGCAGGTTCCGGATGTTGGTGCGGTCGAGAACGGTGACACGGGGATCGCTGCGTAGTTTCCAGGCGAGTTGACCGTAGCCGACATCGATGGCGAAGATGCGGGCAGCGCCCCGCTGCAGGAGCACATCGGTGAAGCCGCCGGTAGAGGCACCGACGTCGATCACGATGCGGCCGGCGGGATCCACCTGGAACGCATCGAGGGCACCCGCCAGCTTCAGGCCGCCACGGCTCACGTAGGGGATTGCCTCACCGCGGACTTCGATGGAGGCATCTGCGGGATAGCGCGCCCCTGCCTTGTCGGCGCGTTGCCCGCCGACGAAGACCTGCCCCGCGAGAATCGCGGCTTGCGCGCGTTCCCGCGTCTCGAAGAGGCCTTTCTGCACGAGAAGAAGATCCAGGCGCTCGCGCTGCACCTTACCAGGCACGGCAGATTCCCTCGGGGCTCAGGCAGCCTGGCCGGCAGAGTCGCCCGGCGTGGCCTCGGGTTTCTCTCCCGTGGTCGACTCCTCGCTGGCACAGTGGGTGCGCGCGACCGCGCCCAACACGCCGTTGACGAAGCGTCCGGAGTCTTCGGTGCCATACTTTTTGGCCAGCTCCACCGCCTCGTTGATCGCGACGCTGGGCGGCACATCGTGCCCGTAGAGCATCTCTGTCACGGCAAGGCGCATGATGTTGCGATCCACGGCCGCCAGGCGCTCGAGCGGCCATTTCTCGGCAGCGCCCTGAATCATCTCATCGACTTCCCCCAGGTGCTCCACGGCCATCTCAGCCAGCCGGATCGCCGCCTCTTCCAGGCGGGTATCGGTGCGGTCGCGGGGCACGGCCTCTCGAAACGAAGCCGCAACGTCCGCCATCGGCAGCTTGCCTACATCCACCTGAAAGAGGAGCCTGAAGGCCAGTTCCCGGATCTGCCGCCGTCTATTTGCCGCCACCCTCTCACGTCTCCATTCGTCGTTGGATGAAATTGGTGTAGACCTCGCCGCGCCTGAAGTAGGCATTCGACATGATCCGGCGATGGAACGGAATGGTGGTGTGCATCCCATCCAACACGAACTCATCCAGCGCGCGCTCCATGCGCGCCACGGCCTCATTCCGGTCCTGCCCCCAGCAGATGAGCTTCGCGAGCAAAGAGTCGTAGTGCGAGGGCAGCCGGTAGCCAGGATAGAGATGCGTGTCGACCCGGACCCCCGGACCACCTGGCAAGAGGAGCGATTTCACTTCGCCCACCGAAGGCGCAAACTGCCGGTCGGGATCCTCCGCGTTGATCCGGCACTCGATGGCATGGCCTCTCACCCGGATTCTGTCTTGCGTCCAAGGCAACGGCAGGCCCGATGCTATCGCGATCTGTGCCTTCACCAGATCGATGCCGGTGATCACCTCCGTCACCGGGTGTTCCACCTGGATACGGGTATTCATCTCCAGGAAGAAGAAGTTTCCGTGCTTGTCGAGAAGGAACTCGACCGTGCCCGCATTGGTATAGCGCGCTGCCTTCGCCGCGGCCACGGCGGCGGCCCCCATGCGCTCGCGCAGCGAGTCGGTGAGCGCGATGCAGGGCGCTTCCTCGACGATCTTCTGATGCCGGCGCTGCAGCGAGCAATCGCGCTCGCCCAGGTGGATCGTGTTCCCATCCTCATCCGCGAGGATTTGGAACTCCACGTGCCGCGGCTCCTCGATGTACTTCTCCAGGTAGAGCGAGCCGTCGCCAAACGCGGCATCCGCCTCCTGCTGGGCAGTGCGCAATTCGCGTACCAGCTCATCCTCGGAGTGCACGACGCGGATGCCCCGGCCACCGCCTCCGGCCGCCGCCTTGATCATCAGCGGATAGCCGATCTGCGCCGCAGTCCGCAGTGCCCGCTGCTCGTCATTCAGCACGCCCTCGGACCCCGGCACCACGGGTACCCCGGCCTCGATCATCAACGCTCGGGCATGCGCCTTATCGCCCATGGCCTCGATGCTCTTCGCCGAGGGACCGATGAACTTGATGTTGCACGCAGCGCAAGCCTCGGAGAAGGTAGCGTGCTCCGCGAGGAAGCCATACCCGGGGTGGATCGCATCGGCGCCCGTAATCAGCGCGGCGCTCAGCACGTTCTGCATCTTCAGATACGAGTCTTGGGCCGCAGCCGGGCCGATGCGAACCGCCTCATCCGCCATGCGCACATGTAGCGAGTCGGCATCCGCCTCCGAATAGACGGCGACAGTCGCGATGCGTAGCTCGCGGCACGCGCGGATAATCCGCACGGCGATCTCCCCGCGTGGGTAAACGAGTATCTTCTTCAGCATTCCTGTTAAGCCTATCTGAACTTCACTTCCTTGGATCCGGCGCCGATCCTCCGGGAAGACACGCCCTCGTAGCCTTTAGTAACGCTCGTGTCCCGGGTAGCGACAGCTCGCACGCCCACTCCGAGGATCATACCCATATGGGTAGCTGGTGCCACCCACCGGGCAGTGCCGCATCGAAGATGAAACGCCGAAGGTTCCCAACTCCTCAAGGTTGGCAGGCACACGCTCGTTGTTCGTATGATACATCGTGATCGCCTGGCGAATCTGCGTCAGGTTGGTCTGGCATTCGACGCCTTCCGCGCGCTGGATCGGCGTGGCAGCCTTCCCCGCAGGCGCCGTCTGAGGCGTCGAGCCGCCCCCAGCGCCGGTGTAGGAGGGGATGGGAACGGCTGCCAGGGCAACCAGAATCCCCAGGCAAACCAGGAGACCCACCAGGCTGAGGGCGCTCATCCCGCTCTCGTCGCGCATCACGTCACGGATCATCCGACACCTCCCGCTCACTCGCCACCGGGGCGCCGCCAGCGGCATCCATCGGCTCACGCGGGCGCGCTCTCTCCATCCGGCGCCCGCTGGATGCGGAAGAGCTCCTGACCATACTCCACGGGCTGGCCCTCTTCCACCAGCACCTCGGTGATCACCCCAGAGACCTCTGCGGTGACATCGTAGAGCACGCTCATCGACTCGATAGCGCCGAGGACCTGGCCATCCCGCACCGCCATCCCCACGGTGACGGGCGGGCACTTGGCCGACGCGCTCTGATGAAAGAAGCCCACGAGTGGAGAGCAGACGATGAAATCGTCCGCCGGCGGGGCTTCCATCACCTCAGGCTGGGGCGCCTCGACGGCAAACGCGCGTCGAACCACCAGCCGGCGCGTTCCCTCGCGCAGCGTCATCTCTGTCACCGTGCGGCTGCTGCACACAGCGGCGACTAACTCAGCGACTTGTGTCAAATCCATTGCTTAGATCTTTAGCTTGAAAAAGAGATACTCCCAGAAGCGCAGGACGTAGGTGAGCGCATACACGCCAACACAGGCGAAGATCAGCCACTTCACCAGTGGATTCGTGAACGTCTCGTGGAGCACTCCGGTATTGACCTGTCCAAAGGCCACTGCCTGAACGCCGCGTGCCGCCCATTGACAGAAGCTCGCATACGTCTGCTCAATCGTTTCCTGGAAGAACCAGAACGCGCCCACCACCAGGGGTACCGACAGCGGCGCCAGATAGCGGTGCTTGATCCTCTGGTGCTCCAGGAAGATGAAGCAGTTCTTACACTTTAGACGTTTACCGATCGTACTCCTGCCTCCGCCGGCGCCCGGCAAATACTCGAGGATCAGTCTTTCTTTCGCGCCTGTCCCGGTCTTCTCGCCGCCCATCAGCGCAGCCGTGATGATGTCGTCATCGCAGAGGCAACCGCGCTTCTTCCTCCAGCAAGTGGCACTCTCACGATAGCGCGGGCAGCGCTCGCGGATGAAGGGCGGCAGTAGGGAAGCTTCCAACAGGGGCTGAGGGGGTGGACAATACCCGGCTGCTTGCGCGCCGCGCGCCGCGTGGCGCTATCGACCCCGAAGCCGGTGAGCCCGGTATGCAACTGTTTCAGGAGCGTGGGGATGCCATGAATCGCAGCCGCCCACAGCAACACCTGGCCTACGCGCGTCAGGGTCTCCAGCAGGAGGGTAGCGGCAGCGTTGCCGTGCATTGCGGGGCCCAGAGCCTGGGCGAGCCCAAACGGAGCGCCGAAATGGAGCGCCACCCCGATGAGCGCCAGGATCGGCGCAAGCTTATCGAACTCCCAGAGGTAGAGGAGCGTGTAGGCAACAACGAAAACTGCCGCAGCCACCAGGATCATGGATGCGACCTGGAGGT